>NZ_JBLUPX010000045.1:0-21502 GCF_048068235.1 Pseudomonas sp. NY15364 | reverse complement strand
ACCTGAGCGCTGCACTTTGCATCATTGCACCAGTAAAAACACAAACGCCCCGAATCAATCGAGGCGTTTGTATTGAACCGGTTCAGTTCAGAACGTTTTCACACAGTCTGCCAGGCCGGTTTTTTAATGTCTGGCCAACGGCCGAAAACCGTTCGTCAGGCACTGCCAGCATTCGCAATAGATCTTTGACAAGCATTCTCATTAACATTAGTATCCGACCCATCGAACAGAACTACCAAGACGAGCCTTGCTTATGTACGTCTGCCTCTGTGAAGGTGTCACCGATACTCAAATCCGCGATGCGGTCTACGAGGGCTGCTGCAGCTATCGTGAAGTACGCGGCACACTCGGCATCGCCAGCCAGTGTGGCAAGTGTGCTTGCCTGGCCAAGCAGGTCGTGCGCGAAACCATCGCCGAAGTGCAAAGCAGCCAAGCCTCGCTGGCCTACCCTGCAGGTTTCGTCGCAGCCTGAAACACGCCCCCGAAAATGAAAAAACCGGATCTCAGCATCCGGTTTTTTTTCATCCTCGAACAGCCATAGGATTACGTCAGGCCGTCGCGCTCCAGGTGGTCGAGGTCCACCGCCTCGCCCGGCTTGGCGTGCAGCTTGGCACGAATATCCTCGAAGATCGCGTCGTACTCGGCATGCGCCGACATGATCGGGCTATGGTTGGCGGGCAGACCATGCTTGGCCGTCAGCCGTGAAATCACGCTGGCGAAGTTGAATGCGGTATCGCGATGCATCTCAAAGACTTCTTCGAACGCCTTGCCGTCGATCTCGCCTACCAGGCGCCCGTGCAGCATGGGCCCCTCCTGCGGGTCCTCACGCACTTCATAGTAGAAATCGATGCTGTAACCGGGTTGACCGCTCTGGCCAGGAGGATTGCTGCGATGCAGATGGCCGGGTTCGAACATGGGTTCATTCCTTTGTCTTGATGCTGCGCGCACCCGGACGGGCGTATCCGCAGAGTCTAGCCCGCGACCCGCAGCCCTGCATGCATCATTTCAGTGCAAAGCCGAACTACCTGCCCTCTCCTGTACCAGCACCCAGGGCGCCACCACCACCGCCCACAGTTGCGGATCACGCGTGAGCAGATCTTCGGCACGTGAATCTTCGAACTTGCACAGCAGGCCTTGGTTCATCCACTGCGCGACACGCGCCTGATCGTTCTCGGCCACGGCCTGTGCGACCGCCACCAGATCCTGATTGCCCTCGACCCAGAGCAGCGCGCCACGAGCGAAGAATGGCTGCAGTTCCTGCCAGCGAATCGGCGCTGTCTCGCCGAGCAGCTTGGCATAGAGGGTGCTAGATTGATCCGTCATGGTGTGTCCCGTGTCGATGACTTTGAATGGTGGCGCGCAATGATAGCGCCGGCGGCATCCCAGGCAACCGCACGACGTTCAGCAGCCAGCCCAGGCCACGCCGTATTTCTATACATTCCTTGCAATTTAGCGACACCCCCGTGTTTCGCCTCCAACTGCCGGCTTTTCAAGGCGCAAATGCGCGCTCTACACTGTTCCGGTACAGTTGCCGGAGGCACTACCGGGGTTACAGACCCGGTTCTGCAGCTTCGGCCGCAAGAACTACAACAACGAAAACATAAGAGTGGAGCACTCATGAACAAGGCTAAGCAGATTTCCAAGCTGTTCGCGGCAATGGCACTGGCGGGGGCGGCCAGTTATTCGATGGCAGCCGACAACATCAAGATCGCCCTGGCTGGCCCGGTAACCGGCGCAGTTGCCCAGTACGGCGAAATGCAGTTCATCGGCGCCAAGATGGCCATCGAGCAGATCAACAAGGCTGGCGGCGTGAATGGCGCCCAGCTCGAAGGCGTGGTCTACGACGACGCCTGCGATCCCAAGCAGGCCGTTGCCGTGGCAAACAAGATCGTCAACGACGGCGTCAAGTTCGTGGTTGGCCACCTGTGCTCCAGCTCCACTCAGCCGGCCTCGGACATCTACGAAGACGAAGGCATCCTGATGATCACCGCGGCCTCCACCAGCCCGGACATCACCGCTCGCGGTTACGAACTGGTGTTCCGCACCATCGGTCTGGACAGCCTGCAAGGCCCGACCGCAGGCAACTTCATCGCTGACCACATCAAGCCGAAGACCGTTGCCGTCATCCACGACAAGCAGCAGTACGGTGAAGGCATCGCCACTGCAGTCAAGCAGACCCTGGAAAGCAAAGGCGTGAAGGTTTCCCTGTTCGAAGGCATCAACGCCGGCGACAAGGACTTCTCCGCACTGATCGCCAAGCTCAATCAGGCGGGCGTCGATTTCGTCTACTACGGCGGCTACCACCCGGAACTGGGCCTGCTGCTGCGCCAGACCAAAGAGCGCGGCCTGAACGTCAAGTTCATGGGTCCGGAAGGCGTCGGCAACTCCGAAATCTCCGCCATTGCCGGCCCGGCTTCCGAAGGTCTGCTGGTAACCCTGCCGAAGTCCTTCGACCAGGATCCGAAGAACCAGGCGCTGGTAGAAGCCTTCAAGGCCAAGAACGAAGACTCGAGCGGTCCGTTCGTGTTCCCGGCCTACGCTGCTGTTCAGGTGATCGCCGAAGGCATCGAGAAAGCCGGCGACACCGATACCGCCAAGGTAGCAGCTGCGCTGCGCTCCAACAGCTTCGACACCCCTACCGGTTCCCTGGGCTTCGACGAGAAGGGTGACCTGAAGGACTTCAGCTTCGTGGTGTACGAGTGGCACCAGGACGGCACCAAGTCCGAAGCCAAGTAAGCTTCCTGTCTGAGCCAAAGCCCACTGCGCGAGCAGTGGGCTTTGTTTATTAGAAGAATTCCGGCCTCGCGCTGCGCCACAAGCGCCGCTTTACGCGCTGCCCAGGAGTTAGGCAATGCCTGATCTTTATCACTACCTACAACAGCTGATCAATGGCCTGACCATTGGCAGTACCTATGCCCTGATCGCCATCGGCTACACCATGGTCTACGGCATCATCGGCATGATCAACTTCGCCCACGGCGAGGTTTACATGATTGGCTCGTACGTAGCCTTCACCGTTATCGCCGGCCTCGCCATGTTCGGCCTGGAAGCAGTGCCCTTCGTGATGATCGCGGCCTTCGCTGCCACCATGATCGTCACCAGCGCCTACGGCTACAGCATCGAACGGGTGGCCTACCGCCCCCTGCGCGGCGGCAACCGTCTGATCCCGCTGATCTCCGCGATCGGTATGTCGATTTTCCTGCAGAACGCCGTGTTGCTTTCGCAGGACTCCAAGGACAAGGCCATCCCCAGCCTGCTGCCGGGCAACTTCATCCTTGGTGAAAGCGCGGCCAACGGCGTGGTGGTGTCCTACATGCAGGTGCTGATCTTCATCGTCACCTTCGTCACCATGATCGCACTGACCCTGTTCATCTCGCGTTCGCGTCTGGGCCGCGCCTGCCGCGCCTGCGCCGAAGACCTGAAGATGGCCAACCTGCTCGGTATCAATACCAACAACATCATTGCCCTGACCTTCGTCATCGGTGCGGCACTGGCTGCCATCGCCTCTGTACTGCTGGGCATGAACTACGGCGTGATCAACCCGCACCTTGGCTTCCTCGCCGGTATCAAGGCCTTCACCGCTGCGGTACTCGGTGGTATCGGCAGCATTCCTGGCGCGGTGCTCGGCGGCCTGCTGCTGGGCGTGGCTGAAGCCTTCGGCGCCGATATCTTCGGTGATCAATACAAGGACGTCGTGGCATTCAGCCTGCTGGTGCTGGTGCTGCTGTTCCGCCCGACCGGCATCCTCGGCCGTCCTGAGGTGGAAAAAGTATGAGCACCGCCATTACCAAGAATCTCAAATCCGCGATTTTCAGCGCCCTGCTGGTGCTGATCATCTCCTACCCGGTTCTGGGCCTGAAACTCTCCACCGTCGGCATCAGCCTGCGCGTGGAAGGCGCCACCGCCTTCGAACTCTGGTGTATCGGCGGCGCTGCTACGCTGATTTTCCTTTGGCAATTGCTGCGCGACCGGCTGACCCCGGCCTGGGCCAAGCTGCCCAAACTGCCCAGCGGTTCCGGTGAGGTCGGTAACTTCCTCACCCTGCCTTCCACCCAGCGCTGGATCATTCTGGCGATGGTCATGGTGGCACTGGTTTGGCCGTTCTTCGCCAGCCGCGGTTCGGTGGATATCGCCACACTGATCCTGATCTACGTGATGCTCGGCCTCGGCCTGAACATCGTGGTCGGTCTGGCCGGTCTGCTCGACCTGGGTTACGTCGGCTTCTACGCCGTAGGCGCCTACAGCTACGCGATCCTGGCTCACTACTTCGGCCTGGGCTTCTGGATCTGCCTGCCGCTGGCCGGCATGATGGCGGCGCTGTTCGGCTTCCTGCTGGGCTTCCCGGTACTACGCCTGCGCGGTGACTACCTGGCCATCGTGACCCTCGGTTTCGGCGAGATCATCCGTATCCTGCTGCGCAACCTCACCGAGTACACCGGCGGCCCCAACGGCCTGAGCATCGCCAACGAGAACAAACCGACCCTGTTCGGTCTGTCCTTCGAGCGCCGTGTGCCGGCCGATATGCCGACCTTTCATGGCTACTTCGAAATCGCCTACAACTCGCAGTACAAGGTGATCTTCCTCTATCTGATCGCCCTGCTGCTGGTGCTGCTGACCCTGTTTCTGGTCAACCGCCTGCTGCGTATGCCGATCGGCCGTGCCTGGGAAGCGCTGCGTGAAGACGAGATTGCCTGCCGTGCGCTGGGCCTGAACCCGACCGTGATCAAGCTCTCGGCCTTCACCATCGGTGCCAGCCTGGCCGGTTTCGCCGGCAGCTTCTTCGCTGCCCGTCAGGGCCTGGTGACGCCGGAGTCGTTCACCTTCATCGAGTCGGCGATGATCCTCGCTATCGTCGTGCTGGGTGGCATGGGTTCACAGCTGGGCGTGATTCTCGCGGCCATCATCATGGTGATGCTGCAGGAGATGCGTGAGCTGAGCGAGTACCGCATGCTGTTCTTCGGTCTGGTCATGATCTTCATGATGATCTGGCGCCCGCAAGGGTTGCTGCCGATGCAACGTCCCCACCTGGAGCTGAAGCGATGAGCCGCACGATTCTCGAAGTAAGCGGCCTGTCCATGCGTTTCGGCGGCCTGCTGGCCGTCAACGGGGTGGGCCTGAACGTCAAGGAAAAGCAGGTGGTCTCTATGATCGGCCCGAATGGTGCCGGCAAGACCACCGTGTTCAACTGCCTGACCGGCTTCTACCAGCCGAGCTCCGGCAGCATCCGCCTAAATGGCGAAGCGATCGAAGGCCTGCCTGGCCACAAGATCGCTCGCAAAGGTGTGGTACGGACTTTCCAGAACGTACGTCTGTTCAAGGACATGACGGCGGTGGAAAACCTGCTGGTGGCCCAGCATCGCCACCTCAATACCGGCTACCTGGCCGGCCTGTTCAAGACCCCGGGGTTTCGCCGCAGCGAACGCGAGGCCATGGACTTTGCCGCCTACTGGCTGGAACAGGTCAACCTGGTGGACTTCGCCAACCGTAGCGCCGGTACCCTGGCCTATGGTCAGCAGCGTCGCCTGGAAATCGCCCGCTGCATGATGACCCGTCCGAGCATCCTCATGCTCGACGAGCCGGCCGCCGGTCTGAACCCGCGCGAAACGGAAGACCTGAAAGAGTTGATCGGCGTGCTGCGCGACGAACACAATGTCACCGTGCTGCTGATCGAGCACGACATGAAGCTGGTGATGAGCATTTCCGACCACATCTACGTGATCAACCAGGGCACTCCCCTGGCCGACGGCACGCCGGACGACATACGCAACAACCCGGACGTGATCAAAGCCTATCTGGGGGAGGCGTAATCCATGCTGAGTTTCAACAACGTCTCAACCTTCTACGGCAAGATCCAGGCCCTGCACGACGTCAGCATCGAAGTGCAGAAAGGCGAGATCGTCACCCTGATCGGCGCCAACGGCGCCGGCAAGTCGACCCTGCTGATGACGCTGTGCGGCAACCCGCGCGCCACCAGTGGCAGCATCCGCTACCTGGGTGAAGAGCTGGTGGGCATGGATACCCCGGAGATCATGCGCAAGAGCATCGCCATCGTGCCGGAAGGCCGTCGCGTGTTCGCCCGCCTGACCGTCGAGGAAAACCTGGCCATGGGCGGCTTCTTCGGTGACAAGGCGGACAATCAGGAGCAACTGGACAAGGTCCTGCACCTGTTCCCGCGCCTGAAGGAACGCTTCGCCCAACGCGCCGGCACCATGAGCGGCGGCGAGCAGCAGATGCTCGCCATCGGCCGTGCCTTGATGAGCAAGCCCAACCTGCTGCTGCTCGACGAGCCGTCGCTGGGTCTGGCGCCGATCATCATCCAGCAGATCTTCGACATCATCGAGCAACTGCGCAAAGACGGCGTGACCGTGTTCCTGGTCGAGCAGAACGCCAACCAGGCGCTGAAGCTGGCCGATCGCGGTTATGTGCTGGAGAACGGCCATATCGTCATGCGCGGTAGCGGCGAAGAGCTGCTCAACGACCCCAAGGTACGCGACGCCTACCTTGGCGGCTAAGCGCTCCCTGCGACATCGGAACCGCCCTTCGGGGCGGTTTCTTTTTATCCGCGGGAGTGCCACGGCCCGCATTGACTGGATCGCCCGCAAGCGGGCTCCTACAAACAACAAGACCACCGCCTCCTGTAGGAGCCGGCTTGCCGGCGATCATGGTCTGCTGGCGAACTCTTAAGCGAATATTTCCACCCTCTTGCGTCAAATGTACCGAGTATTAGTCTCAACAACTCTGCCCTCGCGAGCCCAGATCATGCGCAAGCCTCTGCTCCTGCTACTGGCCATCACCCTGCTGCTGAGCGCCTGCAGCCGTGTCGGCCTGGCCTATCGCAACCTCGATTGGCTGATCCCGTGGAAGCTGGGCGACTACGTGGCGCTGACCAGCGAGCAGAGCGCCTGGCTCAAACCCCAGCTGCAAGAACATTTGGCCTGGCATTGCAGCGTCGAGCTGCCGCGCTATCTCGACTGGCTGCAACGCAGTCAGCAGGCACTGAGTAGCAGTGACAGCGAGCTGATGGCCAGCCAGTTGGCCGACTTCGAACAAGCCATGCAGCGCATCGCTGTGGAAATAACCCCCAGCACCATCGAGCTGCTGCGCGGCCTCAGCCCGCGCCAGGTCGATCAGCTGTTGGCGGCAATGGACGAGCAAAACGCCAAGCTGCGTGAGGAGTTTCTCGAGCCACCCGTGCAGGAACAGATCAGCCGTCGCGCCGAGCGTATGGAAGAGCGTCTGCAACCCTGGTTTGGTAACTTGAACGCCGAGCAGCGCGAGCGGGTGCAGAGCTGGGCACAGGGCCTGGGTGAACAGAACCAGGTCTGGCTGGAAAACCGCATGGCCTGGCAACAGGCGCTGCGTAAGGCGCTGGAAGTGCGCCGTGGCGACGACTTCGCTGCGCGCATGACCGCCCTGCTGCAACAGCGCGAGCGCTTCTACACCAGCGCCTACCAGGCCAGCTTTGATAAGAATCGTCAGGCCATGGCCGAGATGATCGTCGACCTGGTCGTCCAGGCTGACTCAAAACAGATGGCGCGAGCCGACAAGCGCCTGAAAAGCCTTCACGCCGATCTGGCTGCGCAGCAATGCAAAGCTGATCAGGCAGTTGCGCGGCGCTAAGCAGGCCTCGTCGGCAGCGGGCTCAGAGCGCCGGCAAGCGCCAGTCGATGGGCGTCATGCCATTCTGGCTGAGAAACTGATTGCAGCGGCTGAAGTGGCCGTTACCAATGAAACCACGATGCGCCGACAACGGTGACGGGTGCGGCGAGCGCAGCACCAGGTGCTTGGTCGGGTCGATCAGGCGCTGCTTGCCCTGGGCGTGACTGCCCCAGAGCAGGAACACCAGTTTGTCCTGATGCTCGCTGACCACTTCGATCACCCGGTCGGTAAAGAACTGCCAGCCCTTGCCCGCATGCGAGCCGGCGTTGGCGCGCTCGACGGTCAACGAGGTGTTGAGCAGCAGCACGCCCTGATCGGCCCAGCTCTGCAGGTAACCATGGGCCGGAATGTCGATGTTCAGGTCGCGCTTGAGCTCCTTGTAGATATTCACCAGCGACGGCGGCGTCTGCACGCCCGGCTGCACGGAGAAGCACAGGCCATGGGCCTGACCGGGACCGTGGTACGGGTCCTGGCCGATGATCACCACCTTGACCTGATCCAGCGGCGTGGAATTGAGCGCATTGAAGATCAGTGGGCCCGGCGGATAGATTTCCTTGCCGGCCGCCTTCTCCGCCTGCAGGAACGCACGCAGCTCGCTCATGTAAGGCTTGTCGAACTCCTCACGCAGCGCGTGTTTCCAGCTGGCTTCGAGCTTGATGCGATCGTCGGTCATGCGGTTTCCCTGCAGGGTCAAAACAAGTGCAGGCACGCTAGTGAAGGGGGCCGGGCAAGTCAAGGCAACAGCTGTGCATCGGCTTTAGGCCAAGGCTCTGCTAGCATCTCAATACGCCGCTGCGGTTCCACGGAAGCCCCCGCCATCATGTCGCTGTCCCCCGAAGCCATCCGCTTCGCCCTGCTCACCCGTTTTCTCAAAGGTCAGGCAAAAGTGCCGCAAATGCCGGAAGCGGCCATGCGCATTCGCCAACTGCTGGACGACCCACGCACCTCGCTGGAACAGCTGGCGCGGGTGATCAACAGTGATCCCCCGCTGGCCGCCTATCTCATGCAGTTCGCCGAAAGCCCGCTGATTCGTGGTGCGCGGCCGTGCGTGTCGATGCGCGACCTGCTAGCCCGAATCGGCACTCGCCAACTCGGCACCCTGGTACTGGGGTTCACCGCGCGCAATCTCTTCGCCAGCAAGGAAAAAGCCTTGCAGCAAGCCTTCCGCCAGCGCTGGCGCAAGGCGCGCGAGCGCGCCGCGTTCTGCGCCGCCCTGGCGCAGCGCTGTAACCAGCCACTCGATGAGGCCATGCTCGCCGGCCTGCTGCAGGATATCGGTAGCCTGCCATTGCTCGCGGAGCTGGAGCACTGGCCGGACTTCCCGCGTGATGCCGAACAGCTGGATGGGCTCTGCGATTACCTCTCCGGAGACATCGGTGCGCTGGTGCTGACACGCTGGCAGGTGCCGACCACGCTGATCGAGTGCGCCAGGCAACGTAACAAATGGCTGCACGACCACGACGGCGAAGCCGACCTGACCGACCTGGTGCTGCTGGCCAGCGCGTTGCAGATACAACCGGCGAAGCTCCCCGAGCCGCTACCCGCGCAGCGCCGGCTGGGGCTTGAACAACCACTGGCCAGCCTGCGCGAAGAGCTACTGGCCGAGCAACAGCTGTGGCTGCGCATGCTGGCCTGAGCACCTCTGGCCGATAGATCACGTTGTCTTGAATACCGAGGCGGTACTCAGGGCGCAACCTGCCCCGAGCAAGATATGCCGGGCCCTCCCCTACCCCTGATGCAGCGCCCGGTAATGACTGGGCGCCATGCCCACCACCTTACGAAACAGCCGTGAGAAGTAATAGGGATCGTCGTAGCCAAGCTGCTCGGCGACCTGGCGCACTTCGGCATCACCACGGTCGAGCAGGCGACAGGCCAGGGCCATCTTCAACTGAATGAAATCCTGGATCGGCGCATGGCCGGTCAGCGCGCGGTAGGTCTTGGCGAAGTGAAAGCGCGACAGCTTGAACTGTGCAGCCAGCTCATCGAGGTTGAGGCTGCCGTGCAGGTGCTCGCGCATCACCGCCTGCACCGCCTCGATATCCAGCACGCGCCCGGACTTGAGGTTGACCCGCGCCGGTAGCACGGCCAGCGAGCTGAGCATCGCCTGCAAACGGTGCGCAGCATGAATGAAGGGCAAAGCGTTGAGGCCCTGGCGCTGCAAACCCAGCAACGCCTCGAAGTCTCCGATCAGCCGCGGCTGCACGCCGATACGCCGCAGCGTTTGCGTGCCCAGTAGGCGTAGGAAGTCTTCGCCGTGGCTGCCGTCGAAGTGCACCCAGTAGATCGTCCAAGGGTTATGCAGGTCAGCGCCATAGACATGCGCAGCGTCCTTGGGCAGCAGCAACAAATCGCCAGCAGCGACCTCAAATCGTCCATCCGATGTTTCCAACCACCCCTTGCCCGAGCGGCAGTAGATCAGCAGATGGTCATCTGGTTGCGCGCGGCGCATCTGGTGACCGGTTGCATCGGGGTAGAAGCCGATGGCCAATGGATAGCACCCAGCGCTCAAGGCATGGCGCGCCAGAAGGCGGCGCAGGCGCGGTGGCGTGATGAAGCGTTGCCCACCGACAGGCAACGGCCAATTGGAGGTTTCCACCCGCATTCCCACCACACCACTCCTTGCCAGCCTGCTCGAATGACAAGATCGTCCATCCCAAGCCCAAGATCGTCAATCCACAAACGGGCATCCAATGGCTATAAAAAGTCCCATACAAGAACAGCAGGAGGCGACCATGCCCCGCACGCTACCGCAACTGATCGACGGCCAATGGCAAACCAGCCAGGCTCGTGAGCTGATCGAAGTCACCGACCCGACCACCCAGGAGGTGATCGCCCTCGCCCCCAAGGCCACCGCCGAGGAAATCGAGGCCGCGGTGGCCGGTGCGCAGAAAGCCTTCCTCACCTGGCGCGAAGTACCGGTCGCGGAGCGCGCCCGTCTGATGCTGCGCTACCAGCACTTGCTCAAGGAGCACCACGACGAGCTGGCGCAGATCCTCGCGGCGGAAACCGGCAAGACCTTCGCCGATGCCAAGGGTGACGTCTGGCGCGGTATCGAAGTGGCCGAGCACGCCGCCAATATCGCCAGCCTGATGATGGGCGAGACGGTAGAGAACGTCGCCCGCGAGATCGACTCCGCCAGTTGGATCCAGCCGCTGGGCGTGTGCGTCGGTATCACCCCATTCAACTTCCCGGCGATGATCCCGCTGTGGATGTTTCCGCTGGCCATCGCCTGCGGCAATAGCTTCATTCTCAAACCCTCGGAACAGGACCCGATGACACCCAATCGTCTCGCCGAGCTGTTCCTCGAAGCCGGCGCGCCGACCGGCGTACTGCAAGTGCTGCATGGCGGGCGTGAGCAGGTCGATGCGCTGCTGGTGCACCCGCTGGTACGCGCGGCGTCCTTCGTCGGCTCAGTCGCGGTGGGCCAACATGTCTATCGCACCGGCACCCAGCACCTGAAGCGCGTGCAGGCCTTCGCCGGGGCCAAGAACCATATGGTGATCATGCCGGATGCACCCAAGGATCAAGTGATCAGCAACCTGCTCGGTGCCAGTTGTGGCGCCGCCGGGCAGCGCTGCATGGCCATCAGCGTGGCGGTGTTCGTCGGTGAATCGAAACAATGGATCGATGAGCTGGCCGAACAGATGGCCGCGCTGCGCCCCGGCCACTGGCAGGACAGCGGCGCCGCCTACGGCCCGCTGATCAGCCCACAGGCACGCCAGCGCGTGTTGCACCTGATCGAACAAGGCAAGGCCGAAGGCGCCGAGTGTCTGCTCGACGGCTCGCAGTGCAAGGTAGACGGTTACCCGAAGGGCAACTGGGTCGGGCCGACGCTGTTCCGTGGCGTGACGACGAAGATGAGCCTGTACCGCGAGGAGATCTTCGGCCCGGTGCTGGTGTGCATGCAGGTCGACACCTTGGAAGAGGCCATCGAACTGGTCAACGCCAGCCCCTACGGCAACGGCACCAGCCTGTTCACCAGCTCCGGCGGCGCTGCGCGGCATTTCCAGCACGCGGTTGAAGTCGGCCAGGTGGGTATCAACGTACCGATTCCGGTACCGCTGCCATTCTTTTCCTTCACTGGATGGAAGGGCTCGTTCTACGGCGACCTGCACGCCTACGGCAAGCAGGCGGTGCGTTTCTACACCGAGACCAAGACCGTGACCAGTCGCTGGTTCGACCACACGCCGCTTGAGGCCGGGCCGAACATGACCATTCAACTGAAATGAGAACGGCGTTCTTATTAGACAAAAAGACGATCACGAGAACTGGACAAGCGGCGTAAAAAGACTCTGCAGAACAAAAACAAGGAGAACTGCAATGCGCCACCTGTCCGCCATCCTGGCCCTGTGGGCCGGAATCACCGCCTGTGCGCAGGCTGCCGAGCCGATCACCCTCGGCCTCAATTACCCGCGCACCGGCCCGTATAAAGAGGAGGGACTGGCGCAGATGCGTGGAGCCCTGCTGGCCATCGATGAAATCAACGCCGCAGGCGGTGTCCTCGGGCGGCCCTTGCGCCTATCCAGCAAGGACACCGCTTCGCGGCCGGCCAAGGCCGAGAAGAACGTCGACAAGCTGGCCGCCGAAGGTGCGGCGATGCTCTTCGGTGGCGCCTCCAGCGCGGTCGCCATCGCCGCAGGCAAGCGCGCCAAGCAGCACGGCCTGCTGTACTTCGGCACCCTCACCTACTCCAACGACACCACTGGCAAGGATGGCCATCGCTACATGTTTCGCGAGTGCAACAACGCCTGGATGAGCGCCAAGGTACTCGGCCAATACCTGAGCAAGACCCTGCCGAACAAGCGCTACTTCTATGTTACCGCCGACTACACCTGGGGCCACACCAGCGAGGCATCGCTGCGCCAGGCCACCGCCAGCGACAATGCCGCCCAGCACGCCAGCGTACGCATCCCCTTCCCGGGCGCGCGCCTGGCCGACTACCAGGACGCGCTGACCCAGGCCGCCGCCAGCAACGCTGAAATCCTTGCCCTGGTGCTGTTCGGCGAGGACCTGGTGCGTGCCATGCGCGTCGCCAAGGACCTGGGCCTGACCGAGCGCATGCAGATCGTCGCGCCGAACCTGACCCAGAGCATGGTCGAACAGGCCGGCCCCAATCTGATGGCAGGCGTGATCGGCACCGAACCCTGGACCTGGCGCGTACCGGCGCTGGAGAAATCTGCGCGTGGTGAAGCCTTCGTCGAAGCTTTCAAGACCCGCTACGAGATGTACCCATCCAGCTCCGCGGCCTCGGCCTACAGCATCGTCCAGCAGTGGGCCGACGCCGCCACACGAGCCAAGAGCCTCGACAGCGAAACGCTGATCAAGGCACTGGAAGGCCACCGCTACACCTTGCTCAAGGACGAACAGCAATGGCGTGCCTTCGACCACCAAAACCTGCAGACGGTCTACGCGGTGAAGGTCAAGCCGCGCGACGAGGTCCTCAAGGACCCACTCAAACAGGACTACTTCGAAATCGTCGACCGCCTCGACTCCAGCAGCGCGCTGCCCAGCCTCGCCGAGTGGCAGGCCGAGCGCCGCGCCGGCGGCCAACCTCTGACCTTGCAATGAGATGCCATGGACTTCGAACTCAGTGATGAACAGCGCCTGCTGACCGACAGCGCCCGCGCCTTCGCCGCGCGGGAGCTGACGCCCCAAGCCGCCGAGTGGGATCGCGAGCAGCACTTCCCCGTCGAGGTGATTCGCCGTGCTGCCGAACAGGGCTACCTGGCCCTGTATCTGCGCGAAGAGGACGGCGGCCTGGGCCTGTCCAGGCTTTCCAGCTCACTGATATTCGAACAACTGGCGGCCGGCTGTGTCGCCACCACCGCCTACCTGACCATCCACAATATGGCCACCTGGATGCTCGCCAGCTTCGCCGACCAGAGCCTGAAAGATGCCTGGTTGCCGGGGCTGATCAACGGCCAGTCGCTGGCCTCCTACTGCCTGACCGAACCGGACGCCGGCTCTGACGCCGCCCATCTGCGCACCCGCGCACGGCGCGATGGCGACGACTACGTGATCGACGGCAGCAAGTGCTTTATCTCCGGGGCAGGAAGCACACAGGTGCTGATTGTCATGGCGCGCACCGGTGAGGATGGTGCCAAGGGTATTTCCTGCTTCCTGGTACCTGCCGATGCGCCCGGCGTGCGTTACGGACGCAACGAGGACAAGATGGGCTGGAAGGCGCAGCCGACCCGTACCATCACCTTCGAAGGCGTACGCATTCCCGCCAGCCACCGCATCGGCCCAGAGGGCGAAGGCTTCGTCTATGCCATGAAGGGCCTCGATGGTGGCCGCCTGAATATCGCCAGCTGCTCGCTCGGTGCGGCCCAGGCAGCACTGCAGCAGAGCCTGCGTTACGTCGAGGAACGCAAGCAGTTTGGCAAGGCGCTCAGCGAATTCCAGGCCCTGCAATTCAAGCTGGCCGACATGCTCACCGCCCTCACCGCCAGCCGGCAGATGGTGCGCCTGGCCGCGCACAAGCTCGACCATGGCCACGGCGAGGCCAGTCTGTACTGCGCCATGGCCAAGCGCTTCGCCACCGACCAGTGCTTCGATGTGTGCAACGAAGCACTGCAACTGCACGGCGGTTACGGCTATCTGAATGACTATCCGCTGGAACGCTGGGTACGCGACGCCCGCGTGCACCAGATACTTGAAGGCACCAACGAAATCATGCGGGTGATCGTCGCCCGTCGCCTGCTTCTGCAGGGCGGCATGCTCGATCGTCTGCTGTAGTAATAACCCCAATTAGGTGCGAGCGATGTTCGCGAGCAGAGCTCGCGCCTACGGCAATGATGAATATCGAGGACGACCATGAGCACTGCACTGGAAACCTACAAACCCGGCATCTTCGACCTGACCCACAAGCTCACCGTGGAAAAACACGGCCATACCGCGCTGATCACCATCAACCATCCACCGGCCAACACCTGGGACCGCGACTCACTGATCGGCCTCAAGCAAGTGATCGAACATCTCAACCGCGACGACGAGGTGTATGCACTGGTGGTGACCGGCCAGGGGTCGAAATTCTTCTCCGCTGGCGCCGACCTGAACATGTTCGCCGATGGCGACAAAGCCCGCGCTCGTGAGATGGCGCGGCGCTTTGGCGAAGCCTTCGAAACCCTGCGCGATTTCCGCGGTGTATCCATTGCCGCAATCAACGGCTACGCCATGGGCGGCGGCCTGGAGTGTGCACTGGCCTGCGATATCCGCATCGCAGAACGCCAGGCGCAGATGGCCCTGCCGGAAGCCTCCGTGGGTCTGTTGCCTTGCGCCGGTGGTACCCAGGCGCTGCCCTGGCTGGTCGGCGAAGGCTGGGCCAAACGCATGATCCTCTGCGGCGAGCGCATCGACGCCGAGACCGCCCTGCGCATCGGCCTGGTCGAGCAGGTGGTGGACACCGGCGAGGCACGCGGCACTGCCCTGCTGCTGGCATCCAAGGTGGCGCGACAAAGCCCGGTGGCAGTGCGCACCATCAAACCGCTGATCCAGGGTGCACGCGAGCGTGGCTCCAACACCTGGCTGCCGGAGGAACGCGAGCGCTTCGTCGACCTGTTCGACGCCGATGACACCCGCGAAGGGGTCAACGCCTTCCTGGAGAAACGCGATCCGCAGTGGCGCAACAAATAAACCGTAGGAGCGAGCTCTGCTCGCGAAACAGCTCGTGGACGTCGCCTTTAACGTCCACCACAACACACGCGGTGGATGGATAAAGCGCCATCCACCCGCGCGGGAAACACGCATGAACCTGCAATTCGAAGAACGCCCCAGCCTGCACGGCTACCGCATCGGCATCGCCAGCCTCGACGCCGAGAAGAGCCTCAACGCCCTTTCCCTGCCGATGATCGAGGCACTCGACGAGCGCCTCAAGGCCTGGGCCGAGGATCCAACCATCGCCTGCGTCATGCTGCGCGGCAATGGCCCCAAGGCCTTCTGCGCCGGCGGCGACGTGGTACAACTGGTCAATCAGTGTCGTGAACAGCCAGGCGAAGTACCGGCCCTGGCGCGACGTTTCTTCGCCGACGAATACCGCCTCGATCATCGCATCCACACCTTCCCAAAACCCTTCATCTGCTGGGCCCACGGCCATGTGCTGGGCGGCGGCATGGGCCTGATGCAGGGCGCGGGTATCCGTATCGTCACGCCAAGCAGTCGACTGGGCATGCCGGAAATCAACATCGGCCTGTACCCGGATGTCGGCGGCAGCTGGTTCCTCGCCCGCCTGCCGGGTCGCCTGGGCCTGTTCCTCGGTCTTACTGCCGCCAGCATCAATGCCCGCGATGCGCTGGACCTGAATCTGGCCGACCGCTTTCTGCGCGATGACCAGCAAGAGGCTCTGCTCGAAGGCCTGGTACAACTGAACTGGCGCGAACAAGCCGACCTGCAACTGCACAGCCTGCTGCGTGCCCTGGAGAACGAAGCCCACGGCGAACTACCGGCTGCACAGTGGCTGCCACGTCGCGAACGTATCGATGAGTTGCTCGACGTTGCCCACCTGCCGGCTGCCGTGCACGCGCTCAGCGCCCTGCAAACGGATGACGACGCCCTGCTCGCCCGCGCCGCCAAGACCCTGGCCCATGGCTGCCCGCTGACCGCACACCTGATCTGGGAGCAGATCCGCCGCGCCCGCCATCTGTCGCTGGCCGAGGTATTTCGCATGGAATACGCCATGAGCCTTAACTGCTGCCGCCACCCGGAATTTCCCGAGGGCGTACGCGCCCGCCTGATCGACAAGGACCAGACGCCGAAATGGCATTGGCCGGATGTGGCCGCGATCCCAGACGCAGTGGTCGAGGCGCACTTCGCACCGGCCTGGGAAGGCGAACACCCGTTGGCAGATCTGTAAACCCATTTGTAGGAGAGCCGTCATGACCCAGATCGCCTTTATCGGCCTCGGCAACATGGGCCTGCCCATGGCCCGCAACCTGCTCAAGGCGGGTTACCCGCTGAAAGTCTTCGACCTGCAGCGCAGCGCGGTCGACACCCTGGCTGGCGAAGGTGCCGTGGCGGCCGATAGCGCAACCGACGCCATCGATCAGGCAAAGGTGGTGATCAGCATGCTGCCGGCCAGTCGTCATGTGGAAAGCTTGTACCTGGGTGATGACGGTCTGCTTGCGCGGATGCCAGCCGGCACCTTGGTGATCGAGTGTTCGACCATCGCCCCGGAGTCCGCGCGCAGGGTGCACGCAGCCGCCCGCGAGCGCGGTATCGCTTTGCTCGATGCGCCGGTCTCCGGTGGTACAGGCGGTGCGGCGGCCGGTACCCTGACCTTCATGGTGGGTGGTGAAGCCCAATCGCTGGAGAAGGCCAGGTCGATGCTCGCCTCCATGGGCAAGAACATCTTCCACGCCGGCCCCGACGGCGCCGGCCAGGTGGCCAAGGTGTGCAACAATCAGGTGCTTGCGGTGCAGATGATCGCCACCGCAGAAGCCATGGCCATGGGCGTGGCCAACGGCCTGGAGCCGGCGGTGCTGGCCGAGATCATGCGGCAGAGTTCGGGCGGCAACTGGACGCTGGAAAAGTACAATCCCTGGCCTGGGGTGATGGAAAACGCGCCAGCATCGAAGGGCTACAGCGGCGGTTTCATGGCCGAACTGATGGCCAAAGACCTCGGCCTGGCCCAGGAAACCGCCAGCCACAATGGCAACAGCGCGCCGATGGGGGCCCTGGCACTGCAGCTGTACCGCCTGCTGCTCAAACAGGGCAAGGGCAAGCAGGATTTCTCGGTGGTGCAGCAGTTGTTCGTGGATTAGCCCACATCGACGCAAATACCGCTTGCACCAAAAGTGTCCTGACACACCTCAGAAAGCTGAGAAACGCCACAGGTGCATGTCGACACACGGCAGTTTGAGGGAGCCTTACCAACGCCGCTCCCCCCTGCTGCGGTATTCGTCACCGTGGCTACGGCCATTGGAGAAACGCTGCTGGGTCTTGCGCCCGGTGTCCCAGCCACGCTGAATCTGCCCGCTGCGATATTCCTGGCGACGATGATCGCGGCGGTAGTCATGTCGTGACTGATCGTAGCGTTTGTAGCTGCCACTGTGGCGCTGCTCATGACCGTAATGGCGCGGCGGCGTCGGGTAGTACTGATGCCGGCGATCTTCGTAGTAGTAGCGCGGCGTTACGTAAACCGGTGGCGCATGGTGATCACGGCGGTAGCCGTCATGATAACGATAGCCGTGGTGATAGCCACGGTCGTAACCCTCGCCATAGACGGCACAACCGGACAGCAGCAGGAACAACGCAGACAACAGCATCTTGAAGGGCATGGCGGCCTCCTGTGACCGCTGAGACGACGCCGACCGATGTCGGCCTCCGGGATGAGAATCCCTGACGCATCAGACAGCATCGCGGGCGAGAGGTGCGACTCACTTCGTCGGTATTAATCATTGGCGCAACATGCAGATGGCACGCCACGCGTTTACCCGCGCAGCAGAGAGTCGCACCAACCGTGCACAGCAGAGTTCATCCGCCCATAACAGCAGCGAGCATGACTACAACTGGCGCGCTCCCCGTCCAGCAAGCTAGCATCACGCCCTACAGGCTGTTGAAAAACCACCTGCCTTTTTCAACAGCCTGCCAACCTGCTGCGGATCTACCCCATGCTCCTGCGCCTCCAACGGCATACGCCCACCTCATCGCCACTACTGCGCCAATCCGGCATGTTCTGCCGGGGCAAAGGCGAGACATTTATTCTGCCGCGGAACAATACCGCCCAGCCAAACGCTACAAACTGGCTGAACAGCAGCGCCGAACAATGCTGTCCACTCACAAGCCAGCACCTGTATCGCCTGCTCAGCCGCATGCTGTCGCACGCCAAGCAGGACGCGCACAGCCGCATCTGCCTCGATCTCTGATGGACAGGCAACACTGCCCGCTATGCGGCAACAGCAACCAGTGCAGCGTCGCCGCCGGGCGTGACGAACCCTGCTGGTGCTTCGACGCGCAGATCGACCCAGCCGCGCTGCAGCGCCTGACGCCCGAGCAACGCAATCAGGCCTGCCTGTGCCCGGCCTGCGCTGGTGCGCTGAAGGCTACTGAGCCCGGCGAGAGCGATTGAGCCATGCGCCTGGATCGCTTCCTCAGCAACTTCCCGCGTTTCAGCCGCCAGGACAGCCGCCTGCTGATCAGCGCCGGGCGCCTACGTGTGGACGGCGCAGTGGTGCACGACCCGCGCCATGAGGTGCGCGACTTCCAACGCGTGGAGCTGGACGACGAGCTGCTGCAGGCCGGGCGCAGCGCGCGCTACTGGATGCTGCACAAACCGGTCGGCGTGGTCAGCGCCACCGAGCACAACGAACATCGCACCGTGCTCGACCTGCTCGACGAGCCGGACAAACACGACCTGCACCTGGCCGGGCGCCTCGACCTGAACACCAGCGGCCTGCTGCTGATCACCAACGACGGGCGCTGGTCGCGCCGTATCACCCAGCCGCAGCAGCGCAAGCCCAAGGTCTACCACGTCACCACCGAACAGCCGATCACCGACGAATACGCCGAGGTCTTCGCCCGTGGCCTGTACTTCGCCTTCGAGGATCTGACCACCCTGCCCGCCCAGCTCGATGTACTCGACAGCCACCACGCGCGGCTGACCCTGTTCGAGGGCCGCTACCATCAGGTCAAGCGCATGTTCGGCCACTTCCGTAACCGCGTCGTCGCCCTGCACCGCGAAAGCATGGGCGAGATCGTCCTCGACCCACAGCTCGCCCCCGGCCAATACCGCGCACTGACGGATGCGGAAATCGCCAGCGTTTGATTGTCGCCCAGCGCCTGAATCTGACTACCCGACCAACGGCATCGCCAATCGGCTACAAAGATGTGACTCACCCTTGCATGGCTGCAAGGTAACTGCTTGAATCGAACCATAAGTCTTCAGGTGACCAGACGGTCACAGAAAGACAGTGAGTGTTTTTTCGGTTGATGGCGCTCTGCGCCGACTGGATTCCTGCCTGGTTACACCGCCCTCTCCAAGGCCCTGAAAAAGCCTGGAGCGCTCGCCTGTTTCGATCCTAACTGATTGAAATTCCTATACTTATAAAAATCTCCAGCCTGACATCATGCTGTCACGCTCAGGCGCTTTTCTAACTGCTCAATCCAGCGCGAACGGTCGCCCGCTCGCCTTGCTCATTTGCGCCAGGAGGAAACGACATGAGGCCAGAAACCGCAGTCGTCGAGATCAACAGGAAGCACAACGTACACACGGAGTTCTACGGCAATCCGGCAGCAAGCAAGACCATCATCTTGGTCAACGGCTCTCTGGCGACCACCGCTTCGTTCGCGCAAACGATCAAATACCTGCAGCCGCAGTTCAACGTAGTGGCCTTCGACCTGCCCTATGCCGGCCAGTCGAAGCCGTACAACAGCGACTTCACGCCCATCAGCAAGGAAGACGAAGCGGCGATCCTGCTGCACCTGATCGACCTCTACGGTGCCAACTACCTGATGTCCTTCTCCTGGGGTGGCGTCGCCTCCATGCTCGCCCTGGCCCAACGCCCGGCGACGCTGGAGAAGGCCGCCATCTGCTCCTTCTCGCCGATCCTCAACGTGCCGATGCTCGACTACCTGCACAAGGGCCTGCGCTTCTTGAACGCGGTGGATCGCGACAACGTCGCCCTGCTGGTAAACAGCACCATCGGCAAGCACCTGCCGTCGCTATTCAAGCGCTTCAACCACAAGCACGTCAGCACCCTGGACGAACACGAATACCGGCAGATGTACGCTCACATCAAACAGGTGCTGAATATGGAGGCGCACTGCCGCATGGAGTGCCTGCAAGCCATCGACGTCCCGCTGCTGTTCGTCAACGGCGACCGCGACGAATACACCTCGGTGGAAGACGCCTGCCTGTTCGCCCAGCACATCGACCACGCCCAGTTCGCCGTGATCGACGACGCCGGCCACTTCCTCGACATGGAACACAAGGCCGCCTGGCTGCAGACCCAACGCGTACTGCTGGACTTCTTCAACGCCCCCAGCAAACGCCTGCAACTGCCAGTCAAAGGCGACCTGCGCGACCTCCAGGCGATGGCGGTATGAGAAGCACCGAGCGTGGAGCGGATGCGTCTATCGCCCTGCTCCGCGCTTTATTCTCAGGTCGAGTTCCGGTATAAAGGCACCCGCTGCGGGTGTCGTATAATGGTAATACCCTAGCTTCCCAAGCTAGAGCCGTGGGTTCGATTCCCATCACCCGCTCCAGACTCCATAAGCCCTTGATTCTTAACGGATTCAGGGGCTTTTAGTTTCTGACTGCTTGCTGCCCTTCTGCTGATTGGTACAGAGGGCTGGTACAGTGGCGATCATGGCGCAACCCTGGAAACATCCACAGAACGGTATCTTCTACTTCCGCCGAGAAGTCCCCAAAGACATCCGCCGAGTCATCGGCAAGCGTGAATGGAAGGTCTCCCTCAAGACACGGCATCTCCCCGAAGCACGTCTTCGCTTCATTGGGGAAGCACAACGCTGCGAAGAAGCCTTCACTGTTGCCGCTGACCGAAAACTGACCCAGTAGAGGCTGTTCTGCCGACTGAAAACTGACCCAGGTGTTCAACTGCTTCTGCTCAATTATTGAGCAGGAGAACACAGGGTGATCAGTATGGAAATGATGGGCAAAATTCGGCGGATGTATTTCCGCGACAAGCTGTCGCTGCATGAGATAGCCAAGCGCACCGGGCTGGCGCGCAACACGATTCGCAAGTGGGTCAGAGCACCTGAGGCCAAGCAGCCGGTGTACCAACGCCGCGCGATCTTTAACAAACTCAGCCCTTTTCACGCCACGCTAGAGCAGGCGCTAAAAGCCGATTCGCTGCGCCCCAAGCAACAGCGGCGCAGTGCCAAGGCG
>NZ_JBLUPX010000044.1:0-21975 GCF_048068235.1 Pseudomonas sp. NY15364 | reverse complement strand
TAGGCCTCGATCACCCGTACCAGGTGATCCTCCGGCACCAGCTCCTCCAATGTGGGAGGAAACAGGCTGCTTTGCTGACGACCTTCGCCCTGGATGTAGCCCATAAACGACCATGCCCCTATCGACTGATGGAGGCATTGTCTTCAGCTTGCTCTCAGACTGCTAGGTTTTCACACAGTCTGAATTGGCGGGCTTCTTCGTTTCAGGTGCTGTCTTAGTTGCCGTAGACCGGGAACTGGGCGCACAGGGCTTTGACCTGCTCACGCACGCGGCCTTCGACTTCATCGTTGCCGATGTTGGCCAGTACTTCGCAGATCCAGCCCGCCAGTTGGCGGCACTCGTCTTCCTTGAAGCCGCGAGTGGTGACAGCAGGGGTACCGATACGCAGGCCGGAGGTGACGAACGGCGAACGCGGATCGTTCGGCACGCTGTTCTTGTTAACGGTGATGAAGGCGCGGCCGAGCGCTGCGTCGGCATCCTTACCGGTGATGTCCTGCTTGATCAGCGAGAGAAGGAACAGGTGGTTCTCGGTGCCACCGGAAACCACGTCGTAGCCATTGTCGATGAACACCTGGGCCATGGTCTGGGCGTTCTTGATCACCTGCGCCTGGTAAGCCTTGAACTCAGGCTGCAGCGCTTCTTTGAAGCATACGGCCTTGGCGGCGATGACGTGCTCCAGCGGGCCGCCCTGGCCGCCCGGGAATACCGCGGAGTTGAACTTCTTCTCCAGCTCTTCGTTCTTGCGCGCCAGGATCAGGCCGCCGCGCGGGCCGCGCAGGGTCTTGTGGGTGGTGGTGGTGACCACGTCGGCGAACGGGACCGGGTTCGGGTACAGACCGGCGGCGACCAGACCGGCGACGTGAGCCATGTCGACGAACAGGTAGGCGCCGACCTTGTCAGCGATGGCGCGGAAACGCGGGAAGTCGAGCACCTGCGAGTAGGCGCTGAAGCCGGCGATGATCATCTTCGGCTTGTGCTCGACGGCCAGGCGCTCTACTTCGTCGTAGTCGATCAGGCCTTGATCATTGATGCCGTACTGCACGGCGTTGTAGATCTTGCCGGAGAAGCTGACGCTGGCACCGTGGGTCAGGTGGCCGCCGTGGGCCAGGCTCATGCCCAGTACGGTATCGCCGGCGTTGAGCAGGGCCATGTACACAGCGCTGTTGGCCTGGCTGCCGGAGTGAGGTTGGACGTTGGCGTAGTCGGCGCCGAACAGTTCCTTGGCGCGGTCGATGGCGAGTTGCTCGACCACGTCGACGTACTCGCAGCCACCGTAGTAACGCTTGCCCGGGTAGCCTTCGGCGTACTTGTTGGTCAGCACGCTGCCCTGGGCTTCCATCACCGCCGGGCTGGTGTAGTTTTCCGAGGCGATCAGCTCGATGTGCTCTTCCTGGCGCTGAGCTTCTTGCTCCATCGCGGCAAAGAGTTCGGCGTCATAACGAGCGAGGTTCAAATCACGGCTGAACATGGCAATCCCCTGAAAACCAGTTGGGCGGAAGAAATAGGCGGCGGATTCTACCGCAAAGGTCGCATTCAGGCATATGAAGGTCGGTCATGAGCCTGACAAATGGCCTTCATGCTGAGTTGGGCGCAGGGCCTGCTGGTGTTCGCCAGTCAGCTGAGCATGAACAGCGCTGCGCCGCTGAACTGGGCGGTGAGCTGCCGAGCGGGCATCGGTCTACCCAGCAGGTAGCCCTGCACTTCGTCGCAGTCGTGTTCGCGCAGGAAGTCCAGTTGTGCCTGGCTCTCCACGCCCTCGGCGATCACCATCATGTTCAGGCTGTGCGCCATGGCGATGATCGCGCGAGCGATCTGCGCGTCCTGTTCACCATCGGGCAGGCCGTCGACGAAGCTGCGATCAATCTTCAAGACGTCGATGGGGAACTGCTTGAGGTAGTTCAGCGACGAATAGCCGGTGCCGAAGTCATCCACCGCAATGCACAGCCCCAAACGCTTGAGGTTGCCGAGCGTTTGCATGGCGCTGGCGACGTCACGCATCAGTATGCTTTCGGTGAGCTCCAGCTCCAGACAGGCCGGGGCCACGCCGGTTCTGTCCAGAATGGTGGCGATCCGTGCGCTCAGATCACCTTCGGCGAACTGACGGGCCGACAGGTTGACCGAGATTTTGGGGATACGTATCTGCTCTTCTTGCCATGCCTTGAACTGGCGGCAGGCTTCCTCCAGTACCCATTCGCCGACCTGGACCACCAGACCGAGCTCTTCCAGCACCGGAATGAACTCGGTGGGTGATACCAGGCCGCGGCTCGGGTGGTTCCAGCGCAGCAGTGCTTCGACCCCGGTCAGGCGATTGCCGTCGCCGGCAAACTGCGGCTGATAATGCAGGACGAACTGGCCCTGCTCCTGAGCGTGGCGCAGATCGCCTTCCAGTTCCAGGCGCTCCAGAGCGCTGGCGTTCATGTCGGCCTGGTAGAACTGGAAGTTGTTCTTGCCGCGCTCCTTGGCGTGATACATCGCGGTGTCGGCGTTCTTCATCAGTTGGCTCAGTTCGCTACCGTCCTGCGGGGCGAGGGCGATACCGATACTGGCGGTGACGAAGAACTCGCGGCCTTCGAGCACGAAAGGGCGGGCCAGGCTGGAGAGAATCTGCTCGGCGACATGAATGGCGCGATTCAGTGCGCCCTCGCGGGTGGCGCGCGGCTGCAGCAGCAGGGTGAATTCGTCGCCGCCCATGCGCGCCACGGTGTCGTCGCCATCGACGCAGGCCGACAGGCGCACGGCTACATCCTTGAGCATGCGGTCGCCGGCGGCGTGGCCGAGCGAATCGTTGATCGGCTTGAAACGGTCGAGGTCGAGGAACATCAGCACCACCCATTCGTCATGCCGATCCGCATGCTGCAGGGCGCTGTGCAGGCGATCCTGGAACAGGGTGCGGTTGGGCAGGTGGGTCAGGGCGTCGTAGTAGGCCAGACGATGGATGCGCTGTTCGCTGGCCTTGCGTTCGCTGATGTCGCTGAAGAAACACACGTAGCTGACCAGGTCGCCTTCCTCGTCGTGGACGGCGGTGATGCCGACCCAGGCAGGGAAGTTTTCCCCTCCCTTGCGTTTGAGCCACACTTCGCCCTCCCAACTGCCACGCTGGTTGAGTTGGCCGAGGATGTACTGCAGGTGTGCCGCCTGCTGGCGATCGGCGGTGAGCATGCCTGGAAGCTGGTCGAGCACTTGCCCGGCGGAATAACCGCTGACGCGGCTGAAGGCCTTGTTGACTTGTACGATGTAACCGGCCGGGTCGGTCACCAGAATCGCTGCTGTGGAGTGTTCGAACACCGTGGCAGCCATGCGCAGGTCTTTTTCCGCGCGACGTTGCTGGCTGACGTCGCGGCCAACGCCAAGGATGCCCTCGAAGCGACCATTCTCGTCCCACATCAATACCAGGCGCAGTTCCACCGGGATCTTGTGGCCATCGGCGCGCAGGCAGTCGAAGACGAACAGCTGGTCTGGCAGTTCATCGCGCATGCGGTTGAGTCGATCCTGCTCGCCGAGTGAGTCGCGAATCCGCTCGAGCAGCAGGTAGAGGCTGGCGAGCTGCTGCGGATTGGCCGCCAGGCCTTGCAGGCCGTTGGTCGTCACCCATTCGGCGTCGTAACCGAGCATGGCTTCGACCGACGGACTGACGTAGTTCAGGTTCAGGCTGTCGTCGGTGGAGACGATCACGTCGCTGATGCTTTCCGCCAGCAGACGGTAGCGTTGCTCGCTGTCACGCAGCGATTGGTTGCGCTCGATCTGCTCGGTAATGTCCTTGGCCAAGCCGATCAGGCGGCTGACGCGCCCGCGATCATCGCGCGCCAGCGCCTGCTCACGGATGCTGAACCAGCGCCACTGACCGTCGCGGTGACGCCAGCGCAGCACCGATTCGAGCAGCAGGCCGTTGCCGACCACTTTCTGCAGGTTGCGAATGCGCCAGTAGTATTCGCTGTCGTCCGGGTGCAGTACCTGCTCCCAGAAATCCCCGGCCATCTCCTTGAGCTCGCCGACGCTATAGCCCAGCTGCAAGCCGAGGCTGTGGTTGCTGAACAGCACCTGCTGGTTCTGCATGTCATGCACGTAGAGCAGGTCGGGGACCGAGCGAACCACCTCGGACCAGAAGCGCTCACGCTCGATCAGCGACAGCTCGATGCGCTTGCGGCTGGTGATGTCGCTGATGCTAAGGGTGACGGCCTGATAATCCTGAATCATTTCCGGCAGACGCAGTACCAGCCATACATGGCGCTGCAGGCCCTGTGCGGTGGCCAGCTGGGTTTCCAGCTCCACCAGATTGGGGCCTTCGAGCACGGCCACGGCCAGGCGATAACGCAGATCGTCGGGCTGTATCGGGCCGTTGTCGATCAGTTGCTGCCAGGCCTGCTCGGTGCTCTTCACCCCGAGCAGGTTGAGCGCCACCTGATTGGCTTCGGTGAGGTGCAGGTGCTCGATCAGCTGCTCCTGGTGTGCGCTATCGGCACGCAGCCAGCGCTGCAGGCCGGCTTCGTCACGCAGCTTGTGCTGCAGCAGCAGGCTGCGCATGCCGGAGAGATCGAGGACGCACAGGGCCACGCCGGTGCCCTCGAAGATATCCTGATAGCGCCTGCGGGTTTCCTGCAGCACGCGCATGGCCTGCTGCTCGTCGGTCACGTCACGCAGCACCCAGACGTAACCGGCATGACGCCCGACTTCGCTGATATCGCTACGGGTCACGGCGAACAGTCGCTCGCGCCCCTCGCTTTCGACTCTGATCAGCTCCGCTCCCAGATCACTGCTCAGTTGTGGGCTGTTTAGCAGCAGCGGGTCGAGATCGGGCAGCAGATCAAGCAGATGGAGTTCCCCGGCCACGTTGCTGGGAACCCCGAACAGCGCTTCGGCCTGCGGGTTCAGGTAGCGCACCTTGCCATCGGCCTGGGTCACCAGAATGCGTTCTTCGACGGCACCGAGCGCGCTGGCGGCCTGGCGCAGCGAGCGGCGTGTTTCGCTATTCAGGCGCTGCAGGCTGCGCTGCTCGCGTTGCAGGCCGTACAGGGCCAGCAGGGTAAGCAGGCTGCACAGCGCGAACAGCAGGAACTTGCCGGCCAGGGTCGGCATCAGCTCGTTGCCGGCGCGTTCTGCATCGAACAGGGCGCGCAGTTGCCAGTCGCTGCCGGGCAGGGCGATCAGTTCCAGGCTTTGTGCCTGTTCTGCCGCAGTAACCGGCGCGATGATGCCGCCAGCCTGTTGCAGGTCATCGGCACGTGCTATCACGCGGTGACTGAGCAGATCTTCGAGCAACCAGTCGTGCTCGCTCTGGTGCTGCTCGCGCAGCCAGCCACGCAACGCACTGGTGCGCATGCGCAATACTCGGTGACTGTCGTCAGGCTGACGCAGCAGCAGGTAGAGCGCGCCGCCGTCCAGTGCGCTGAAGGCGAAGTGATAGGGCGCCGCGCCGCTGCGTTGCTGCTGGTTGCGAATGAAGCTGAGGTCGCGTGATTCGCTGGCGCTGTCGGCCAGCAACTGGCCGTTGCCATCGAGCCAGGCGACACTGCGCAGCGTAGGGAAAATACCGCGTAGCGTCGCCACCAGGGCGCTGCCGTCACCATCGCGCGCTTGGCTGTTTTCCAGCATCGCCTGGCCTGCCTGCGCTTTCAGGCGCATGTTCAGGCTGACATGCTTGGCCAGCTGGCTGGCGTAACTCAGGCTCAGCTGCTTCTGACTAGCGAGCAGCTGGCGATATTCCTGCGTCAGTTGCCAGGCCAGCAATCCCAGGATCGCCAGCACCAGCACCACCAGTGCACGCCTCAGCGCTACACGGCGCTTCGGTGTTCGCGACTCGCCCGGGGACGATGAAGGCAGGGATGAGGGAGTCGACACGTTCTGTGAACCTGCAGCTGGTGCTGGGCTATCTTGAGCAGTGAAACGTGCGAGCCCGCGTGTGCTCGCGCAAGCCGCGTAGAATGCCTGCAAACGTGGCCAAGTGCCAGCCGCGCCGACGAGCGTAGGTTTGCCCTGCCTCGTACATTACGGTAGCTTTGCGCCGCGCGCGTGAGCTGTCCGCGCGGTACTTGGCGTTCGCTCCGGCAGGGGCTAAGGTCTTTGCCAACGCCCCGCTGCAGGCTCGATGAAAACTGCCTGCAGCCGTTAACGCGGCGGCCAGGCCGACAGGCGCCAGAGGTTGGCCGCCTGGTAGACTGCAGGCGTTGTCGGTGTCGTCACTCGCAACGTTTTCGCAGTGTCTGCAAGGCCCGCCATTTTCAGCCCTTATTCTCACCAGTCAGGTTCTCCATGGCTCAGTACGTCTACAGCATGCATCGGGTCAGCAAGGTCGTCCCGCCGAAGCGTGAAATTCTCAAGGACATCTCCCTGTCATTCTTCCCAGGCGCCAAGATCGGCGTGCTGGGCCTCAACGGTGCCGGTAAGTCCACGCTGCTGCGCATCATGGCCGGCGTCGACACCGAGATCGACGGCGAGGCTCGTCCGATGCCGGGGATCAAGGTCGGCTACCTGCCGCAGGAGCCGCAGCTCGACCCGAGCAAGACGGTGCGCGACATCGTCGAAGAGGCGGTAGGCGAGATCAAGCAGGCCCAGGCCCGCCTCGACGAAGTGTATGCCGCCTATGCCGAGCCGGATGCCGACTTCGACGCCCTGGCTGCCGAGCAGGCCAAGCTCGAAGCCATTCTGCAGGCCTCCGATGGCCACAATCTGGAGCGCCAGCTGGAAGTTGCCGCTGATGCGCTGCGCCTGCCGGCCTGGGACGCCAAGATCGAGCACCTGTCCGGTGGTGAGAAACGCCGCGTGGCGCTGTGTCGCCTGCTGCTGTCGGCACCTGACATGCTGCTGCTCGACGAGCCGACCAACCACCTGGACGCCGACTCGGTCGCCTGGCTGGAGCGCTTCCTGCACGATTTCCCCGGCACAGTGGTAGCGATTACTCACGACCGTTACTTCCTCGACAACGTCGCCGGCTGGATTCTCGAACTCGACCGCGGCCACGGTATCCCCTACGAGGGCAACTACTCCGGCTGGCTGGAGTCGAAGGCCAACCGTCTGGCTCAGGAAGCCAAGGCCGAGGCGTCGCACGCCAAGGCGATGAAGGCCGAACTGGAGTGGGTACGCCAGGGCGCCAAGGCACGCCAGTCCAAGTCCAAGGCACGTCTGCAGCGCTTCGAGGAAATGCAGTCGCAGGAATTCCAGAAGCGCAGCGAGACCAACGAGATCTACATCCCGGCTGGCCCGCGCCTGGGCGACAAGGTCATCGATTTCCACAACGTGTCGAAGTCCTTCGGCGACCGCGTGCTGATCGACGACCTGTCCTTCAGCATCCCCAAAGGCGCCATTGTCGGCGTGATCGGTGGTAACGGCGCCGGTAAGTCGACCCTGTTGCGCATGATCACCGGCAAGGAGCAGCCGGACTCCGGCACCATCGAGATCGGTGAAACCGTACAGATCGCCAGCGTCGAGCAGAGCCGCGAGATGCTCGACGGCAACAAGACCGTGTGGGAGCAGATTTCCGACGGCTTCGACATGATCAAGGTCGGCAACTACGAGGTGCCGTCGCGCGGTTACGTCGGCCGCTTCAACTTCAAGGGCGCCGACCAGCAGAAGTTCGTCAAGGACCTCTCCGGTGGTGAGCGTGGTCGCCTGCATATGGCGCTGACCTTGAAGCAGGGCGGCAACGTGCTGCTGCTCGACGAACCGTCCAACGACCTCGACGTGGAAACCCTGCGCGCGCTGGAAGAGGCGCTGCTGGACTTTCCGGGCGCCGCCGTGGTGATTTCCCACGATCGCTGGTTCCTCGACCGTATTGCCACGCACATCCTCTCTTACGAGGATGACGGCAAGGTCAACTTCTTCGAAGGCAACTACACCGAGTTCGAAGCCGATCGCAAGAAGCGTCTGGGCGATGCCGCCGCGCAGCCGCACCGCGTGCGTTACAAGAAGCTGGCGCAGTAGGTTCGCCAGATGAAAAAACGGAGCCTTCGGGCTCCGTTTTTCGTTGTGGTGGCGCGCGGCTGGTTCAGAGCCTGGCCAGTAGGTTCTCCAGCGCCTGGGCCTGGTCCTCGGCCAGATCGATGATGTGAAAGCCCGCCCAGCAATGCTGACCGTCGGCGCCGGGGCGGCTCCACAGGCAGTCGGCACCCAGATGTACTTCCTGTACTGCATCGCTACCTGTGGTGCACACCAGGCGGCATTCCAGTACCGCATCAGCGGTGTGGGGGGTGTCGCTGAACAGCATGAAGCCATCGGCAGACAGGTCGACTATGCGGCCTAGGCGCTGCCCGCTGTTCAGGTCGAAGACCTCCAGCTGCATTTCGGTGCCATGGCGGCTGTGTTGACGACGCTCTTCCATGGAAATTCCTCAGCGGGGTTCGGCCGTGCGCCCAGTGAAGCGCTGCAGCACACGGTAGATGGCAGTCAGCGCGCGATCGACCAGTGGCGTCGCGCGTTCGGGTGTCACGATACGGGCCAGGCCCTTTTCCATCTCACTGGCCAGCAGGGTTAGCGGCTTGATCGCCACGCGCTGGCCACTGTGGTCGACGAACATGTAGTTGTGCGTGGTCGGGCTGAACCAGGAAAGCTTGAGTACGCGGCTCTTGCCGCCCTCGACGAACTCGAACCAGGTACCGAATTCGACGTTGGCCAGCTCCTTGGCCAGGGCTTGTGCGCGCGCCGAGAGCTTGCTGCGCGAAGGTGCCTGGCGAGCCAGGTCGGCATCCTCGCCGAGCATGGCGCCCAAGGGGCTTTCTGGCAGAGTGGGTTTGAGCTGGGCGGCCAACTGCGGTTGTTTGGCTTGCACCGCATGCTGGCAGGCCACCAGGTCCTGCAGCAGGCGACGGATGCCGTCTTCGTGATAGCCGCCGAGCAATTCCAGGCCCTTGCGCAGATCGCTGAGCATCGGCACGCGCTGCTCCTGCAATTGCAGCGCCTCTGTCTCATTCAGCGGCGTGCCGCTCCAGGCCAACTGCTCGGCCACTTCGCAGGAGCGTTTCCATTCCGTGCTCTGCTCGCCATGGCGCAGCAGGACGAAAACCAGCACATCAGCCCAGGTCAGTTCGAGGAAGTTGCGGATGATTGTCGGTAGGTTGCGCTGCCCGACGCATCGCTGAACCACTTCAAGTGCCTGCTCGCGAGCTCCTAGTAAACGATCACGACCCTTGGCGGCCTCGACCGCGCGGCGTTCGCGCAGCTCGACCTTGTGGCGCAGGGTTTCGACGTATTCGTTGAACTCCTCGATCAGGCTGTCGAACAGTCCCAGATCACCGCTGAAACCGTGAATCACCCGTTCGACCACCCACTGCATCTTGGCCAGCAGGCCGCGTTCGTCGCCCTCGTTGCCATACAGCACGCCGGCTTGGGCCATGGTGTTGAGCAGGCGCCGCGCCGGGTGGTGGTGCTGGGTGAACAGCGCCTTGTCCTGCAGCGCGATTTTCAGATAGGGCGTATGCAGGTGCGACAGCGCTGTCTTGCAGGCGTCCGGCAGGTTCTCGTCATCGAGGATGAAGTCGAACAGCATGCCAACCAGGTCGATCACATCGGCTTCCTGATCGGACACCTTGCTGTCGCCCGGCAAGCTGCTGTGCGATTCCAGTTGCTGCTGCAGGTCGGCCTTGAGGCCTTCAACGGCTTGCGGTTGGTGCAGGCGTTGAGCCAGTTCGTGGGCCGACTGTTGTTGCATGCGATTGAGTGCGGCAAGCAGTTCGCTGGCGCTGTAGGTACGGCTGGCCTGGCGCGGTGAGAAGCTGACGATGCTCCGTGTGCCGCCCAGCAGCGGCGCGTCCGGGTGGCTCTGGCGGTGTTCGCCGAGCAGGCTGGACAGGCCGCTGAACAGCGCGCCCGGATCGCTCGGCGGCGGTGCGCTGAGATCCAGATCGAACAGCGCCGGCTCTACGGGCGCTGGCGTCGTACCCGGTCTGCCCGCTGTCTGTTGGGGCGCCTGGGCTTCTTTCGGCGGGGCGTCGGTGCGGCTGACGCTTTGAGTGATCTGCGCGCTGTACTTGAGGTTGGGCAGCACGCCGGCATCGATCAGGCGCTGGTTGAGTGCGCCATAGAGTGAATCGAGGCTCTGCATCACATGGCGATCGAAGAGCATGTAGAGGATGGTCTTGATCTGCAGTGGGAAGGGGCAGGGCGCCAGCGCATCGCGAAACGCCTGGGCAATGGCCTGTGGGCCGAAGGGGTTGCTGTCCTCGCCGAGCTTCTGGCCGTTGTTGAGCAGCGCCAGGCGCTGCTCCAGAGCGAATAGCGGCTGGGTGCAGCGTGCCTTGACCCGGCTGACCATATTGGTGACTTGCAGGGTTTCTTCGTAATCCTCGTTCTGCACCAGGGCCAATTGCTCGGGGGCCACTTCGGCCGGCGTCCGATCCTGCAGCTTGCCGTCGAGGAAATCGGAAAAATTGTTGGCGATGGCCTGGTGGTAGCTGCGCTCGATCTGCGGGCGCTGGCGGCGGATCTCGCGCATGTTGTCGAAGAACAACGTCTGCACCTTGTTGTTCTCGGCTTTCTCGGCGCACTCGAACAGGGTGTCATCGACTTGGCCGAAGACACCGCTCAGATGCTCCGCCAGTCGATTCATCACCAGTTTGCGGCAGGCTTGTACCAGATCGCTGAAGCGCGGCTGTATACCGCGGCTGGCGAGGCTAACCACCTTGGGATGAATGGGGGGCTTGTCCTGGTTGCTCATGGACTGTCCTGGCTGGCGTCGTCGGCTGGCGCGTCCTGCGTCGTGCCGCAGTTCGATGAAACATATAGTAGTCCATGGCTTGCCTGCAAAGCATTGTCGTAAAAGCAGTTTGCAGGGGTTGACAGGGAAATTTTGCTACGTAAAATGGCGCGCCTCTGAAGCGGTAAAGCGAAAGCCGAAGCGCAACAGAGCTGGAAGACCGAAGTTCCGCGATAGCTCAGTCGGTAGAGCAAATGACTGTTAATCATTGGGTCCCTGGTTCGAGTCCAGGTCGCGGAGCCAACTTCCTATCGGGGTATAGCGCAGTCCGGTAGCGCGCTTGCTTTGGGAGCAAGATGTCGGGAGTTCGAATCCCCCTACCCCGACCATTTTCGGGTCGTTAGCTCAGTTGGTAGAGCAGTTGGCTTTTAACCAATTGGTCGTAGGTTCGAATCCTACACGACCCACCACTACAACGAACAAGCCCGCTTAGTGCGGGCTTGTTCGTTTCTGCGCCTCACGTGCGTCTGGGCCGTCTCGCATTGTCCCGGCCCACCCTACAAGACTGGAATCGCGCTGCGTGCTTGTCTCCCCTCTCCCGCTTGCGGGAGAGGGGCCGGGGGAGAGGGGTATCGGCAGGCCTTGGGTGGCTGGTGCGAACAGCCTTTCGTAGGAGCCCCGCCTCGGGGCGAAGCTTTTCCAGCCGCGCCGCCCAGGTTCGCGGCGGGTCGCCGCTCCTACAGTTACCTATTGGGTCGCTTCTAGTGCAGCTTCAGGCGTGGCTCGGTGCTGCGTCCGATACGATCGCTGAGCATCAGCAGCAGGGTACGTGGTACGCCATACAGGGCCATCTGGTGCATGCGGTAGAGCGACACGTAGAACACTCGCGCCAGCCAGCCTTCTAGCATGACGCTGCCGGTCAGGTTGCCCATCAGGTTACCGACCGCGGAGAAGCTCGACAGCGAGATCAGTGAGCCGTAATCGCGATAGCGGTATTCCGGCAGCGGCTGGGCGCTGATCTTCAAACGTAGCGACTTGGCCAGCAGCGATGCCTGCTGATGCGCTGCCTGGGCGCGTGGCGGCACGTTGCGGCCCTCAGTGCCTGGCTGCGGACAGGCTGCGCAGTCGCCGAAGGCGAACACGTCGTCATCGAGCGTCGTTTGCAGCGTCGGACGAACCTGCAACTGGTTGATGCGGTTGCTCTCCAGACCGTCGAGATCCTTGAGAAAACCGGGGGCGCGAATGCCGGCAGCCCAGACTTTCAGGCTGGCCGGGATGAAGTTGCCGTCGGCGGTTTTCAGGCCGTCGGCAGTCACTTCGCTGACAGCCGCACCGGTCAGCACGGTGACGCCGAGCTTCTCCAGGGTCTGATGCACCGGTCGTGCGATGCGCTCGGGCAGAGCAGGCAGCACACGCGGCCCGGCCTCGATCAGGGTGATGCGCATGTCTTCGGGGCGAATGCGGTCTAGGCCATAGGCGACCAACTGCTTGGCCGCGTGGTGCAGTTCTGCTGCCAGCTCGACCCCGGTGGCGCCGGCGCCGACGATGGCGATATCGATCTTAGAACCGTATTCGTTCTCGCTGGCATGTGCACGCAGGTAGTGGCTGAGCATGCGGCGATGGAAGCGCTCGGCCTGCGCGCGGGTGTCGAGGAAAATGCAGTGCTCGGCGGCACCAGGCGTGCCGAAGTCATTGGTGGTGCTGCCAACGGCAATGACCAGGCTGTCGTAGGTGATGCGGCGTTCAGGCATCAGTACCTGGCCATCGTCATCCAGCGTCGGTGCCAGGGTGATGCTCTTGCTGGCACGGTCGAGGCCGGACATGCGCCCGAGCTGGAACTCGAAATGGTTCCACTTGGCCTGGGCCACGTAGTTCAGTTCGTCTTCCGAGGAGTTCAACGAGCCGGCGGCCACTTCGTGCAGCAGGGGCTTCCAGATGTGGGTGAGGTTGGCGTCGACCAGAATGATTCGGGCCGCGCCACTCTTGCCCAGTTTTCTACCCAGACGGGTGGCTAGCTCCAAACCGCCGGCGCCGCCGCCGACAATCACGATGCGATGGGACATGGATATTGCTCACAAGGCTTTGAAAAAGACGGTGTGAGTGCGAGAGGGCGAGCGCAAGGCAGCTCATAGCACCAGTCGACTCAGCAAGCGGCTCAGCAGGCCCAGGCCAATGGTCACGACCATGACCAGCGCCAGCAGATGCCAAACGCGAAACGGCTGACGTTCAACCTGATGCTGCGGTGCGCTCAGGTATTGGTCGACTTTCTGTTGGTCTTCGGGGCTCAGGCGACTGGTCATGGGTGGGCCTCTGCTTGAATGCAACTATCTTAGCAGGCTGTTGAAAAACTATCTGCGTTGCCACTGCTGCGTTAAAAACAGGCTCAAAATGCTCATTTACAGCTCGTAAACTCCGCTTTTTCGCCTTTTTTTGCCTTGCATTGGCTGCCTCGCCTACGTTTTTCAACGGCCTGCTAGGCGTGCCCGCCAGCCTTGGCGAGCATCGTTGTCCTGCGGGTCAGATATCGTTTCGAGGGGTTCCACGCTTACCGTGTCCTCCAGGCGGATGATGCCGCCCTCGATCACGCGAGCGGTAATGCCGCCATGGCCACGCATGGCCTGGAAGGTGCCGCGACCGAGGCGTTCCTCCAGGCGGGCGCAGGGTTGGCACCAACCGGTGGTTTCCAGTAGTGCCTGGCCAATGCGAAAGCGACGGCCCTTGAGGCTGAACAGATTGATGCCGGCGACCGCGATATTGCGGCGCAGCTCGCTGGGCGGCATGGGTGCATCGCGGCCGAGCAAGGCGGCAATGACGGCCAGGTGTTCCCACTGGATCAGCGTGACCTGCCGCGCATTGCGTGGCCCGGGACGGCTGTGATCGCCGGTCAGGCCGGCTTCACGCCGCGCTTCCACGGCCTCGACTTCGAGCATCGCCTCGCGCGCCTTGGGGCGAACCCCTATCCAGCGCACCTGGCCGACTTGCGGCACGTCGGCGAGCAATTCCTGCAAGGGGCTCACAGGCCGATACCGATGTCGAACAGCAGACTGCGGCCGAGGTTTTGCCGCAGAAAATCCGGCGCGTCCGGGTGAGCGAACAGTACTCGGGCGAAGCGCGGGCCAACCAGCGACAGCGAGCGCCAGCCCTGGCGCAGGTATTCGGTAGGGGGCGGGAAGTGGCTGTTGCAGTCGAGCACGGCGCGCTTGAGGCTGACGAAGGCGACCAGGTCGAGTTCGCCCAGGTCGATGCCACGCTCGCGATAGTTATGCGCCTTCTTGCGCAAGGTCGGCGCCAGACGCGCCTGCATCTCGCTGGCTGCAATGCGTTTGGGGCGTGCTTCGCGCCGGACCAGTTGGCTGAGGGAAAAGGCGCTGCGGCGCCGCTCCAGTTCGGCGCGCCACTCGTCATTGAGGCGCCGGCCTTCATCGAGCACGAAAAACACTTCGAAATTGGCATCGCGAAACAGCACGTCCGGCGGCTCCTGGCCGCTGGGCGTGAAGTCATCGCTGTGATGGCGCACGTTCAGCGCTTGCAGCAGGCGTTGACAGACCCAACGCTCACGCTCCCATTTCTTGGCGTTGGAGAGGAAGGCATTGGCTTGTTCGGCCTGGTGCGTAAGTAAGCGCAGATAATCGGAATCGTCCATGTCTGAAGCTTAGCCGCAGCGCTTACCCGCATGCCAGTGCCTGCAGCCTCGGTCGTTCCGGTGAGCGCGGAAATCCAGCAAGGTTTCGTTGCCTGTTGTCGATCAATGGCAGGGCAGCTGCTCTGCCGGCAAAATCAAATTCGAGTACCGGTGTAGACTGCCGGGCATGGCGATGAATGAAGGAGAGGGTGTGCGCGCATGATCGCTTCCAACCTGCTGGCGTTCTCCACCTTGTTGGTCGGCTGGCTGGTCTACGGGCTGGCGCTGCTCTGGGCGGTGGCGCGGGCGCCCTGGGTCGAGCTGTTCAGTGATCTGCGCCGCCAGCATCTGCTGTTCGGCACCATGCTCGCGCTGTTCCTGCTTTGGCTGGTGCGCCGCGATTTCGACTCCGGGCTTTCCTATCACTTCATCGGTATGACCGCCGTAACCCTGTTGCTTGATTGGCCACTTGCCGTGCTGGCGGGACTGGCGGCGCAGCTTGGCCTGCTGGCTATCGGTCGTATGGACCTGGCCTCGCTCGGTATCAACGGCGTGCTGCTGGTGCTGATTCCGGTGCTGGTCACCGAGCTGTGCGCAATCCGTGTAGAACGCGCGCAGCCGCGCAACCTGTTCGTCTACATCTTCTTCTGCGGGTTCTTCCCGGCGGCATTGGCGACCCTGATGACCTTGCTCGGCGGTCTCGCCCTGTTGTGGATGGATGGGCTGTTCCCCATGCCGCCCTGGCTGGACGACTTTGCCGGCTACCTGTGGCTGGTGGCGTTCCCCGAAGCCTTTATCAACGGCACCATCGTCACCGCGTTGGTGGTGTTCTACCCGGACTGGTTGGAAACCTTCAACCGCAGCCGTTACCTGCAGGCGCCCTGGAAGGAGAGTGATCGCGGCGAGTGAATGACGCCGTATTGGCCGATTGAATGGCGGCGAGCGGATTGATCCCCGTCAATATCTGAAACGGGCCTGCCGCCATGCTGTGAGAAACGCCTCCGAGGGACTCGATATGAGTGTTCACAGCTGGGCAAGAAACGCTGTTCAGGACGATTTGCATGACGCCGAAACGCAGGGCTACGAGACAGTCGTGGCATTGCGTGCGCTGCTGTCGGAGCTCGTCCAGCGGAGCAAGGCGCTACGTGATCCCCAGGAGCTGGCGCACGAACTGCAGTTTCTCGCCGACAACCTCGACGATGACCGCGACTACGCCTTCATGCGCCCCTGAGCCCCGTAGGGTGCGCCGTGCGCACCGCCCGCGCGCAGGATGCTGATGGCTTCCGTAGCTTATCCAGGCGCTACCGTAGGAGCGGCTTTAGCCGCGATTGCTCGTCAATGCGGCCGTGTCGGCAGGTCGCCGCTGAACAGCTCGTCTTCCATGTCATTGCCGGGAATCGCATGCTCTTCAGCGGCCCAGGCGCCCAGATCGATCAGCTTGCAGCGCTCGCAGCAGAAGGGGCGGTAGGTGTTTTCGGCTTTCCACTCGACGGGCGCGCTACAGGTTGGGCATTGAACGGTAATGGTCATGGCTGGCCTCCGCGCAGGGTCAGGTAAAAGTTGTGCAGGCGCTCGACCTCCGCGTCCAGCCAGGCCATATCACGATCATTGACCAGCACGTCGTGAGCATGGCGCAGGCGCTCTTCGCGGCTGGCCTGGGCCTGCATGATGGCGCGAACCTGTTCTTCCGAACTCTGATCGCGCGCGATGGTGCGTTGCACCTGCAACTCGGCAGGCGTGTCGACGACCAATATGCGTTGGGTCATCTGCCGCTGGCCGGACTCGACCAGTAGTGGCGACACCAGAATGGCATAGGGCGATTCTGCGCGCGCCAGCACCTGAACGATCTCCTGACCGATCAGCGGGTGCAGCAAGCTTTCCAGCCAGCGGCGTTGCTCCGGGGCGGCAAATATCAGCTTGCGCAGCGCAGCGCGATCCAGCTCGCCATTGGCTTGCAGTACGCCCGCGCCAAAGTGCTCAACAATCTTTGCCAGCGCCGGACGCCCCGGCTCCACCACCCAGCGCGCCGCATGATCGGCGTCCACCACGTGCACACCGCGCTCGATAAAGCCTTGCGCCACTGCGCTCTTGCCGCTGCCAATGCCGCCAGTCAGGCCGAGTATCCAGGGTTTCATAACGCCAATGCGGTCTCGTTACTGCTCAAGGCCGCGATTGTAGGGGGGATTGCTGGATGATGCGAACCGCGTGTACCGCGATCCGTCATCCCCGCGAAGGCGGGGACCCAGCTTTTGGAGTCAGGATAACTCCTGGACTCCCGCCTTCGCGGGAGTGACGAGTGTCGCTGGGTTAGCTCAAACCCTGTAGGAGCCGCGCCCCGCGGCGAATGGTTCTGAGGTTCAGCGCTAAATCCAGAAACTTCGCCCCGAGGCGGGGCTCCTACAACTTGGGCGACTATGGGTGGCTGTTTGACTCAAAACCCAGCGAACTTCAGATAACTGCCGGTAATCACATCGCCCCAGAGCAATGCGATCCACCCGGCAATCGCCAGATAAGGGCCGAAGGGAATCGGCGTGCCGGAATCGCTGCCACGCATGCGCAGCATAATGACCCCCAGCACCGCCCCGACCAGCGACGACAGCAGAATGGTCAGCGGCAGAACCTGCCAGCCACCCCAGGCGCCGAGCATCGCCAGTAGCTTGAAGTCACCGTAACCCATGCCTTCCTTGCCGGTGATCAGCTTGAACAGCCAATACACCGACCACAGGCTCAGGTAACCGGCAATCGCCCCCCACAGGGCATCTTCCAGGCTGGTGAAAAGCCCGAAGTAATTGACGATCAAGCCCAGCCACAGTAATGGCAGCACCAGCACATCCGGCAGAATCTGGTGATCGGCATCGATCAGGCTCATCGCCAGCAGCCCCCAGGCCAGCACCAGCATCGCCCCGGCCTGCCAGGTAAAGCCGAAGTGCCAGGCGACGTAGCCTGAAAGCAGGCCGCAGGCCAGTTCGACGATGGGGTAACGTTTGCTGATCGGGGTTTTGCAGTTCGAACACTTGCCGCGCAGGAACAAATAGCTGATGACCGGGATGTTCTCCCAGGGCTTTATCTCATGACCGCAGTTGGGGCAGCAGGAATTGGGCAGGATCAGGTTAAAGGTCTGAGCGGTTGGTGCCGGCGGCAACTCCAGCACCTCGCGCGCCTGGCCTTGCCAGTCGCGTTGCAGCATCACGGGTAGGCGATAGATCACTACATTGAGGAAGCTGCCGATCAGCAGGCCCAGCAACAAAGCACACAAAACAAAGGCCAGCACATGGCTGGCCAGGAAGTCGAGTACAGGCATCGATCAGACCACTGCGCCCAACTGGAAGATAGGCAGGTACATGGCGATGATAAGGCCACCGACCAGCACGCCCAGTACGGACATGATGATCGGCTCCATCAGGCTGGTTAGGCCGTCGACCATATTGTCCACTTCTGCTTCATAGAAGCTGGCCACCTTGTCGAGCATCTCATCCAGCGAGCCAGACTCTTCGCCGATAGCGGTCATTTGCACGGCCATGGAGGGGAAGGTGCCGGTGGTGCGCATTGAGAAGTTAAGCTGCATGCCGGTAGATACATCTGCTTTGATCTTGTTGGTCGCATTCTTGAACACCACATTACCGGTGGCGCCGGAGACCGAATCCAGCGCATCGACCAGTGGCACGCCAGCGGCAAAAGTCGTTGATAGTGTGCGTGCGAAGCGGGCTACCGCAGATTTGTAAAGAATGTCGCCGACGATTGGCAGTTTCAGTACGCCACGGTCAACCGAGTCGCGCAGTTTCTGCGAGCGCTTCATCGCTTCTTTGAATGCAAAGGCAGCGGCGATGATTGCAATCAGAAAAATGAACCACCACTCCTGAAGAAATTGCGATATGCCTATTACCATCAGCGTAAAGGCAGGTAGTTCAGCGCCGAAGTTGGCGAAAACTTCCTCGAATTGCGGTACAACTTTAATGAGCAAAATGGCTGAGACGATGATGGCGACCACCACAACAGCGATTGGATAGTTCATCGCCTTCTTGATCTTGGCCTTCAGGGCTTCGGTCTTTTCTTTGTAGGTGGCAATTCGGTCCAGCAGGTTTTCCAGGGCACCGGCCTGTTCGCCAGACTCCACCAGGTTGCAATACAGCTCATCGAAGTATTGCGGCTTCTTGCGTAGTGAGGCTGCAAAGCTATTGCCTGCGGCCACCTCTTGCTTAACTTCATCCACCAACTTTCGCATATTGGGGTTGTCGAAGCCCTCGGAGATGATGTCGAAGGACTGCAATAGCGGCACGCCAGCCTTCATCATGGTCGCCATCTGCCGGGTAAACAGGGCGATATCCATGGGTTTGATCTTCTTGCCTGCGCTGAAGAGCGACACCCCCTTTTTGCGTACTTTGGTCGGATTGATCCCCTGTTTGCGCAGTTGCGCCTTGACCAAGGACGGGTTCTGCCCGCTGAGCTCCCCCTTGACGACGGCACCGCTTTTGTTCTTGCCTTCCCAGGTGAACACACTGGTTTTTAGAGCTTTTTCCGCCATGGTTAATCCTTGGTTACGCGGTTGACTTCCTCAAGGCTGGTGACCCCTTGCATGGCCTTGAGCAAAGCGGAGGTGCGTAGGTCATTAAAGCCGTCTTTACGCATCTGCGCGGCAATATCGATGGAGTTGCCTTCCTCCATGATAATCCGCTGCAGGTTGGGCGTGTTTTTAACCACTTCATAAATACCGACACGCCCTTTGTAACCGCCCTTGCAGTTTTCACAGCCCACCGGGCCATAAATCTTGAAGCTGCCGATCTTGTCCTCGGGGAAGCCTTCGGCCAGTAGCGTCTCGCGCGGTACGTCCACTTCCTTCTTGCAGCTATTGCACAGCTTGCGTGCCAGGCGCTGGGCGATGATCAGGTTGACCGAGGTGGCGATGTTGAAGGAGGGTACGCCCATATTGCGCAAGCGGGTCAGGGTTTCCGCAGCGCTATTGGTGTGCAGCGTCGACATCACCATATGCCCGGTCTGCGCGGCCTTGACGGCAATGGAGGCGGTGTCCAGGTCTCGAATCTCACCGACCATGATGATATCCGGGTCCTGACGCAGGAAGGCGCGCAGCGCCTGGGTGAAGTCCATACCCTGTTTGGGGTTGACGTTGACCTGGTTGATGCCCTCCAGGTTGATCTCCACCGGGTCTTCGGCGGTGGAGATGTTCACATCAGGCGTATTGAGGATGTTCAGGCCGGTGTACAGCGATACGGTTTTGCCCGAGCCGGTGGGGCCGGTGACCAGAATCATGCCCTGGGGCTGCTTGAGGGCAGCCATATACAGTTCTTTCTGTTCCTCCTCGTACCCCAGTGCATCGATACCCATCTGTGCGCTGGTGGGGTCAAGAATTCGCATCACGATCTTTTCGCCCCACAGCGTGGGTAGGGTGTTGACGCGAAAATCGATGGCCTTGGTCTTGGAGATTTTCATCTTGATCCGACCGTCCTGCGGCTTGCGCCGTTCGGAGATATCCAGCGCGGCCATCACCTTGAGGCGAGCGGAAATCCGTGGCGCCAGCTGGATGGGCGGGCGAGCCGCCTCATGCAGAATGCCATCGGTACGAAAACGCACGCGATAGTTCTTTTCGTAAGGTTCGAAGTGCAGGTCCGATGAGCCGCCCTTGATGGCGTCCAGCAGCATCTTGTTGACGAAGCGCACCACGGGCGCATCGTCAGCATCGGCATTGCCATCGTTTATCTGCTTATCATCGTCTACCGCCTTTACATCCAGGCCATCGAGATCGACATCGGCCAGATCTTCCATGCTGCTATTGGCTGAGTCGAAGAACTTGTCGATGGCATCGCCGAGCTTGTCGTCCTCGACCAGTATGGCTTCTGTGGTCAGACCGGTGCTGAACTGCACATCGGTAACGGCCTGGTGGTTGGACGGGTCGGAAAGGCCGACGAACAGTTTGTTGCCGCGCCGCCATAGCGGCAGTACGCGATGCTGGCGTACCAGTTTTTCGCTGATCAGGTCGCGCGGCTGGCTTTCCTTGTCGAGGGTGTTGAGGTCGAGAAAGGAAACGCCGAACTGCTCCGAAGCCAGTTCGGCCAGGGCGCGGCTCTTTACCAGCTTGTTCTGCACCAGGTAGGTCACCAGCGACAGCTTGTTGCGCTGGGCCTGCAGTTGCGCCTGTTGAGCGGCTTTTTCGTCCAGCAGCTCGGCCAGCACCATCTGCTTGGCCAGGCCGGAGAGAGATACGCTTTCGTTCATCGGGGGCTCCACACACAATGCTTGCCTTATAGCCTAGATGCTGGCGCCTGCCAAACCGCGTTTTACCAGGTGACGAAAAAGGTCAGTTAGTGTCCGTCGGCGGTGTTGCGGTATGCGTCGGCCTGGTCGAATAGCCCTGTTTGGCATGCTTACTAAAGTTGGCACGCCGGCTGCATTGTCGTGCTCAGGTCGCTGGACCTGTCCATTTCTAGGAGAGTTAGAGAATGAAAGCTCAAATGCAAAAGGGTTTTACCCTGATTGAATTGATGATCGTTGTGGCGATCATCGGTATTCTGGCGGCAGTTGCGCTGCCGGCTTATAAGGATTACACCGTTAAGGCGCGCATGTCTGAAGTGGTTCTGGCCGCATCGCAATGCCGCACGACCATCAGCGAGACGATTCAGACTATGAATCCGGCCTCCACGCTCACCGGCACCAACGCTTTTGGTTGCGACGCGACGAACCCGACCCGAATGGTCGCGTCCATCACCACGAATGCGAACACTGGGGCAATCGTTGTGGTGCCGCACGCCACCAATTTAGGGGTTCCTATGGCGAGTACCGATACCATCACTCTGACGCCTGCTCGAGATGCCTCTGGTGCTGCTTATGCACTGGGTACCGCCTCTACTGGCGGCCAAGGTACCCAAGTGTTCCAGTGGACATGTGCCTCTGCCGGTGCAGCAGCTCGCTACGCCCCTGGTTCGTGCCGCTGATTATCGGAAGCCGAGCAACGCGGTAAGGCGGATCAATTCGTAACGCGGTAAGGCGGATCAATTCGTAGGATGGATTAGCGAAGCGTAATCCGTCGTTCACCGCGAACCTGCTGTATCCGCCGTTGCAAACTAAACGCCTCGCCTTCATGCGGGGCGTTCTGCTGTTTGGGGGCGGTTGCGGATTCCACACCATCCGGCCACCCAGTCCACGCTCATCTGGCCAGGCATTCCACGGCCATCTGGCCACCTGTTCCACGTTCATTCGGACAGGCAGTCGGAACGCGGTAAGGCGGATCAATTCGTAGGATGGATTAGCGAAGCGTAATCCGTCGTTCACCGCGAACCTGCTGTATCCGCCGTTGCAAACTAAACGCCTCGCCTTCATGCGGGGCGTTCTGCTGTTTGGGGGCGGTTGCGGATTCCACACCATCCGGCCACCCAGTCCACGCTCATCTGGCCAGGCATTCCACGGCCATCTGGCCACCTGTTCCACGTTCATTCGGACAGGCAGTCGGAGCGCAGCGACGCAGGGGTGGCATTGTTAGTCCGAGGTGCCCGGCGTCGTCAATTTCTGCGTCCGTTTGCGCATTGATTCACCCTTCAACCCGGTAAGGCGGATCAACTCCGTAACCCGGTAAGGCGGATCAACTCCGTAGGATGGATTAGCGAAGCGTAACCCGTCGTTCACCGCGAATCACGATATCCATTGCAACACTGAACGCCCTACCTTGCGCGGGGTGTTTTGCTCTCTGGAGTTTGTGGTGTGCGGCTCTCGTTCGGCGCATTAC
>NZ_JBLUPX010000043.1:0-26134 GCF_048068235.1 Pseudomonas sp. NY15364 | reverse complement strand
CGTAAGTTAGGGCGCCACGATGCCATCGTCTCGCTAAAGACCTCGCCGCAGGCGCGTAAACAATGGCCCGATCTGCCAGAAACGCTACAGGCTCGGTTATTAAGCAAGACCTTCAAGGGCAAAGTGCGGCAGGTATTGACCTCGATGATCGATCCTCTGCGCTTCCCACCCGACGAAATCGTGGATCTGTACAGCCAGCGTTGGGAAATCGAACTGGGCTATCGAGAAATGAAGTAAGGCATGCTCGCGGGTCACTACACACTGCGTAGTAAAACGCCGGAGATGATTGAACAAGAACTGTGGGGCGTACTACTGGGGTACAACCTGCTGCGTTATCAAATGCTGGAAATGAGCCGCCACTGCCCTGGCATCTACCCCTGCGAAATGAGTTTTACCGCTTGCACCTGGGCGATTCTGGGCTTCTTGAACGGGGTCTCTTTGAATCATCCAGGCAACATCCCTCGCTACCTGGCCGAACTACAGGCCTCGGCCATGCACTACGTCCTACCTCATCGCCGTGAGGATCGCAGTTATCCGCGAGCGGTCAAACCCAAGCCGTCCAAGTATCCGACCAGAAATAAAAATGCCAGTCAGCTTAACTGACTGGCATTAGCCCGAAGGCTCCCAAAGAAAGGCGCGGACCAATGCGCCTAGGCCGTGAAAGGGCGGCCTGGGACTACGCCCAGGTCACGCCGTCACGCTGCACTGAAGCTCTTGTGCGGGTCGATGACGAATTTCTTCGGCACGCCGGCATCGAATTCGCCGTAGCCACGCGGCGCGTCATCCAGGCTGATGACCTGCACACCGACCACCTCGGCGATGTTGATGCGGTCCCACATGATCGCCTGCATCAGCGCGCGGTTGTATTTCATCACCGGCGTCTGGCCGGTGTGGAAGCTGTGCGACTTGGCCCAGCCGAGGCCGAAGCGAATGCTTAAGGAGCCGATCTTCGCCGCGGCATCCACCGCGCCCGGATCTTCGGTGACGTACAGGCCAGGAATACCGATTTTGCCGGCTACGCGCACGACGCCCATCAGCGAGTTGAGCACCGTTGCCGGCGCCTCCTGCTGGGCACCGGCATGGCCGTGACCACGGGCTTCGAAGCCCACGGCGTCAACCGCGCAATCCACTTCCGGCTCACCCAGCAGATCAGCGATCTGCTCGTGCAATGGGGTGTCCTTGGACAGATCGGCGATTTCGAACCCTTGAGCCTTGGCATGAGCGAGGCGCGTTGGGTTGACGTCACCGACGATCACCACCGCAGCACCGAGCAGACGCGCCGAGGCGGCAGCCGCCAGACCGACCGGACCCGCGCCGGCGATATACACCGTACTGCCTGGCCCAACGCCGGCAGTGACCGCGCCGTGGTAGCCGGTGGGCAGGATGTCGGATAGGCAGGTCAGGTCGCGGATTTTCTCCATGGCCCTGTCGCGATCCGGCAGCTTGAGCAGGTTGAAGTCGGCATAAGGCACCAGCACGTACTCGGCCTGGCCGCCGGTCCAGTCGCCCATGTCGACGTAGCCGTAGGCACCGCCGGCACGCGCCGGGTTGACGGTCAGGCAGACGCCGGTGTGCTGTTCCTTGCAGGAACGACAGCGGCCGCAGGCCACGTTGAAGGGCACCGATACCAGATCACCGATCTGCAGGCGTTCGACGTCGCGGCCCTTCTCGATCACCTCACCGGTGATCTCGTGGCCCAGCACCAGGCCGACCTGCGCGGTGGTACGACCACGCACCATGTGCTGGTCGGAGCCGCAGATATTGGTGGAAACGACTTTAAGGATGACCCCGTGCTCGATCTTCTTGCCGCGCGGGTCCTGCATTTTCGGGTAGTCGATCTTCTGTACTTCGACCTTGCCCGTACCGAGATAAACCACACCACGATTACCAGACATGCGTAACTCTCCTTTCTTGTTGTGGACACAAGACGCGACCGACTGGCCGCGCGGCCTTGCACTGGAGCTTGTTGCGTCTGTTGCCGGAAACCGCCGGTAAAACCTGGCAGAGCGGGTTCCGTAAGATGGGCCGAGCGGCGATCCGCTTCAGCCCACCAATAGCGTTCTTCGTTGCGACTGGTGGGCTTTAGCCCACCAATATTCGGGTTTGCGATTGCCCTCAGGCGTTGAGCACCACCGTGCGGTTGGCGTTGAGGAATACGCGACGGTCGATGTGATAACCGACGGCACGGGCCAGGGTCAGGCATTCGATGTCGCGGCCCTTGGCGATCAGGTCTTCGGGGTAGTGGGCGTGATCCACCGCCTCAACGCCCTGGGCGATGATCGGCCCCTCGTCGAGGTCGTTGTTGATGTAGTGCGCCGTAGCGCCAACCAGCTTGACGCCCTTCTGGTAGGCCTGGTGATAGGGCTTGGCGCCCTTGAAACCGGGCAGCAGCGAGTGGTGGATATTGATCGCCCAACCATCCAACTTGCGGCACAGCTCGGGCGACAGCACCTGCATGTAGCGGGCGAGCACCACCAGTTCCGCGCCGGTGTCCTCGATCACCTGCAGCACCTTGCGCTCCTGCGCCGGCTTGTCGGCCGGGTCGAGCGGGAAATGGTGATAGGGAATGCCGTGCCAGCGCGCCAGCGGCTCGAGGTCGGGATGGTTGGACACCACCGCCACCACGTCCATGGCCAGTTGGCCGATACGCTGGCGATACAGGAAGTCATGCAGGCAGTGGTCGGCCTTGGACACCATCAGCACCACCTTGGCGCGGTAGCCCGGCGGGGTCAGCTCGACCTGCATGTCGAAGGGTGCCAGACGCTCGGCTACACCGGCGCGAAAGGCAGCCTCGTCGAAATCCTGCGGCTGGCGGAACTCGACGCGAATGAAGAAGCGCGAGGACAGCCGGTCATCGAAACTGTGGTGCTCGGTGACGTAGCAGCGCTGTTCGAAGAGAAAGCGCGTCACCGCGTCCACGGTGCCGAGCACGCTCGGACAATGGGCGGTGAGAATCCAGGTGTCGGGGGTGCGGCTCATAACAAACTCCAGAACAAACTCCGCTGCTTTGCACCCCTCTCCCATTTATGGGAGAGGGGCCGGGGGAGAGGGCCGCCGGTACAACGCGATTTGCCCTTCCCCTCTCCCTAACCCTCTCCCGCAAGCGGGAGAGGGGACGGTTCGCATGCAACTCAGGCCTCGACGGCGAGGCCGTACTCGGCACTGGCATCCTGCAACCACAGCCAGAAGTAGTCGGAGAAGCTGCGGCGAATCACCAGCTCCCAGGTCTCTTCGCCGGTGTGGCGAATCACCAGCTGCGACTTGGCGAACACGGTGCCCACCGCCTTGCCGACCGGGAAGTTGCTCGGGTGCACGTCGTAGCTGCTGGACTTCATCAGCAGCTCGCGCACCTTCGGCCCCGATAGCTCCAACAGGGTTTGCCCGCCGCTGACGTTGACCACCGAGAAATGCTGACCGTCCAGCGCCGTGCGCAGCTTGCGCTCGACCTCGAACTCGCTGCCGCCAGGCACGATCAGCAGCCACTCATCCGGGCCCAGCCACTGCAGCGAGGTGTCGCCGTCGGCAACCAGGGTCAACGCCACCGGCAGCTCCAGGCCCAGGGCCTTGTGCACACCGCCGGAGAAGCCAGCGTCCTTGGCATCCCCACGAATGACCAGGTGCCCGCGCAGTTTCTTCTCGCGCAGGGTGATGCCGGCGTTCTTGCGACCCTTGCCGACCAGCTCATGCAGGCCGGCGTGATGCAGCGGCGACTGCCCGGCGATGTCGGCGGGACGTTGTTGGTAGACGTTGACGTTAGACATTCTGGCGATCCCCTTTCGGGTCATAGAACACGGAGCTGCAGATTTCGGCTTCGATCAGGCTGCCATCGGCCAGCGGCGCGAACACACGCTCGCCCATGCGCTTGAGGCCGCCCTTGACCACCGCCATGGCGAAGCTGTAACCCATGGCCGCGCTCATGTAGCTGGAGGTGACGTGGCCCACCATCTGCATCGGGATGGACTGTTTCGGGTCGAACACCAGTTGCGCGCCTTCCGGCAGCACCTGGTTCGGGTTGACCGGTTTCAGCCCCACAAGCTGCTTGCGGTCTTCGCGCAGGCAGTCGTCGCGGTTCATACCGCGCTTGCCGATCCAGGAGAACGGCTTGGTGCGCCCAACGCACCAGCCCATGTTGAGGTCGTCCGGGGTCACCGAGGCGTCGGTGTCCTGGCCAACGATGATGAAGCCCTTCTCGGCGCGCAGCACGTGCATGGTCTCGGTACCGTAAGGCGTCAGGTCGAACTCCTTGCCGGCTTCGATGATCTGCTCCCATACGCCCAGGGCGTAGTCGGCCTGCACGTTCACCTCGTAGCTCAGCTCGCCGGTGAAGGAGATGCGGAACACCCGCGCCGGCACGCCACCGACCAGACCTTCCTTCCAGCTCATGAAGGGGAAGGCGTCCTTGTCCAGATCGATGTCGGTGACCTTGGCCAGCAGCTTGCGACTATTCGGGCCGGACAGGGTCATGGTCGCCCAGTGGTCGGTGACCGAAGTGAAGTACACCTTCAGCTCCGGCCATTCGGTCTGGTGGTAGATCTCCAGCCACTCCATCACGCGGGCAGCGCCGCCAGTGGTGGTGGTCATGACGAAATGGTTGTCGGCCAGACAGGCGGTGACGCCGTCGTCGAAGACCATGCCGTCTTCCTTGCACATCAGGCCGTAGCGCGCCTTGCCCACGTCCAACTTGGTCCAGGCATTGGTGTAGACGCGGTTGAGGAACTCGCGCGCATCCGGGCCCTGGATGTCGATCTTGCCCAGGGTCGAGGCATCGAGAATGCCCACGCTGTTGCGCACGGCCAGGCACTCACGCGCCACGGCGGCATGCAGGTCCTCGCCATTTTTCGGGAAGTACCAAGGGCGCTTCCACTGGCCGACGTCCTCGAACTCGGCGCCGTTCTTCACATGCCATGCCTGCATCGCGGTGTAACGCTTGGCATCGAACAGCTCACCACAATGACGACCTGCCACGGCGCCGAAGGTCACCGGGGTGTAGTTCGGGCGGAACATGGTGGTGCCCATCTGCACGATGCTGATGCCCATCGAACGCGCGGCGATAGCCAGGCCGTTGATGTTACCCAGCTTGCCCTGGTCGGTGCCAAAGCCCAGTGCGGTGTAACGCTTGACGTGCTCGACCGACTCGAAGCCTTCACGCGTTGCCAGCTCGATGCCGGCCGCGGTGACATCGTTCTGCAGGTCGACGAACTGCTTCGGCGCACGCGCCGTGGACTTGTCATGCGGCACCTGGAACAGCGCCAGCATCGGCTCCTCCTGGCGCGCCTCGGCCTGCGGCAGGCTGCCGCTGACGGCCTTGTAACCAGCCTCGGCAGCTGCCTTGGCGCCGGCCTCGAAACCGTTGGCGAGTACGTCGCCGAGGGCGAACACACCGTTCACCGCGCCGGCGTCGATGCGCTGCTGAATGCCATTGCCCGGCCCCGGCACGAAACCGAGGATGTCTTCACGCCACTCCGGGCGACCGCCCAGGTGCGAAGCCAAATGCACTACCGGGCTATAGCCGCCGGAGCTGACGATCAGGTCGCAGTCCAACACTTCGCCGGGGCTGGTGACTTTGTGGGCCTTGACGTCGATGGCGCAGATACGCGCGCCGGTGACGCGCTTGCTACCGCGCGCCTCGACCACTGCGCTGCCGGTGAGGATGCGTACGCCACGCGCACGCGCCTCCTCGACCCAGCTGCCGCGCGGGTTGCTGCGGGCATCGGCGACAGCCACCACCTTGCGCCCGGCATCGAGCCAGTCGAGCACCACGCGGTAGGCGTAATCGTTGTTGGTCGACAGCACCAGTTCCTGGCCCGGTGCCACGCCATAACGGCGGACGTAGGTCGACACGGCGCCAGCCAGCATGTTGCCGGGCACATCGTTGTTGGCGTACACCAGCGGCCGCTCATGAGCACCGCTGGCCAACACCACGCGCTTGGCGCGGACGCGGTGCATACGCTGACGAGCCTGCCCCATCGGAGCGACTTCACCGAGGTGATCGGTCAGGCGCTGATGGATGGTGAGGAAGTTGTGGTCGTGGTAACCGTTGACTGTGGCGCGTGGCAGCAGGGTGACTTCCGGCAGCGTCTTCAGCTCGGCAATGGCCTGCGCTACCCATTCGGCGGCAGGCTTGCCATCCAGGGTTTCACGGGTGTCGAGCAGGCTGCCACCGAACTCTTCCTGTTCATCGGCGAGGATTACCCGCGCACCGCTACGGCCGGCAGCCAGCGCGGCAGCCAGGCCGGCAGGGCCGGCGCCGACGATCAGCACGTCGCAGTGCTGGTTCATCTGGTCATAGATATCCGGATCAACTTCGGTGGGCGAACGGCCCAGGCCTGCGGCCTTACGGATGTACTTCTCGTAGGTCATCCACAGGTTCTGCGGATACATGAAGGTCTTGTAGTAGAAACCGGGCGGCATCATGCCGCCGCCGACCTTGCCGAGGATGCCCATCAGGTCGGTGTTTACGCTCGGCCAACCATTGGTGCTGCTGGCCACCAGGCCGCTGTACAGCGCCTGCTGGGTGGCACGCACGTTGGGAATCTGCGCCGCCTCGCTGGAGCCGATCTGCAGCACAGCGTTGGGCTCTTCCGCACCTGCGGCGACGATGCCGCGTGGACGCGAATACTTGAAGCTGCGACCGACGATGTCGACGCCGTTGGCCAGCAACGCGGCGGCCAGGCTGTCGCCGGCGAAGCCCTGATAGGTCTGGCCATTGAAGGTGAAGCTCAGCGCCTGGCTGCGGTCGATGCGACCACCCTTGGCAAGACGATTGACCTGGCTCATGCCGTTACTCCTTCTGCCACGGCTTGCTTGTCGGTGGCCCCGGCCGCGGTGACCGAAGGCTTCTCACCGACCTTGTAGGTCTCGAGGATCTCGTAGGTCACGGTGTGGCGGGTGGCGTTGAAATACTTGCGGCAACCGGCTGCGTGCACCCACAGCTCATGGTGGATACCACGCGGGTTGTCGCGGAAGAACATGTACTCGCCCCACTCTGCATCGCTGCAGGCATCGGGATCGAGCGGGCGCGCGATGTGCGCCTGGCCCTTGGCGTGGAATTCCTCTTCGGAGCGCAGTTCGCCACAGTAGGGGCAGAAGATGTTCAGCATGGCGGGTCTCCTTAGTGAGCCACGGCAGCGGCGCCGTGCTCGTCGATCAGTGCGCCGGTGTGGAAACGGTCAATGGAGAACGGCTTGGCCAGCGGGTGCATCTCACCCTTGGCCAGGCTGGCGGCGAAGACGTGGCCTGAACCCGGCGTGGCCTTGAAGCCACCGGTACCCCAACCGCAGTTGAAGAACAGGTTGTCCACCGGGGTCTTGGAGATGATCGGGCAGGCGTCCGGGCAGGTGTCGACGATGCCGCCCCACTGGCGGTTCATGCGTACCCGCGAGAGCACCGGGAACATCTCGACGATGGCCTGCAGGGTGTGCTCGATGGTGTGGTAGGAGCCGCGTTGGCCGTAGCCGTTATAGCCGTCGATGCCGGCACCAATGACTAGGTCGCCCTTGTCCGACTGACTGATATAGCCATGCACGGCGTTGGACATGATCACGCTGTCGATGATCGGTTTGATCGGCTCGGACACCAGCGCCTGCAGCGGGTGCGATTCCAGCGGCAGACGGAAGCCGGCGAGCCCCGCCATGTGCCCGGAGTTACCGGCAGTGACCACGCCGACGCGCTTGGCGCCGATGAAACCCTTGTTGGTCTCCACCCCGATCACCGCACCGTTCTGCTTGCGGAAACCGATCACCTCGGTGTTCTGGATCAGATCGACGCCCAGGGCATCGGCGGCACGTGCGTAGCCCCAGGCCACGGCGTCGTGACGGGCGACGCCACCGCGACGCTGTACGGTGGAACCCATCACCGGATAACGGGTGTTCTTGCTGCAATCGAGGTAGGGAATCTCCGCCTCGACCTGCTTGGCATCGAGCAGTTCGCCATCCACGCCATTGAGGCGGTTGGCGCTGACGCGGCGCTCGGCGTCGCGCATGTCCTGCAGGGTGTGGCAGAGGTTGTAGACGCCACGCTGGGAGAACATGACGTTGTAGTTGATGTCCTGCGACAGCCCTTCCCACAACTTCATGGCATGTTCGTAAAGCTGCGCGGACTCGTCCCACAGGTAGTTGGAACGCACGATAGTGGTATTGCGCGCGGTATTGCCGCCGCCGAGCCAGCCCTTCTCCACCACGGCGACGTTCTTCACGCCGAACTCCTTGGCCAGGTAATAGGCTGTGGCCAGGCCGTGGCCGCCACCGCCGACGATGATCACGTCGTACACCGGCTTGGGCGTCGGGTTACGCCACATGCGCTGCCAGTTCTCATGGTGGCTGAACGAGTGCTTGAACAGGCCGAAGCCGGAATAACGTTGCATGGGCATGCTCCAGGGTTCTACTCCCCTCTCAGCGTTACGCGAGAGGGGCCGAGAGAAAGGGTTGGCTTAGCGATACACCGGGTAGTCCGCACACAGCCCGGCCACCAGCTTGGCCACCTGCGCCTCGACATCGGCATCGCCGAGGTGATCGAGGATGTCGCAGATCCAGCCGGCCAGCGCCTGGCACTGGGCGACCTTGAAGCCACGGGTGGTCACCGCCGGCGTACCGATGCGGATGCCCGAAGTGACGAACGGCGACTGTGGGTCGTTCGGTACGGCGTTCTTGTTCACGGTGATGCCAGCGCGGCCGAGGGCGGCGTCAGCCTCCTTGCCGGTCAGCCCTTGCTTGATCAGGCTGAGCAGGAACAGGTGGTTGTCGGTGCCGCCGGACACCACCTCGTAGCCGCGCTCGATGAACACCTTGGCCATGGCCCGGGCGTTGTCGATGACCTGCTGCTGGTAAACCTTGAACTCCGGCTCCATGGCCTCCTTGAAGCACACGGCCTTGGCGGCGATGACGTGCATCAGCGGGCCGCCCTGGGCACCGGGGAATACGGCGGAGTTGAGCTTCTTCTCGATCTCTTCGTTGGCCTTGGCCAGGATCAGGCCGCCACGCGGGCCGCGCAGGGTCTTGTGAGTCGTGGTGGTGACCACATCGGCGAAGGGAATCGGGTTCGGGTACAGGCCCGCTGCGACCAGGCCGGCGACGTGGGCCATGTCGACGAACAGCAGCGCACCAACCTTGTCGGCGATAGCGCGAAAGCGAGGGAAATCCAGGGTCTTGGAATAGGCGGAGAAGCCGGCAACGATGATCTTCGGCTTGTGCTCCACGGCCAGGCGCTCGACCTCGTCGTAGTCGATCAGCCCGGTAGCGGTGTCCAGGCCGTACTGCACGGCGTTGTAGAGTTTGCCCGAGGACGACACCTTGGCGCCGTGAGTCAGGTGGCCGCCGTGGGCCAGGCTCATACCGAGGATAGTGTCGCCGGCATTGAGCAACGCCAGGTACACGGCGCTGTTGGCCGAGGAACCGGAGTGCGGCTGAACGTTGGCGTAATCGGCGCCGAACAGCGCCTTGGAGCGGTCGATGGCGAGTTGCTCGACCTTGTCGACGTACTCGCAGCCACCGTAATAACGCTTGCCCGGATAACCTTCGGCGTACTTGTTGGTCAGGCCGCTGCCCTGCGCTTCCATCACCCGCTGACTGCAGTAGTTCTCCGAGGCGATCAGCTCGATATGCTCTTCCTGACGGCGTTCTTCCTGATCGATCGCCGCGAGCAACTCGTCGTCGTAACCCTGAATCTGATCCTGCTTGCTGAACATCTCAACTCTCCTGCAGCGCCTGTGGGCGGCGGTCTTGGACGGGCAGGCCGGCAAGGCCCTGTGCAGCGATGGTAGGGCCGCCCCTGCCCGCTCAAATGCCTGCCAACGCCGTGAGAGCATTCGTTTGCGACATGGCCTTGTCGCAATCAGGCGCGTCGAGATCAGCTCGCGTTTTTGCGCACAAATAACGGGGATCAAGCTGTGGATAAACCGTGCATACCGCGCGTCGCCCCAGCATCTGCAGGGGCTGCCGGGTCGCGGTTATTTCCTGATCGATATCAAGCAGTTAACAAAGCGGACCATGCACAGAAGCGGTGGACTAGCCTGTGGAAAAGCTGTCAGCAGATGGCTGCCACCCCTGCCGGCGCTGCCGCTGAGGGTCGTGTTCGATATCCATACAGCCACGCAGGCTCCCTGGCTTATCCACCAGCGACATGGGCGAGAGGCGAGGATCGGTTGGGGATATGCACAGAAGATGTGGATGAAACTGTGCATAGGCTGTTCGACGCAGGCGCGAAGCCAGAGCAGCCGGGGCTTGCCGAGAGACGGCTAAAAATCGAACAGGATCAAAGAGATAGAGCAGGCTTGTGCACAAATACTGTGGGCGGCGCTGTGCATGGCCTGTGGAAACATGGCGCCGGGCCAGAGCCCATGGGGCTCCGGCGCCAGCGCCTGCTATTTGCTCAACGACGCCTTAAGGCTTGAGCTTGCCAGCACAGCTGCTGGAGGCATTTACCAGACGCTGCTGCATGGCAGGGTCAGGCGGGGATTGGCGGCTGATTTCCTGCAGCTCGGCTTCGCTGAATTCCTTGCTGACGTTGGTCGCAGCGCAGTCACAATAAGCACGCAGTTGTGGCTCCTCGTAGCCTGCCGGTGCGCCAGCGATGCACTGCTGAACGAATTCGGTCTTGGCATCATCCGACCACTCGGCGGCGGAAACGGGGAGCGCCACGGCCAGCGGCAGGGCAAGGGCGAGCAGGTGACGATAAGTCATGGGAAACTCCTTCTCTTGATTGCGGAGAGCGGATCGACTGCCGCCCTCTGGTAAGTGTGAACGCCAGAGCAAGCTTCAAGTTCCATCTGCTAGCCGAACGATTGGCCACGAACCGACTCGGCAGTACGCTTCAGCGCAACAACTCGTCGCGGCGACGGACGCCTGACAGATAGCCGCAGGGTTAAAGTAGAGGCTTTCCCGGCAGACCCGCCGGCAGGTTTTTCAGAAGGAACGCGCCAATGCCCGACAATGCCCAGCAATTCGCCAGCGACAACTACTCCGGCATCTGTCCCGAAGCTTGGGGCGCCATGGCCGAGGCCAACCAGGGCCACCAGCGCGCCTACGGCGATGACGAATGGACGGCGCGCGCTGCCGATCACTTCCGCCGCCTGTTCGAGACCGACTGCGAGGTGTTCTTCGCCTTCAACGGCACTGCCGCCAACTCCCTGGCCCTGGCCTCGCTGTGCCAGAGCTACCACAGCGTGATCTGCTCGGAGACCGCCCACGTCGAAACCGACGAATGCGGCGCACCGGAGTTCTTCTCCAACGGCTCCAAGCTGCTGCTGGCCAAGACCGATAACGGCAAGCTGACCCCGCATGCGATCCGCGAGATCGCCCGCAAGCGTCAGGATATCCACTACCCGAAACCGCGCGTGGTCACCCTCACCCAGGCCACCGAAGTAGGCACTGTCTATCGCCCGGAAGAAGTCCGCGCCATCAGCCAGGTCTGCGAGGAGCTGGGCCTGCACCTGCACATGGACGGCGCACGCTTCTCCAACGCCTGCGCCTTCCTCGGCTGCACCCCGGCAGAGCTGACCTGGAAGGCCGGCGTCGATGTGCTGTGCTTCGGCGGCACCAAGAACGGCATGGCCGTCGGTGAGGCCATCGTCTTCTTCAACAAGGATCTGGCCGAGGACTTCGACTACCGCTGCAAGCAGGCCGGCCAACTGGCCTCGAAGATGCGCTACCTGTCCGCGCCCTGGGTCGGCATCCTGCAGAACGATGTCTGGCTGAAATACGCCAACCACGCCAACCGCTGCGCGCAGTTGCTGGCCACCCTGGTCGAGGACGTACCCGGCGTCAGCCTGATGTTCCCGGTGGAAGCCAACGGCGTGTTCCTGCAACTGTCGGAGCCGGCCATCGCCGCCCTCACCGCCCGTGGCTGGCGCTTCTACACCTTCATCGGCGCCGGCGGCGCGCGCTTCATGTGCTCGTGGGATACCGACGAAGCCCGTGTGCGTCAGTTGGCTGCAGATATCCGTGAAGTGATGAGCGCCTGAAACGCCTTAAGGCCACGAACGGTGTTTATGGCTAAGTAGCCCGGATTTCATCCGGGCTACGGATATTCATGACGATCAATAGTCGATTGCCACATCCCCTTTCGGCACGCTGCAGCACGACAGGATGTAGCCCTCGGCCACATCCTCGTCGGTGATGCCGCCGTTGTGCTCCATCTCCACTTCCCCGGCGGTCTTCATCACCTTGCAGGTACCGCAGATACCCATGCCGCAGGCCTTGGGAATATGCAGGCCGAGCTTGGCCGCAGCGGCGTGCACGGTTTCGCCAGGCACCACACGGATGCTCTTGCCGGTACTGATGAACTCCACCTGATTGAGCTCGGCCACCGGCACCTCGGGCGCCTCGGCGGCTTCGGCGGCCAGTTCCTTGACCTCGGCGCGGATCTCCGGTGGCGTCGGGCCGAAGGCCTCCTCGTGGTAACGGCTCATGTCGTAGCCGGCTGCCTCGAGCAGACGCTTGACCGCGCTCATGTAGGGCGTCGGGCCACAGCAGAATATTTCGCGCTCGAGGAAGTCCGGTGCCATCAGCTCCAGCATTGGCTTGTTCAGGTAACCGCGATAGCCAGCCCAGGACTCGCCCAGCCCGTGCTTCTCGCAGATCACGTGCAGGCTGAAGTTGTTGATGCGCGCCGCCATGTGCTCCAGCTCGCGCTGGTAGATGATGTCCTTGGGCGAGCGCGCGCTGTGCACGAAGATCATGTCGACGTTGGCGTTGGTGTCGTAGAACCAGCGCGCCATCGACATCACCGGGGTGATGCCGACACCGCCGGAGAGATAGAGCACCTTGTCGGAAGGGAAATCGATGGCATTGAACAAGCCGACCGGGCCGTGCACCGGTACCTCGTCGCCTTCCTTGAGGTTGTCGTGCAGCCAGTTGGAGACCTTGCCGCCCGGCACCCGCTTGATGGTAATGGAGAAGCTGTAAGGCACCGAAGGCGAGCTGGAAATGGTGTAAGAGCGCATGATCGGCTGGCCATCGATCTCCAGCTCCAGGGTGACGAACTGCCCGGGCTTGAAGAAGAACAGCACGGGCTGGTCCGCCATGAAGCAGAAGGTGCGCACATCCCAGGTTTCCTGGATCACCTTGACGCAACGCACCAGGTGGCGGCCGTTGGTCCAGGTCTGCGTGGTAACCGGGTTGAGGAAGGCGTTGCTGGTGGTCATGAACAGCTCTCCACACGGCCGGATGTCGGCCTATATGTCACCGATTGTGCGAAAGGCCGAGCGCCGTCATTTATCTACCAGCGACATCCACATGCTTATCGCGACCTGCCTGATAGCACGGGGGCTAGCGCGTCGGAAACGCATCCGGCCATGTCGCCCATGGATAAGGTTTCGCCTTGGCTCGGCTCCACACTCCGCCTCACCAAGCATGCACGCCCATCGCAGGCGGCAGTGATAAACGACCACCTTGCGGCACATACCGTATCAGCCACTTTTTCCGGCAGGCATAACGCGCCAGCCACTGAGGAGCCAACATGGACTGCACCCAAAATCTGAGCCTGGGCGACCCGCTGGAGCCCGTCCGCAAGGCCACCGCGCAGATGCTGCACGAACGCGACCACAGCTTCTCGCTGCCGCAGCCGTTCTACAACGACGAGCGCCTGTTCCAGGTCGACATGCAGGAGATCTTCCACAAGGAATGGTTGATCGCCGGCATGACCAGCGAAATCCCGACCAAGGGCAACTTCCTCACCCTGCAGATCGGCGACAACCCGATCATCGTCATCCGCGGTGCCGAAGGTCAGATCCATGCCTTCCACAACGTCTGCCGCCATCGCGGTTCGCGCCTGTGCGTCTCCGACAAAGGCAAGGTCGCCAAGCTGGTCTGCCCCTACCACCAATGGACTTATGAGCTCGATGGTCGCCTGTTGTTCGCCGGCACCGAGATGGGCGAAGGCTTCAAGCTCTCCGACTACAACCTCAAACCGGTCAACTGCAAGACCGCTGGCGGCTTCATCTTCATCAGCCTGGCGGACAACCCGCCGGCCATCGACGAGTTCCTGAGCACCCTGGCTCACTACATGGAGCCGTACGACATGGAGAACACCAAGGTCGCGGTGCAGAGCGTCATGCACGAGAAGGCCAACTGGAAGCTGGTGATCGAGAACAACCGCGAGTGCTACCACTGCAACGGTTCGCACCCGGAACTGCTCAACACCCTGCTGGAATGGGATGACGTCACCGACCCACGCGCCAGCCAGGCGTTCAAGGATCAGGTGGCCGAATGCACCAGCCGCTGGGACAAGGACAACATTCCCTACGCCCACGCCAGCTTCGGTCTGCGCAACCGCATCGTGCGCATGCCGCTGCTCAAGGGCACCGTTTCCATGACCATGGACGGCAAGCCGGGCTGCAACAAGCTGATGGGACGCATCACCGACCCGGACCTGGGCTCCATGCGCATCCTGCACCTGCCGCATTCGTGGAACCACTGCATGGGCGATCACCTGATCAACTTCACCGTATGGCCGGTCAGCGCCCAGGAGACGATCGTCATCACCAAATGGCTGGTGCACAAGGACGCCGTCGAAGGTGTCGACTACGACATCGCCCGCCTGCGCCAGGTGTGGGACGCCACCAACGACCAGGATCGACGCCTCGGCGAGGAAAACCAGCGCGGCATCAACTCCACCGCCTACCAGCCGGGCCCGTACTCCAAGACCTACGAGTTCGGCGTGATCAACTTCCTCGACTGGTACAGCGAGCGCATGCTCAACAACCTCGGCGACACCCCGGCGCAACTGCGCCAGGTTGAGGGCTGACAACGCCCCGAAGGGCCATGCCAGTGGCCGGCCTCATCAGGTCGGCCACTTCCCCCGTAAGCCTCCTCGCAGCAAGCGCATCACTGAACGCCGAGCGCTGGCTGGCTCAGCACAAACGCCGCGCGTGCGCGCAAACTGATCCTTACTGAGCCTCGCCCTTGAAGCCCTTGGCGACGAAGTACACCTCACGCGAACGCGGACGCGAGGCTGCCGGCTTGCGCACCATGACCTTCTCGAAGGAACGCCGTACGTCGCGCAGGTACTCATCCGAACCCTCGCCCTGAAACACCTTGGCGACGAAGTTGCCGCCAGGTTTGAGCACCTGTCGGGCCATGTCCAGCACCAGTTCCACCAGATACATCGACGCTGCCTGATCGGCCACGCCGACGCCGCTGATATTGGGGGCGATGTCAGAGACGATCAAATCCGGGCGACGACCATCGAGCAGATCGAGAATCTGCTGGAACACCTTGTCGTCGGTGAAGTCACCCTGAATGAAGTCGACGTTATCGAGCGAATCCATCGGCAGGATGTCGCTGGCGATTACCCGGCCGGTGGCCCCCACCATACGTCCGGCGATCTGCGACCAGCCACCGGGGGCCGAGCCCAGGTCCATCATCAGCATACCGGGACGAATCAGCTTGTCCTTTTCGTTGATCTCGATCAGCTTGTAGGCGGCACGCGAGCGGTAGCCGTCCTTCTGCGCCTGCTTCACGTAGGGATCGTTCACATGTTCGTTCAGCCAGCGGCTGCTGCTTTTTGAGCGTTTCATCGTTCAACCAGATCAATTCCAGGAAGGCAGCCCGCCGGCATGGTGACCCGGGCTGCACAATTGTCGCGAGTATAAGCCATCGCAGCCCTGCGGCTCACGCCGGCCGGCCCTGCAGCCTGACAGCCCGCCGGGTGGCAGGTACAATCGCAGCGGCCTCGCTACCGCGAGGAGCCCCGCTTTCACGCCCCTTTCCAGGCCTTCCATGAAACTCGACGACGTCAAGAAACTGCAGCAGAAAAAGTACCGGGAGCAATTCGGCCACTTCCTCGTCGAGGGCGAACACCTGGTGCTGGAACTGCAGAAAGCGGCGCAGCACGCGCCCCAGCTGGCAAGCAGCGAACTCTACGTCACGGCCGCCTACGAGCACTGGCAGAGCCCGTTCAGGACGCACCTGATCAGTGACCGGCAGATGGCGCAGATCTCCGACACCAAGACCCCCCAGGGGATCATCGCGGTAGTGCCGATGGCGGCGATTGGCTCCGGCCCGTCGGCGCCGGCCGGCAAGGCCATCTACCTGCACGAGATCCAGGACCCCGGCAACCTCGGCACCATCCTGCGCAGCCTCGCCTGGTTCGGCGGCTTCCGCTGCCTGCTCAGCCCCGGCAGCGTCGACCCCTTCAATCCCAAGGTGGTGCGCGCCAGCATGGGGGCAATCTTTCACACCTCCATCGAGCAGGATGTCAGCCTCGACAACCTGAGCACGCGCTTTGCACGCATCGCCTGCCTCGACATGCAGGGCCAAAGCCTGCGCGCACCGGCCTTCGCGCAGGCCGAGTGCTACCTGTTCGGCAACGAAGCGCGCGGCGTCCCAAGCCAGGCGCTGAGCGAGCTCAACGCCACGCCGTTCACCATCGCCGGCAGCGGCGCGATCGAGTCACTGAACCTGGCCAGCACGGTAAACATCTGTGTGTATGAGCTGAGCCGCTAGCCCGCGACTCATGCCCGCGCGTCCCGGCGCTCGGCGAAAGTCCACAAAAAAGCCCCGCCAGATCGCTCTGGCGGGGCTTTTCAGTTACAGCGCTAAGCTAGCCGCATCAAGCCTTGTTGGCTTTCTTGGCAGCGCGGGTGCGCTCGCCTTCGTCGAGGATCTTCTTGCGCAGACGGATCGACTTCGGCGTCACTTCGCACAGCTCGTCATCCTGGATGAACTCCAGAGCCTGCTCCAGGGTGAAGCGAACCGGCGGTACCAGGGCGATGGTTTCATCCTTGCCCGAAGCACGCATGTTGTCGAGCTTCTTGCCCTTGGTGGGGTTGACGCCCAGGTCGTTGTCGCGGCTGTTCAGGCCGATGATCTGACCGTTGTAGATTTCCTGGCCGTGCTCGATGAACAGCTTGCCGCGCGCCTGCAGGGTTTCCAGGGAGTAGGTCAGCGCCTTGCCGGTATCGATCGACACCAGTACGCCGTTCTGACGGCCAGACATGCTGCCCGGCTTAACGGTGTCGTAACGGTCGAAGATCGAGGTCAGGATGCCGGCGCCGTTGGTCAGGGTCAGGAACTGGTTACGGAAACCGATCAGACCGCGAGCCGGGATGTTGTATTCCAGGCGCACACGGCCTTTGCCGTCCGGCGCCATGTTGGTCAGGTCACCCTTACGCAGGCCCATCTCTTCCATGACCTTGCCCTGGGCTTCTTCCGGGATGTCGATGGTGACGTTCTCGTACGGCTCCTGCTTGACGCCGTTGACTTCACGGATGATCACTTCCGGACGGCCGACGCCCATTTCGAAGCCTTCGCGGCGCATGGTTTCGATCAGTACCGAGAGGTGCAGCTCGCCACGACCAGAGACCTTGAACTTGTCGGCGCTGTCGCCCTCTTCAACGCGCAGGGCCACGTTGTACAGCAGCTCCTTGTCCAGACGCTCCTTGATGTTGCGGCTGGTGACGAACTTGCCTTCCTTGCCGCAGAACGGCGAATCGTTGACCTGGAAGGTCATCGACACGGTCGGCTCGTCGACGGTCAGCGGCTTCATCGCCTCGACATGGTTGATGTCGCACAGGGTGTCGGAGATGAACAGCTGGTCCATGCCGCTGACGCAGACGATGTCACCGGCGGTGGCTTCTTCGACGTCTACGCGGTGCAGGCCGTGGTGGCCCATCAGCTTGAGGATACGGCCGTTACGTTTCTTGCCGTCGACGTCGATGGCCACTACCGGCGTGTTCGGCTTGACGCGACCACGGGCGATACGGCCGACACCGATGATGCCGAGGAAGCTGTTGTAGTCCAGCGCGGAGATCTGCATCTGGAACGGGCCGTCGAGGTCGACGTTCGGCGCCGGCACGTGGTCGACGATGGCCTGGTACAGCGGGGTCAGGTCTTCGGCCATGGCGGTGTGGTCGAGACCGGCGATGCCGTTCAGGGCGCTGGCGTAGACGACCTGGAAGTCGAGTTGCTCATCGGTGGCGCCGAGGTTATCGAACAGGTCGAAGATCTGATCCATGACCCAGTCAGGACGCGCGCCCGGACGGTCGATCTTGTTGATCACGACGATCGGCTTGAGACCGGCTTCGAAGGCCTTCTTGGTCACGAAACGGGTTTGCGGCATCGGACCGTCCTGGGCGTCGACCACCAGCAGTACGGAGTCGACCATCGACATCACGCGCTCTACTTCGCCACCGAAGTCGGCGTGGCCGGGGGTGTCGACGATGTTGATGCGGTAGTCGTTCCATTTGATGGCGGTGTTCTTGGCCAGAATGGTGATGCCGCGCTCTTTTTCCTGGTCGTTGCTGTCCATCACGCGCTCGTCGTTGAGCTCGTTACGCTCAAGGGTGCCGGATTGACGCAGCAGGGCATCTACGAGGGTGGTTTTGCCATGGTCGACGTGGGCGATGATGGCGATGTTGCGCAGTTTTTCGATCACTGTATGTATCTCGATCAGAGGATTCGGTATGTCGCCCAGCCTGGACGACGAATATGAAGAAAAGGGGATCAGCGAGCTGATCGGGGCACCTCTAAAAACCTAGGCGAGGCAGTCAGTGCAAGGCAGAAACAAGCGAAAAACGGTCGGAGTCGCGCTCGACTTTACGAGCTATGTGAGCATTTTGAGCTTGTTTTTAACGCAGCAATGACAACGCAGGTAGTTTTTAGAGGTGCCCCGGGTCGGGAGGGCGATGGCGGATACTGCCGCCATTCAACCCCGGCGTCTTATGTCGGACGATAAACGCGCACATTGGCATGCCCCTCGCTCAGCAGGTGATGGGCATGCAGGCGGCTCATGACGCCCTTGTCGCAATACAGCAGGTACTGGCGGTTCTCATCCAGTTCCTTGAATTTGTTGTTCAGCGCGTAGAACGGCAGCGCCTGCACCTCGATACCCGGCACGTCGAGCGGCTCGTCTTCGGCGGTGTCGGGGTGGCGAATGTCGATGACGATGTGCCCGGCCAGCGCCTCACGCACTTCCTCGACCTGCACGTCCTTGCCCAGTTCGTCGATCACGCGGTCGATGGGCAGTTGGGTGGCGCGTTCCAAGGCGCGATCGAGGATGGCCATGTCGAACTGCGCCTCCTCCTTCTCCACGCGGTAACCGCGGGCCTTGGTGGTCGGGTTGACCGAGATCACGCCGCAGTATTCGGGCATGTTCTTGGCGAACTCGGCGGTACCGATCTGCGTGGCGGTGTCGATGATGTCCTGCTTGTGGCTGGCGATAAGCGGGCGCATCACCAGCATGTCGGTGGCCGAATCGATCACCGCCAGGTTGGTCAGGGTCTGGCTCGACACCTGGCTGATCGCCTCGCCGGTGACCAGCGCTTCGATCTGCAGCTTCTCGGCGACGCGGGTGGCGGCGCGCAGCATCATGCGCTTGAGGATCACGCCCATCTGGCTGTTGTCGACCTTGCCGAGAATCTCGCCGACCACTTCCTCGAACGGCACGCTGACGAACAGCACACGCTGCGAGCGGCCGAACTTCTGCCATATATAGTGCGCCACTTCCATCACGCCCAGTTCATGGGCACGGCCACCGAGATTGAAGAAGCAGAAGTGGCTGACCAGGCCTCGGCGCATCATCTGATAGGCCGCGACGGTGGAGTCGAAGCCGCCACTCATCAGCACCAGGGTCTGTTCCAACGAGCCCAGCGGGTAACCGCCGAGGCCTTCGTGGCGGTTGTGCACCACGAAGAGGCGCTGATCGCGAATTTCCATGCGCACTTCGACGTCCGGTTTCTTCAGGTCGATACCGGCTGCACCGCACTCCTGACGCAGACGCGAACCGACATGGCGTTCGACATCGATTGAGCTGAACGCGTGCTTGCCGCCACGCTTGCAACGCACGGCGAAGATCTTGCCCGGCAACTGGTCGGCGTAGTGGCGCTTGCAGTGTTCGGTGATCTCGTCCAGATCGCCCAGCGGGTACTCATTCACCTCGAGGAACAGACCAATGCCCGGCGTGTTGCGCAGGCGTTCGGTCATCTCGGCCAGCAGCTTGGGATCGTCCAGGTCGGTCTCGACCTCGAGGTTGTCCCAGACACCCGTGACCCGCAGAGCAGGGTCAAGATCACGCAGCACGGAGCGAATGTTCTTCCCCAACTGGCGAATGAACTGCTTGCGCACCGGGCGACTCTTGATGGTGATTTCCGGGAAAACTTTGACGATCAGCTTCATGAATAGGCCGCCCGCTTGGGGGACGAAAAAACAGGGGCGCGGATTATAGCGGAAATTGTTCAAGCTTTGACCAAAAATACTGCAACCCAAAGTTGGCGCACCAAAATAGGCCTTTTCCATAAACAGCAGCCCTTAAATGGTGCAAATATCTCCACAGAATCGGCGCGCAGCCGGCGTAGCGCCTGAGTTTCGCGGCCTCTGCCCAATAAAGGGCACTGGCATGCAATTTGCTCCCTTGTGAGGCAGGTCGCCCTGAAGGACTATCCCGCCGGGCTTCACCGCACATATCGGGGCTCCACGAAGCGAGCCTTTTCCATCTGGAGGACAACATGTCTAAGGCTGTTCAACTGATCAAAGAACACGACGTGAAGTGGGTAGACCTGCGCTTCACCGATACCAAAGGCAAGCAGCACCACGTGACCATGCCGGCCCGTGACGCCCTGGACGAAGACTTCTTCGAGCACGGCAAGATGTTCGATGGCTCGTCCATCCACGGCTGGAAAGGCATCGAAGCCTCCGACATGATCCTGATGCCGGTCGACGAAACTTCGGTACTGGACCCGTTCACCGAAGAGCCGACCCTGATCATCGTTTGCGACATCATCGAGCCAAGCACCATGCAGGGCTACGATCGTGACCCGCGCTCCATCGCCAAGCGTGCCGAAGAGTTCCTGAAAACCACCGGCATCGGTGACACCGTATTCGTCGGCCCGGAGCCCGAGTTCTTCATCTTCGACGAAGTGAAGTTCAAGTCCGACATCTCCGGCTCGATGTTCAAGATCTACTCCGAGCAAGGCTCCTGGATGACCGACCAAGACGTGGAAGGCGGCAACAAAGGCCACCGTCCGGCCGTCAAAGGTGGTTACTTCCCGGTTCCGCCGTGCGACCACGACCACGAAATCCGTACTGCCATGTGTAATGCCATGGAAGAAATGGGCCTGGTCGTCGAAGTGCACCACCACGAAGTGGCCACTGCCGGTCAGAACGAAATCGGCGTGAAGTTCAACACCCTGGTCGCCAAGGCTGACGAAGTTCAGACCCTGAAGTACTGCGTGCACAACGTGGCCGACGCCTACGGCAAGACTGCTACCTTCATGCCGAAGCCGCTGTACGGCGACAACGGTTCGGGCATGCACGTGCACATGTCGATCTCCAAGGACGGCAAGAACACCTTCGCTGGCGAAGGCTATGCCGGTCTGTCCGAGACCGCCCTGTACTTCATCGGCGGCATCATCAAGCACGGTAAGGCCCTGAACGGCTTCACCAACCCGTCGACCAACTCCTACAAGCGCCTGGTTCCGGGCTTCGAAGCGCCGGTCATGCTGGCCTACTCGGCTCGCAACCGCAGCGCTTCGATCCGTATTCCGTACGTTTCCAGCCCGAAAGCCCGCCGTATCGAAGCGCGCTTCCCGGACCCGGCTGCCAACCCGTACCTGTGCTTCGCTGCACTGCTGATGGCCGGTCTGGACGGTATCCAGAACAAGATCCACCCGGGCGATGCCGCCGACAAGAACCTGTACGACCTGCCGCCGGAAGAAGGCAAGCTGATCCCGCAGGTCTGCGGCAGCCTGAAAGAAGCCCTGGAAGAGCTGGACAAGGGCCGCGCGTTCCTGACCAAGGGCGGCGTGTTCTCCGACGACTTCATCGATGCCTACATCGAGCTGAAATCGGAAGAAGAAATCAAGGTACGTACCTTCGTACACCCGCTGGAATACGACCTGTACTACAGCGTCTAAGCCAGTCTGCGCCGCCTCGTGCAGCGCACTCGAAAGCCCCGTCCGGCGATGCCTGGCGGGGCTTTTTCATTTTCCGCCGCAGGGTACGCCGTGCGTACCGAGAGCCCGAGCCCTACGCAATCGTCTCCATGACCGGCGCCGATTTGTAGCCAAACATCACAGCCATAGCGCCCTGCGCTTGCCAGGAACCGATAGCAGTGCAAGGCTTAGCGCATCACCCGCGGAAGGATCGGCCCATGCGCCCGTTACTCGCCTGCCTGCTGCTCGCCCTGGCCCTGCCGGCCAGTGCGCAGATCTACAAATACACCGACGCCAACGGCAACACGGTCTTCACCAATCAGCCTCCAGATGGCACGGCCGCCGAGAGCGTCAATCTGCCCCCGACCAACACGGTGGAGATGCAGACGCCGAGCATGCCGGCGACCGACGGCAACACGCCAGCGCAGAGCGAAGCGCCCTACTCCGTGCTGAGCCTCACCGGCATCCCTGACGACGACGCGATGCGCGCCAACAACGGTACCTTCATCGTCGGTGTGAACATCCAGCCGCGCCTGCAGCCCGGCCACCAGCTACGCCTGATTCTCGATGGCGAGCCATACGGCCAGGCCAGCAACGTACCGAGCCTGCAACTGACCGATGTCGACCGAGGTGAGCACAGCCTCGCTGTGGCGGTAGTCGCGGGCGAACGCATCATTCAGCAGAGCGCCACCGAAACCTTCACCGTGCAGCGCATCAGCGTCAACAGCCCTGCCCGCCCACCGGTCACACCACCACGACCGACTCCGCGCCCAACCCCGAGACCGACGAACTGATCCCGATGCGTGCACTACTGTTTTGCCTGCTGCTCATCACCCAAGTCGTTTCGGCTCAGGTCTATACCTACATCGATGCTGAAGGTAACCGCGTTTTCACTGACAAACCGCGCAGCAGCAATGCTGAACGGGTGATGCTCGCGCCGTCCAACAGCGCGCAAATGAACCAGCCGCAATCCACAGTGCGCATGGCCCCGCCACCTGCCGTCACCAAGCCGACCGTGCACTATCAGGTACTGCGCATCCTCGTGCCGGAGCCGGATGCCTCGATCCACAACGGCTCCGGCGACATGATCGTCACCCTCAACAGCGAGCCGGGCCTGCTGCCCGGCCATAACTACCGACTGCTGCTCGACGGTGCTCCCCAGGGCGAGATCAGCCGTAGCCCGGTCTTCTCCCTGCAGCACGTCGACCGCGGCACGCACCAACTGGTGGCAGAAATCATCGACTCCGCCGGCCTCATCGTCGAGCGCACACCCGCGCAACCCTTTCACATGCACCGCATGACCCTGGCGCAGAAGCGCAAGATCAATCCCTGCAAGAAAGATGAATACGGCGTTCGCCCCGAGTGCCCGCTGAAAGACAAGCCCAAGGAAAAGGCCAGCATCCTTCCTTTCCTCTGAAAGCAGATTGCACCTTAATGGTGCAATCTGGCGCACCACCTCCTAAGCTCTCCCTGTTTTGGGTCGCTTTTCCCCGCCCGGCCTCGCCCCAGCACCACCAAAACCTGGCAGACCGCACAAATAATGCGTCTTTTCGGGGCCTTGGTTTGCTTCTTGCATTTTCCTGCTCATCGCCGGAACGCACTGCTTATGACCATCAACGACGCGCTGCACCGCCTGCTACTCGACAATCTGACCACCGCCACCCTGCTGCTCAACAGCCAGCTGTGCCTTGAGTACATGAACCCGGCGGCGGAAATGCTCCTGGCCGTCAGCGGCCAACGCAGCCACGGTCAGTTCATCAGCGACCTGTTCACCGAATCGCCCGAGGCGCTGTCATCCTTGCGCCAGGCGGTGGAACAGGCGCACCCATTCAACAAGCGCGAAGCCGTATTGACCTCGGTCACCGGCCAGACGCTGACCGTGGACTACGCGGTAACGCCGCTGTTCAGCATGGGCGAAACCCTGCTGCTGCTGGAGGTGCACCCGCGCGACCGCCTGCTGCGCATCACCAAGGAAGAGGCGCAGCTGTCCAAGCAGGAAACCACCAAACTGCTGGTGCGCGGCCTGGCCCACGAGATAAAGAATCCGCTCGGCGGCATTCGCGGTGCGGCGCAACTGCTGTCGCGCGAACTGCCCAATGAAGAACTCAAGGACTACACCAACGTCATCATCGAAGAGGCCGACCGCTTGCGTAACCTGGTCGACCGCATGCTCGGCTCGAACAAGTTGCCGTCGCTGTCGATGACCAACGTGCACGAGGTGCTGGAGCGTGTCGCCAACCTGATTGAGGCGGAAAGCCAAGGCAGCATCACCTTGGTACGCGACTACGACCCAAGCATTCCAGATCTGCTGATCGACCGTGAGCAGATGATCCAGGCCGTGCTCAATATCGTGCGCAACGCCATGCAGGCCATCGCCGGGCAGAAGCATGACATGGGCCTCGGGCGCATCAGCCTGCGTACCCGCACCCTGCGCCAGTTCACCATTGGCCATACGCGCCATCGCCTGGTGGTCAAGGTCGAGATCATCGACAACGGTCCCGGCATTCCGCCGGAACTGCAGGAAACCATCTTCTATCCCATGGTCAGCGGTCGTGCCGACGGCACCGGCCTGGGCCTGGCCATCACCCAGAACATCATCAGCCAGCACCAGGGGCTGATCGAGTGCGAGAGCTATCCCGGCCACACCGTATTCTCGATCTTCCTACCGCTGGAACAAGGAGCGCCCACGCCATGAGCCGCAGTGAAACCGTCTGGATTGTCGACGACGATCGTTCCATCCGCTGGGTACTGGAAAAGGCCCTGCAACAGGAAGGCATGACCACCCAGAGTTTCGACAGTGCCGACGGTGTACTCGCCCGCCTGACCCGCCAACAGCCGGACGTGATCATCTCCGACATCCGCATGCCCGGAGCCAGCGGCCTCGACCTGCTGGCACGCATCCGCGAGCTGTATCCACGCTTGCCGGTGATCATCATGACCGCGCATTCGGACCTGGACAGCGCAGTAGCCAGTTACCAGGGCGGCGCCTTCGAGTACCTACCCAAGCCGTTCGACGTCGACGAGGCCGTTTCACTGGTCAAGCGCGCCTTCCAGCATGCTCAGGAACAGCAGAGCCTGGCCGTACCGGCGGCACAGGCGCGCACCCCGGAAATCATCGGTGAAGCACCGGCGATGCAGGAGGTTTTCCGCGCTATTGGACGCTTGAGCCACTCCAATATCACCGTACTGATCAACGGCGAATCTGGTACGGGTAAAGAGCTGGTGGCTCACGCCCTGCACCGCCATAGCCCACGCGCAGCAGCGCCGTTCATTGCCCTGAACATGGCGGCGATCCCAAAGGATCTGATGGAGTCCGAGCTGTTCGGCCACGAGAAAGGCGCCTTCACCGGCGCGGCCAACCAGCGTCGCGGCCGTTTCGAACAGGCCGATGGCGGCACCCTGTTCCTCGACGAAATCGGCGACATGCCGGCTGACACTCAAACTCGTCTGCTGCGCGTATTGGCCGATGGCGAGTTCTACCGCGTCGGTGGTCACACCCCGGTGAAGGTGGACGTGCGCATCATCGCCGCCACCCACCAGAACCTGGAAACCCTGGTGACAGCCGGCAAGTTCCGTGAAGACCTGTTCCACCGCCTCAACGTCATCCGCATTCACATCCCGCGCCTGGCCGATCGCCGCGAGGACATCCCGACCCTGGCCCACCACTTCCTCGCCCGCGCCGCGCAGGAACTGGCGGTGGAGCCGAAATTGCTCAAGAGCGAAACCGAGGATTACCTCAAGCACCTGCCCTGGCCGGGCAACGTGCGCCAGTTGGAGAACACCTGCCGCTGGATCACCGTCATGGCCTCGGGTCGCGAAGTGCACGTCGATGACCTGCCACCCGAGCTGCTGACCCAGCCGCAGGACGCCGCACCAGTGACCAACTGGGAGCAGGCGCTGCGCCTCTGGGCCGACCAGGCCCTGGCACGCGGCCAGTCCAACCTGCTCGACAGCGCTGTGCCGGCGTTCGAGCGCATCATGATCGAGACCGCGCTCAAGCACACCGCCGGCCGCCGCCGCGACGCCGCCTTGCTGCTGGGCTGGGGTCGTAACACCCTGACCCGCAAGATCAAGGAACTGGGCATGAAGGTCGACGGCGGGGACGACGACGACAGCGACGACTGATCCCGCCAACGCTACGAAAAAGGGCATTCCGTGGGATAATGCCAGTCAGTTAAGCTGACTGGCATTTTTATTTCTGGTCGGATACTTGGACGGCTTGGGTTTGACCGCTCGCGGATAACTGCGATCCTCACGGCGATGAGGTAGGAC
>NZ_JBLUPX010000042.1:0-27347 GCF_048068235.1 Pseudomonas sp. NY15364 | reverse complement strand
CGTGCTATTTCGGTACTCGGGGCACGCCGCATGATCGAGCTGCTGACCTGAGCGCTGCACTTTGCATCATTGCACCAGTAAAAACACAAACGCCCCGAATCAATCGAGGCGCTTGTATTGAACCGGTTCAGTTCAGAACGTTTTCACACAGTCTGCTCGGGCGCCGTTTTCGTTTCTGTCTCGCCTCAAACCTTGAAGCGCGCCACCAGATTGTTCAAATCGACCGCCAGGCGCGACAGCTCCTGACTCGCGGCACTGGTCTGATTGGCCCCCGCCGAGGTCTGCATCGACAGGTCGCGAATGTTGACCAGGTTGCGATCCACCTCGCGGGCCACCTGCGCCTGCTCCTCCGACGCACTGGCGATCACCAGGTTGCGCTCGTTGATCGAAGAAATCGCCTGGGTGATCTGCTCCAGCGCAACACCGGCAGCCTGGGCCACCTCCAACGTGGAACGGGCGCGGCCGTTGCTGCTCTGCATGGCGCTGACGGCGCGATCCGTACCGCTCTGGATGCCGCCGATCATCTGTTCGATTTCCTGGGTGGATTGCTGAGTGCGATGCGCCAGCGCCCTCACCTCGTCGGCAACCACGGCGAAACCGCGCCCGGCGTCGCCGGCCCGCGCGGCCTCGATAGCAGCGTTGAGCGCCAGCAGGTTGGTCTGCTCGGCGATAGAGCGAATCACATCGAGCACCTTGCTGATCTCGTGCACACGCTCGGCCAATTGCTCGACCTCGCCCGAAGTGGTGGTGACATCAGCTGCCAGTTGCCCAATGGAATCGACGGTCTGGCGCACCTGCTCACGACCCTGCTGCGCCGTGACGTTCGATTCGCGCGAGGCCTCGGACGTGCTGACGGCGTTGCGCGCCACCTCCTCGACCGCTGCTGTCATCTCGTTCACCGCAGTAGCGGCCTGCTCGATCTCGGTGTTCTGCTGGTGCAGGCCGCGAGTGGAATCCTCGGTCACTGCATGCAGCTCCTCGGAGGCCGAAGCCAGTTGGTTGGACGAGTCAGAAATGCTTTGAATAGTGCTACGCAGGCTCTGCTGCATGCTTTTCAGCGCATTGAGCAACTGTGCAGGCTCGTCACGACCTTCGACGTGGATGTTCTGTGTCAGATCACCCGACGCCACTACCTCGGCCAGACGCACCGCTTCCGTCAGCGGCGCGACGATGCTGCGGGTCAGCAACAGCGCCAAAACCACGGTGGCCAACGCCGCCAGCGCCATCATCACCACCACCCAGATACGCGCCGAATCGAACACCTGCCCGGCTTCGCGAGCCGCCTCGGTAGCGCCCTGGCGGTTCAGCTCGGAAAGATCGCGTAACGCACGGGTCATTTCATCTGCATGCTGATTGAGCGTGCCACGAGACACGACAATGGCATCGTCGAAATTGCCCTGGCGAACGAAGGCGACGATCTTACCCTGCTCCTGCAAGTAGGCCGCTTCAGCGCGGCGAAAGCCTTCATAAAGGCCTCGCTCATCGCTGCTGGAAATCAGCTTTTCGTAGGTTGAATTGGCCGTACTGAGCGCATTACGCAGATCATCTGCCAGGCGAAGATTGCGCTGTAGTTCCTCCGACTCGCGGTTGAGCATCAGCCGTAGCGTCACGGCACGAAGGCGCAGTATGTCCTGGCTGACCTCGCCCAGCGCCATCACGCTTGGCAGCCAGTCCTGATCGACGGCCTCGGCCTGCTTGCGCATCTCGGTCATCTGGAACAGTGAAAATGAACCGAGCAGCAACACCAGCAACGCCACCAGGCCGAACCCCAAGGCAGCCCGTGGAGCGATTGAAAGATTACGCAGCGACATGTCGTGAAACTCCTATTGCGCGCAGAATTCGGGTCATACCTGGCCATACCTGGCTAGAAATCGGGTGAGATTGCGCCGATCCCGTGTTCCTTATCGGCTCTATTTCCGCGCACTTTATAAGTACAAGCGAAAAATCTAGCGCCGCAGCGCCTTGGCCATCGCCTGGTCGACATGCTGGCGCCATTCATCATCGCGCCGCCGCTCCTCCCATCGCGCCTGCCAGTCATCGGCGCGCTGCACGGCCTCACACTGGCGAAACCCGTCATCCCAACCCTGCGTGTAGAGTGTCTCGGCCATATAACGTGGTACGTCCTTGTCGAACTGGCCCAGCGGTCCGACTGCCGAACGCCCACTGCTGCAGCCGGCCTCAAAACCGTCGACGAAGGCCGGCGGATAATTGGCCGCCAGCATCTGTTCGCGCAGGCTTTGGCAACCGAACAGGTTCAGTAGTGCAAGCACGCAGATCAGCAAGCGTGTGAGGCGCATGGCGTCATGCTCCTTCGATTACACCTAGCAGGCGATCCTTGAGCGCACACATTGCCCAGGGGCTGGTGCTGCAGGCGCCAGAGGCCAGGGCCGAACGCAACGCTGGAATATCGGCGTCACGCAGATAACGTTCGGCGTCGCCCATACGCTCCTCGCCACCGAAGCCGCCGCCGGCCATTTCTGCCAGGGCCTGTTCCTTGCTCCAGTTCTGATAGATGACGCGATACAGCGCGGCGATCAACCCGGTGCGATTCTGTCCATGCTTGCAGTGAATCAGCACCGCGCCACGCCCCTGTGCCTGGCGGATGCTGCGCAGCACCTCGATGACGTCGGTGTCGTCGATACGGTCCGTGCGCAGCGGCAGATGAACCTGCTGGACGCGCGGGTCGACCAGCCATTGATCGTCGCCGTGCTGGTAGAAATTGATCACCGTGGTAACACCGAGCGCCTGCAGTTGCGGCCAGTCTTTCGCCGTCGGCAGCGCGCTGCGGTACAGATCTGGCGCCATGCGATAGAGGTTGATACGGGTATCCAAGGGTTGTGCCCAGTTGCCCGGGCGTACGCCCTGCACGGGTGCCGGCGAGATCGTCGCGCCCCAGGCCATGCTCAGTGGCAGCGCCAGCAATGCACCCGCGAATACCAGTGCGGCCAGCGCCAGGCGCAGGCCCTGTACGATTCTCTTCATCGGCAGGTTTCTCCCCAGACGTTTTTTTGAAACGGACGTTGCGCCAGCGGAGCGCGGTAAAGTAGCCAGCGATAGGTCAGCACGCAGATCACCCAGTCGATCAGCAGCGTCCACAGGTTGTGCGAAAGAAAGTGCGCGCCCTGCAACATGCGTCCCAGGGAAAACAGTGAGCCGAGCCCCAGCGCGACGACCAGTGCGATGCGCGCAGCGCGTGGGCGGCGGTCGCGCAGCACGAAAAACAGCGCCAGCAGCGAAAACCCGGCCGAGGCATGCCCGCCTGGCCAGCAACGCCCGGGGTTGGCCGTTGGCGCGCGTTCAGCGAGCAGCGGTGTGAACTGCTCCTGGCCACCAAACTCGCTCAGGCTCCAGGGGCAATGCATGCCGGTCAGCGTTTTCAGTGGCGTAACCAACGAGGTCGACAGCCCCAATGCCAGCACCAGATAACCGAGCTGACGGCGCCAGGCACGCAAGCGCGTCGGCAGCAGACTGAGCGTAAAGCCGGCGATGGCTAGCACACCCAGCACGATCACCGCCTGCTTGGCGCGGTCATGCAGGATGTCCTCGAGCCAGAAGCTGCTACGGCCGATGAACCCCTGGCCGGGCTCGTAGAACAGATGAGCGAGGGCGAAATCCACAGGGCTGGGGTCGATCAGCAGTAGCAACGCCATCAGCAGCAGTGGAATACCCAGCGCCAGACGAAAATCGAAATAACGAGACGGCATGGTCGTTCCTTAGCGCTGGCTGAGCTGCTGGCTCGGTTGATCATCGGGCTGCCAGGCGATCAGTCGCTTGCCGAAGGCGTGACTGGCGCCCTGGTAGTAGGCGATGTCGCGACGCAGCAACGGATCGCTGCCATCCACCCGCCATTCATGGCTCAGGCCCAAGGCATCGTCGTGGCGACGCATGCCCTGGCGTGGGCTGAGAATCGCCAGGTTCTGCCCGTCGAACAGGCCCAGGTGCTGGTAATTGCCGAGCAGCGCTCGACCGGGTGCATGGTCGGCGCGCAGCAGGTTGCGGCCGAAGAAGGTGGAGACGTAGTCCAGGTTGAGCAGCCCGAGCAGCGTCGGCGCCACATCGATCTGGCTGGCCACGTCGGCGTACTCGGCAGGCTCGATGTGTTTCGGCGAGTAGACGAACAACGGGATGTGGTAGTTGGCCACGGGCAGGTCTTCCTGCCCGGCACTTCCTGCAGCGTGGTCGGCGACGAAGACGAACAGCGTGTTGTCGAACCAGGGCTTGCTACGCGCTTCGGCGAGGAACTGACCGATGGCGTAGTCGGTGTATTTCACCGCCCCTTCACGCCCGTCACCAGAGGCAATGTCTACGCGCCCGTCCGGATAGGTGTACGGCCGATGGTTGGAGGTGGTCATCAGTTGCAGGAAGAAGGGTTTGCCGGCCGCATGGTCGCTATCGGCGACCTTCAGCGCCTGATGGTAAAGGTCCTCGTCGGCCATGCCCCAGGCGTTCTGGAAGCTCATCTCGGCCTCGTCGACGCTGCTCTGGTCGACGATGCGGTAGCCGTTACCGCCGAAGAAGGCGTTCATGTTGTCGAAGTAGCCACGACCGCCATAGACGAAGACGCTGTCGTAACCTTGTGCGCCAAGCTGCTGGCCGAGGCTGGCATAGCCGGATTCTCGGCCGATACGTTTGACGATGGAGCGCCCCGGGGTCGGCGGTACCGACAGAGTCAGCGCCTCCAGCCCGCGGTCGGTGCGCGTACCCGTGGCGTAGAAATTAGTGAAGGTCAGGCTGTGCTTGCGCAGCTCGTCGAGATTCGGGGTCAGACCACGCTTATCACCAAAACTGCCCAGGTACTTGGCGCTGAGGCTTTCGATGGTGACCAGCACCACATTGAGCTTGCGCGGCTGCCCAGGGTTATCGATCACCCGACGAATGTCCTGCGGGTCGCTACCGATGAAGCGGGCGTTGGGCTCGGCCACCTCGGCGCGCAGTTGCTCGGCCACCGCGGCATCAGGCAGGGTGGCGTAGAACTGCTGGTAATCCAGCTCGTTGTTACGAAACGCGGCGAAGAACTGGTACGGGCCGTTGCTTGCGAGCTCGCGCTGGTAGGTGTTGCCGCCCAGCCCGCGCGGCGCGTCCTGCCCCACCAGGCCGCTGCACAAGCCTGCCAGCAGCGCCAGCATCAGTAGTGCGTAGGCCGCCTGCAGCCGGGGCAGACGCGGGGCCTGCAAGGCTGCGCGCAGTGGCCGCCGTAGCGCCAGGGTCAGACCGATGGCCAGTGCCGCGAGCAGCGCCAGCAAGGGGTAGATCGGGTAGGACTCTAGGATGTTGTCCACCACCTCCTTGGAATAGACGAGGTAGTCCACAGCGATGAAGTTGAAGCGCACGCCGAACTCGTCCCAGAACAGCCATTCGGCCACCGCGGTGAAGAACATCGCGAACAGGCTGATGGCCACCAGTGCGACCAGCAAACGCTGATGCCAGCGCCGCTGCCATAACCAGGCAGGGCACAGCAGCAGGTACAACGTCAGCGGTACGGCGGCGTAGACCAGAAAGCTGAGGTCGTAAACCAGCCCCACCCCATACAACCCGAACAGCGCCGGCAAGGTCACGTCGGCATCGCTCAGGTGGCTGAGCAGCAACGCGCTACGGGTGAGGAAGAAAACGGCCAACCAGGCCAGCAGAATGATCGACAGATAACGAAGTTGCGCGTATTGAAGCCGAGGCATCGTATGATCCTTGCAGGATGAACGTGCCGCAGTCTGCGAGGCGAGCCGTGAGCCGCTCGTCAAAGCCGTGTGAAAAAATCGTCAAACCCAGGAATTACTCGCGATGCGCATTCTGGTCATCGAAGACAACCGAGACATCCTCGCCAACGTGCTCGACTACCTGCAGCTCAAGGGCTTTTCCGTCGACTGCGCGCAGGACGGCCTCAGCGGTCTGCACCTAGCCAGCAGCGGTCATTACGACCTGATCGTGCTGGACATCATGCTGCCCGGCATCGACGGTTATCAGGTGTGCAAGCGCCTGCGCGAGGACGGGCGCAGCGAGGTTCCCATCCTCATGCTGACCGCGCGCGATGCCCTGGATGATCGTCTGCAGGGGCTCAATGCCGGCGCCGATGACTACCTGATCAAGCCCTTCGCGCTGTCCGAACTGGTGGCGCGCATCGAGGCGATCCTGCGCCGCAGCCGTGGCAGTCGCAAACGCCAGCTGCAGGTCGCCGACCTCAGCTACGACCTCGACACCCTGCATGTCAGCCGCGCTGGTCAGCCGCTCAAGCTCAACCCGCTGGGCCTCAAACTACTGGCCATCCTCATGCAGCGCAGCCCGGCGGTAGTGCGCCGCGAGGCGCTGGAAGAATCACTGTGGGGCGACGACTGCCCGGACAGCGACAGCCTGCGCAGCCACATCCACCAACTGCGCCAGGTGCTCGACAAGCCCTTCCCCACGCCCTTGCTGCATACCATCCACGGGGTCGGTTATCGCCTGGCGGAGAGCGCCGATGCTGTCTAAGCAGCCCTTCGAACGGCGGATTCTGATCGCCTTCGTATTGATGACGGTGATGGTCAGCGGTCTGTTCTCGCTGAGCATCGTCGGTGTGGTGCACTTCATTGAAGAGCACCTGGTTTCCCAGGAAATGAGCCGCGAGCTGGGCGAAACGCTCAACGAGGACATTCGTCAGGGCCGCCCACCACGCCTGGACAGCAGTACGCAGTTCTTCTCCTCCTACCACGACCAGTACCTGATTCCTGAGCAGTACACCGGCTTGCAGGAGGGATTCAACGAAGTGGTCAGCGGCAACGAGGCGTTCTACGTCTACGTGCAGAAGATCAACGGCGAGACCTACATGCTGGTGCAGGAACAGCAGGAATTCGAAGCCCGCGAGAATGCGCTGTTCAATGTGGTGCTGGCAGGCTTCCTGCTGACGGTGGTCGCCGCCTGGGGCCTGGGTTTGATGATGGCGCGCAAGGTCATGGCGCCGATCAGCCGCCTGGCCCAGCAGGTGCGCCATCGCGATCAGCTGCACCCACTGGCGCCGCCCTTGGCACCGGATTATCCCGACGATGAAATCGGCCAGTTGGCCGCCGCCTTCGACAGCACGCTGGGCCAGGTGCGTCAGTCCCTGGAACGCGAGCGGCTGTTCACCAGTGACGTCAGCCACGAACTGCGCACACCACTGATGGTCATCGCCACCTCCTGCGAATTACTCGCCGAAGCGCCTCTGGGACCGCGCGAGAAGGAACAGGTGGCGCGCATCGCCCGCGCCAGCGAGGAAATGCGCGAGCTGGTACAGACCTTTCTGCAACTGGCACGCGACAAGAGTAATGAAGCGGTATTCGTCGGCGACCGTACCCTCGCCACCATCGCCCATGAACAGGCGAGTCGCTGGGGCGCCCTGATGAAGGAAAAGGGTCTGGACTTCCAATTGGCCGAGGAAGGCCAAGACGACGGCCGTTACAACGCCACCTTTCTCGGCACGGTAATGGCCAATCTGCTGCGCAATGCTCTGCACTACACCGAAAGTGGCAGTGTGCGACTGATCCTCGAACAGGGCGCCTTCCGTATCGAGGATAGCGGTGCCGGCATTCCCGCCGAGCAGCACGAGCGCATCTTCCAGCCCTTCGTGCGCGGCGCGCAGGCCCGCGGCGAGGGGCTTGGCCTGGGGCTGTCACTGGTCAAACGCATCTGCGCCAAACAGGGCTGGCAGGTCAGCCTGCAGAGCGAACCGGGTCATACACGTTTCCGGGTGACACTGAATAACGGCGCTTGACGAAATTTTCACGCCCCTTTGACGCGGCCTTGATGCCCTGCTGTTTAGGGTGACGAACGTATCCATCAAGGGACGTTCGTCATGCCCAAGCCTAGCCCCATCGAGCTGGATTTTTCCCGCAAGTACGATTTCGATCACGCTCAGCAATATCTGCACAAGCACCAGGACGGCCTTTCCCGGCGCCTGTCGCACTGGCGCGACGTGCAGGTAGCGCGCCGTGCATTGCAGATGGCCGATGAGCCGAACCTGGTACTCGACCTGCCCTGCGGTGCCGGACGCTTCTGGCCGATGCTCTGCGAGCAGCCGAACCGGGTGATCTTCGCCGCCGACAACTCTGCCGACATGATCGCCACCGCGCGCGCGGCGCAGGCACCTGAGGTGGTGGCGCGGGTCAACAGCTTTCGCACCTCCGCCTTCGATATCGACCTGGGCGCGAACGCGGTGGACTGCATCTTCTGCATCCGCCTGCTGCATCACATCGAATCGGCCGAACACCGCCTGGCCATTCTCCGCGAGTTTCATCGCGTCAGCCGCGATACGGTGATCGTCTCGCTGTGGGTCGACGGCAACTACAAAGCCTGGAAACGCCGCCGTCTGGAGGCCAGCAGAATGGCTCAAGGTCGAGCTACGGAAAACCAGAACCGCTTCGTCGTCGCGCGGAGCACGGTAGAACGTGAATTCCACCAGGCCGGCTTCAGTATTCTCGGCCACTTGGACTTCCTACCCGGCTATGCCATGTGGCGCACCTACGTCCTGCGCAAGGTGGTCTGAGATGGGCATTCTCAGCGAACAGGCACTGGCCGCCCTACCCTCGACCGAATTCGACCGCTGGTGGCACAACCCCGGCGAATGGGTCGAGCCCGCCAACCAACGCCGTGGCGGCGAAAGCGGTGTGTGCCTGCTACAACACTGGGACACAAACCGACCGCGGCTGTATTGCAAGCGCCAGAGCGGGCATCTCTACCGCTCGCTGCGTCACCCGTTGGGACGGCCGACCATCCTGCGCGAGCTGCAGGCCTACCGTGCCCTCGCCCGCCTCGGCATCCGTACACCGAACATCGTCTACTGCTCGGCGCGCAAACAAAGTGGACAGTGGCAGGCGCTGCTGGTCACAGAAGCCTTGCCAGGTTTCATCAGCCTGGAACAGTGGTACGAAGAGGCCCACGCCCCCAAGCTCAACCAGGCCATGCTGCAACGCCTGGCGGTCACCCTGGCACGCCTGCACCTGGGGGGATGGCAGCATGGCTGTTGCTACGCCAAGCATCTGTTCGTCAAAGTGCGCAGCGATGGGGATGTGGACATTGCCCTGCTGGATCTGGAGAAAAGCCGCCGGCATTGGCGTATTGCCAGCGCCTCACGGCGTGATCTCGGCCAATTGCAACGCCACGGCGGCAGCATGCCCGAAGCCGACATGCTCTACCTGCGCCAGGCTTACCAGCGAGCCTTGAATGATCCATGGGGTGGGCTGCAGCCATGAACGACGGCTCCGATCTTGACGCCCTGTCCTTCAAGGGCCGCCGCGGCCTGACGCGCATCTTCGACGCCACCGGTTATTCGCTCGCTGGGCTGCGCGCTGCCTACCAGGGTGAAGCCGCGTTCCGTCAGCTGGTGTGGTTGAACCTGGTGCTGCTGCCGCTGGCCTGCCTGGTCGATGTCAGTCGCGCGGAGCGGGCCCTGCTGGTGCTGGTGCCACTATTGGCGCTGGTGGTGGAACTGCTCAATTCCGCCATCGAGGCGGTGGTCGACCGTATCTCGCTGAACCTGCACCCGCTGTCCAAACAGGCCAAGGACATGGGCAGCGCAGCACAAATGGTCGCGCTGCTGATGATCGCCCTGACCTGGGCGATCATCCTGCTCTGATCAACGCACCATGAAGCGCTGTTCGGCCAGCTTGCGATCGCCCTGATAGACGATGAAATGCCATTCGCCGGGCACCACTTCGTGGTGTTCGGTGAACTCGAAGGCCATCACGTCCTGCGGTGCACCGACCACCAGTTTCTGCTGCACTTCGAACTTGTCATGACGCTGACCATCCGGCGTGACAACGCCCGGCGTGAGGTATAGCAACGTCAGTGGGGTATCGCCCTCACGCTTGCCGGCGAGGCTGTAGCGCATGCCGAACTTGGTGCCAAGCTTGGCGGGAACCTGCTCGGTGCGCTCGATATCCTGATTGCTGCGGGTCAGCACTCGCTCGCCGGGCTGAAAGTCCTGATACTGGCTGCTGAAGATGCCGTATTCCACCGGCCCTTCGACGCGGACATCAGCCTGGCTCAGCCCGGCCCAGGCGCATAGACCGGCCATCATGGCCATTCGGGTGTAATGCATGGTGCGCTCCTCGTTGAGATGAGCGCGAGCCTATGACGCCCGAATGACAGCCTGATGACAGATAGGCTAGCGATCCAGCTCGGCCTGCACCTTGCGCGGCAGAATGGACAGGAAGTTGTCGCGCGCCACCTTGTGCGCCACGTCCTCGGGCAAGGCATCGAGGAAGGGATCGAAGCCCTTCATGTAGTCGCCCAGACTGCCGAAGCGGCCGACCATATCCGAGCCCAGCATGAAGCGCTCCGGGTAACTGCTGATCAGGTGCACCCACTTCGCGTCCGGTTTGCCGTTTTCGTCCAACAGGTAGGGACGCAGCATAGTCCAGGACAGATCGATATACAGATTGGGGTATTGGCCGAGCATGCGTTCGACCGTGTCCAGGAGGAAGTCGAGTTTCTCCTGATGACGATGAATCTCGGCACTGGTGCCGGCATGCGCCCAGATGAAACGCACATGCGGATGGTTGCGCAGCGGTGCCTCGATCTCTTCCAGGAACAGCGGCTCACGTTCACGCTTGGAGGTGATGTTCGAATGCAGCATTACCGGCAAGTCATATTCGGCAGCCAGGTGGAACACCCGCGCCAGCGCCTCGTTGTTGGCGCGCGGCGCACTGCCATGAATCAGCGCGGTGAGGTCGTCGTGTCGGGTGAATATCTCGCCGATGCCCTGCCACAGGCCGGGGTCCAGCTCGAGCATGCGGCGGATATGCGCATCGGCATTCTTGTCGTTGGGATTGAAGCCGGACAGGAACGGGTGGAAGCGCTTGCGCTGCTCGGCCGGCAAGCGCTTGTAAGCGGCGGCGATGAATACGTCGGTGGCACTGTACCAATAGGCATTGGCGTCATCACCGGCGTAATAACGCGGACGCTTGGGCTCGTCCTCGTCCCATTTTTTAGCCACCGGAATACCGGAGAACATCACATGATCGACGTTGTTTTCCGCCATTTTCTCCAGCAGTTCGTCCATGCCGGCGCTTTCCTGGAAAAAGTCCACATAGTGCAGATGGGCATCGCTGTAGCGGTATTCGCGGGCCTGGGCGCTGCAGGCAATCACGGCGCTGAGCGCGAGTATCCATGGCATGGATCGAGAGATGAGCAAGGCGAGTCCTCCTGACGGTACGAGCAGCATAGACCGCCGGTCCGCTACGCAAGTTCTACGAAGGCTCATTGGCCTTGTATACGCAATTGCACTCATCTGGAGCTCGGACATGAAACACGCACCAAATCAGAACATTATTAGCTAACTAACAGCCTGGGACGGGCGTGGATGTGTCAGTCGATGATGGCACCTCGCTTGCAGTGTCTGCACTCAGACCAGCCAGGGGAATCACCATGTTGCAGTTGCTGCGCAAGCCAGCCCGCAAGGCCAAGAACGAGGCCGCATTGGACGCTCTGTTCCAACAGCACGACCTCACAACTCGACTCCCGGAGGACTACCAGTGGATGGTGCGCCTGAACGATTTCAGCGCCAGCCTCCAGCAGCGTATTCGCGCCAGTCTCGGCGCTGCCGTCGGCATCGCCGCGCACGCGCCGCAACTGGCGCGCATCGCCGCGGCCAATCAACAAAGCGGACAGACCCTGGCGCAATCCTCGGAGCTGATCGCCAGCGCCAGCGAGCAGGTCACCACTACCCTGGATGCCGAACTGGTGCCTGGTGCCGGCGAAGTCGCGCGCCTGTCCGCCGAGGTTTCCGCCACCCTCCATCAGTGCCAGGAAAGTGGCCAGGCGGTGCTGCGTCAGGTTGAAGTGATCGACGCCAGCGAGGCGCAACTGGCTCAGGTGATCCAGCAACTGGCCGGGCAACTCGATGAAGTGAGCAAGGTCATCGGCGTGATCGCCAGCATCTCCCAACAGACCAATCTGCTGGCCTTGAACGCCGCCATCGAAGCCGCCCGCGCCGGCGAGCATGGCCGTGGCTTTGCCGTGGTCGCCGAAGAAGTACGGCGCCTGGCGGGCCACACCACCGATGCCACCGGCCAGGTCAGCGGCATCATCGAGCGTTTTCGCGAGGGCATGCAGCAGCTTGGCGATGCCGGTCAGCATATGAACCAGGCCGTGGCCGACGGCCGCACCGGCATCATTGCCGTCAGCGCTGGGCTGGACAGCACGCGCCAGGCCATGGATCGTCTCGACGCTCAGGTCGGCCAGATCGCCGCAGGCACCGAGCAGATAGGCCAGGCGGTGCGCTCGATCAATGGCGATGTGCAGAACATCGCCCAAGTCGCCGGTGAACTGCTCGGCAAGGCAGGCCAGGTGCTGCATCACAGCCAGGCAGTACGCGAGGATGGTGACCGCCTGCTCGCCGGGCTCGGCGACTTCCGCCTGGAGATTCACGCAGCCGTGCGCGCCAGCATCGAGCAACTGGCCACGCGCCCCGAGTTGGCCGGCGACGTGGCAGCAGCCGAGCGCCTGCTTTCCGAAACGCTGGCACGCGAAAGCCGTTTCGAGCTGTTCTATCTGGTAGATAGCCGCGGCGTGCAGATTTCCGAGAACATCTTCGCCGCAGATGTGGCGCACAGTGAGGGAGCCAGCTGTCGCGGCCGCGACTGGAGCCAGCGCCCCTGGTTCCGTGCCGTGGCCGAACGGATGGAGAGTCATATCACCCAGGTCTATCGCTCGTCGGCAACCGATGACTTCTGCTTCACCGTGTCGGTGCCTATCGTCGACAGCCAGGGGCGCCTACTGCGAGTGCTGGGGGCCGATGTGCGCTTGTCGGCACTGGTGTGAACAGAGCTGCCTGAGCCAGGTCTTTTGACGCTTCGCCGCGACCGCGTCGGGAGCCCTTTCTCGCCGCAACGCGGCTTGCTCCGGAGCGCCAACAGCGCCTAGGCTCATGGAAATTGCCGTCACGCCTACAAGGAAGCGCCATGATCCGCATTCACAACAGCAAGGGCCTGCAGCAGCAGATCGAAATCGGCTCGCACCAGCTCCTCGGCGATGTTTCGACCGAGCTAGGTGGTGAGAACGCCGGCCCCGATCCGCACGACCTGTTCGACGCCTCGCTCGGCACCTGCAAGGCCATGACCCTGCTGCTCTATGCACGCCAGCGCGGCCTGCCGCTGGAAGGTATTGACGTCAGCGTCGAACGTGACGACAGCGAAGAACGCCAAGGCAACTACCACCTGATCGTCGAGCTGTCGCTCAAGGGCCCACTGGACGATGCCCAGCGCCAGCAACTGCTGCGCGTCGCCGACAAGTGCCCGATCCACAAGCTGATGACAACCACAGACATCCAGGTCGAAACCCGCCTGGCGGGAGCCAAGGCATGAGCGAACTGCAGCTGATTCGCCCGCGCGCCGAAGACATCTCCGGGCAACCGATCCTGCGCCCCCTGCCCTCGGCCCGCTTTCGCAGCATCGGTCCCTTCGTGTTCTTCGATCATATGCTCGAGCACGCCTACCCCGCCGGCAGCGGCATGAATATCGCCCAGCATCCGCATATCGGCCTGTCCACTCTCACCTACCTGTTCGAAGGCCAGCTGCAGCACAAGGACAGCCTGGGCTCGGATCAGCTGGTCAGCCCGGGCGACGTCAGCTGGATGACTGCAGGGCGCGCGGTCGCTCATGTCGAGCGTACGCCGCCCGCACAACTAGGTCAGGACAAACGAGCGCATGGCCTGCAGGTCTGGCTGGCGCTGCCAGAGGCCGACGAGCAGTGCGAGCCGAGCTACAGCCATCATCCGGCTCAGTCGCTGCCGCGCAGCGATGCCATGGGCGTACAGATCACCTTGCTCGCCGGTAACGGCTTCTGTCTCGAATCGCCAGTACCGGTTCGTTCACCAACCCTGTATGCCGAGCTGCGCCTGACAGCCGGTGCCAATCTGCTGATACCCGCCGAGCACAGCGAGCGCGCGCTGTACCTGATCGACGGCGAAGCGGAACTCGATGGCGAAGCGCTGCCCAAACACACCATGGCCGTAATCCCGGCTGGTGAAACACCCGTCCTCAGTGCCTGCGGCGAATGCCACCTGGCCCTGATCGGCGGTGAGCCCATTGGCCCACGACGGATTAACTGGAACTTCGTCGCCACCACCCCGGAGCTGATCGACCAGGCGCGCCAACGCTGGGCCGCTGGCGACTGGCCGCAGGTGCCAGGCGAAACCACGCGCATCGAACTGCCGCGCTAACTCCATCCAGTGCAAGCGCGCAACGGCGCCTATCACCGCAAAGGACTGCCCTCTTGCCTCTGTATCGCACCCTCGCGGGCCTGCTGCTTTTACCTACGCAGGCCCTGGCCGATCTACCCCGTTTCGAACCTGAGCGAAGTCCTCGATCAACAGGGAAACTGGCTGCTGATTCCTTACGCCTCGCGCAAGGGACCATTGGAGCGCTGTGTGTCACTCGACGAGGCCCACGGCCAAACTCGGCCATGACGCCTCTCCCTATGAATATGCTGTAACGCCTTCGCAGTTTTTTGTTACCTGTGCGTGATCCAGAAGCGCAGTTGCCGGGTATAAGCTGCATGCGGATTTCTCAGGCCAACGGATGCCCCATGGCAGATCGCAACTTCGACTACGAAAGCACCCTGGAAGCCTGCGCACGCGGCGACGAACGTGCCTTCCAGGCGCTCTATCGGCAGGAGGCTGGGCAGTTGCTCGGCCTGGCCATCAGCATGCTGGGCCGACGCGACATTGCCGAGGACTGTCTGCACGACGCTTTCGTGCGCATCTGGCAACACGCTGCGCGTTTCAGACGCGAGCTCGGTAGCGGCCGCGCCTGGGTACACAGCATCCTGCGCTACCGCGTACTCAATGCCCTGCGCAGTGGTGGCAGGTACGCCGAAGTCGACGATGAATTCATCGAACGCGTGCTGGACGACAGCCCGCAAGCCGAAGCGCAGGCGCTGGAGCAATCAGAACAGCGCCTGCTGCGTCGCTGCCTGCAGCGCCTGGAAAAACCGCGACGTCACCCGATCCTGCTGGCGTTCTACCGTGGCCTGACCCACGAGCAGATCGCCAGTCGCCTGAGCACACCGCTGGGCACCATCAAAGGCCGTATCCGCGCCGGCATGCGCGCGCTGCAGGAGTGTCTGCAAGCATGATTCCGCACGATCCCGAAGAACGCCGTGCCTTGATTGGCGAGTACCTGCTCGGTCTACTCGACGAGCAGGACGCCGCCGAGGTTCAGCAGTTGCTTGAATCGGATGAAAGTGCCGCCCGTATGGCCCTGGAATGGGAACGGCACTTTCTCGACCTGAGCGACCAGCTACCGGCACAAGCCCCCTCCCCGGCACTCTGGGCCCGTATTCGACAGAGCCTGGGCCTGCACGATGCGCCACACGCCAGCCCGCTGGCCAACTGGTGGAACAGCCTGCTGACCTGGCGCCTGACTGCAGCTGCGCTGGCCATGGCGCTGCTGGTCGCCGTGCTGATGCCGCTGTTGCGTACCCCGGATATCGCCGGCGAACGCTACACCGTGGTGTTGCAAGAACCGGGCGAAGCAGCCAAGCCTGGCTGGGTGATCCAGGTCAGCAGTGACGGCACGCTCTCGCTTGATCCGCTGGTCGCCGATCAGGTTCCTGACGGTCGCGCGCTGCAGTTCTGGACGCTGATCGACCCGGCCGACGGCCCGCGCTCGCTGGGCCTGGTCGAAGCCGGCCAACCGCTGCGTCTGCCTGCCGAGCAAATCGGCGCCGTACAGGCCGGCCAGTTGTTCGAACTGACTCTCGAACCGGCAGGTGGCTCGCCCTACAACCGCCCCAGCGGCCCGGTGCTATACATCGGTCGCGCCGTGCTGGCCAGCGCCAACTGAGCAGGTTGCCGGCCGCCTGGCCGGCAGCTTTCCTCCCCCGATTACCCTGCGAAAAAATATTTTCATCCGCTGACATCCAACCCCGTTCCTCGCGGGTATAGCTCACAGGTGTTTCGTCGAGGCACCTGCGAAGCCGGCCAGCTGGCTTCGTCTCGATGCTGAAACCTTTATGAGGAACAACCATGAAACGCATCACTACCCTTTGCACCGCCGGCCTGCTGACCCTGAGCGCAGGTGCCGCCAGCGCCACCGAACTGCTCGCACTGGGCGCCGACGGCAAGCTGTTCAAGGTCGATGTCGCCAGCCTCAAGGTCACCGGCAGCATGGCTGTCAGCGGCGCCAGCGACCTGCGCGGCCTGGACATACGTCCGGCCAGCGGTCAGCTCTACGTCCTCAGCGGCACCGATCAGCTCTACACCCTGGACGCCGCCAGCGGTAAGGCGACCGCAGGCAGCAAGCTGCAAACCGCATTGGCTGGCAGCGGCCAGGCCGTGGTCGACTTCAACCCGGTGGCCGACCGCCTGCGCCTGCTTGGCCCGGACGGCACCAGCCTGCGGGTAAACGTCGATACTGGTGAAGTCGCCGTAGACGGCAAGGTCGCCTACGCCGCCGATGGCCCTTACGCCGGCAAGCAACCCAAGGTGGTCGCCGGTGCCTACACCAATGCCTATGCCGGCACCCAGAGCACCGCGCTGTACAACATCGACCTGGCCAGCGGCAGCCTGATGCTGCAGAACCCGCCGAACGATGGCGTACAGCAGGAAGTCGGCAAGGTCGCCGACGGCCTCAAAGCGGCCGCGATGGATATCGCCAGCGACGGCAAGGGTGGCAACACGGCCTACGTGCTGACCGGCAAGACCCTGCACAAGCTGGATCTGGACAGCGGCAAGCCCACCACCCTGGGCGACGTCGCGGATCTGCCGGACGGCATCATCGACATCGCCGTGCTGCCAGCGAAGTAAGATGAAAAAAGGCTGCGCCCATTGGGCGCAGCCTTTCGTTCAACGCGCGGCAAAGCCGCGTGTCACTGCTCGGCGAACACCTCATCGAACAGATCGTTCATCGCTTTGAATGCCCGCGCAGCAACAACCGGGTGGTATTCGTTGCGACCGGGCACGTTGGCCTTGGGATTGGTGAACGAGTGCACGGCGCCGCCGTAGCTCACCAACTGCCAATCCACCTTGGCAGCCTTCATTTCCGAGACGAAACCGTCGACCTGCTCCTGCGGCACGGCCGGGTCGTCCGCACCATGCAGTACCAGTACCGGCGCCTTGATGTTCTTGGCATCGGCCGGGTTGGGTGTATCCAGGTTACCGTGGAAGGAGACGAAGCCCTTCAGCGGCGCGCCCGAACGGGCCAGCTCCAGTACCGTGCCACCACCGAAGCAGAAGCCGATGGCGCCGAGTCTGTCGAGATCCAGCGCCACCTCGCCGCTCTGCGCTTTGAGCACATCGACCGCTGCCTGGGCGCGCTTGCGCATCAGCGGGCGGTCGGCGCGTACCTTGCCTGCCGCGGCGCCTGCCTCCTCAGCATTGCTGGGACGAATGGCCTTACCGTACATGTCGGCAACGAAGACCACGTATTTGTCGCCCGCTGCGCGCGCCGCCTTGGCCACGGTGTCCTGGTTGACACCCATCCAGTTGGGAACGGCCAACAAACCGGGGCGCGGAGTTGTCACCGAGTCGTCATAAACCAGCACGCCCTCGAAAGCCTCGCCCTCGATCTCATAGGAAATCGGCTTGGTCACGACGGCCGCATCGGCAAGACCGGCGAATGCCGCGCACAACAAGGGAACCAGTGTCTTCTTCTGCATGGTGAGGCCTGCCCTTGGCAATGGTAGGCCCCTAACAATAGCCTCACTGTGGACAATGACCAAGTCGATATGAGGCGGGTTTTAGACAGGAGGTTTCAGCTCGGCCCAGCGTTCCTTGATCTGCAGAATCTCGGGCAGGCAGGCGATAAACAGCTCGACCAGGCGCGGATCGAAATGACGACCGCTCTGCTCACGCAAGAAGTCGACCGCAGCCTCCACAGTCCATGCCTGCTTGTAAGGGCGCACGCTGGTCAGCGCATCGAACACATCAGCGATGGCGACAATGCGCCCCTCGAGAGGAATGTCTTCGCCACTTAGGCCATTGGGGTAGCCGCTGCCATCCCACTTCTCATGGTGCGACAGCGCGATCCGTTGCGCTGTGCGCAGCAGCCCCGAACTGTGCTCGCCGATGATTTTTGCTCCGATCTCCACGTGCTGGCGCATCACCTGCCACTCCTGCTCGTCGAGCTTGCCCGGCTTGCGTAGCACGGCATCGGGTATGCCAATCTTGCCGACATCATGCATGGGTGCCGCATTGAGCAATTCCTCGGCAGCGCTCTCGCTGAATCCGGCGGCCAACGCCAGCACTTTGGAGAAATGACTCATGCGAATAACGTGCAAGCCGGTCTCGTTGTCCTTGTATTCAGCCGCCATGCCCAGGCGCTGGACGATCTGCAAGCGAGTCTGTTTCAGCTCGTCGACCCGCACCAGTGACAGGTGGGTACGCACACGCGCACGCACGATCGGCGGGCTCACCGGCTTGGTGATGTAATCCACCGCGCCGACCTCGAAGCCACGCGCTTCATCGTCGACATCGCCCAGGGCGGTAACGAAGATCACCGGAATCGTATTCAGTAACGGATTGGCCTTGAGCTGTTTGCACACCTCATAGCCAGTCATGCCCGGCATCATCACGTCGAGCAGAATCAGGTCGGGCCGCTCACGCTCGACCATTTCCAGGGCGCGCGGCCCTTCCTTGGCGAACAGCAGGCGATAGTCCTCCTGCAGGATATGGCGCAGCACCTGCAGGTTCGTGGGTTCGTCGTCGACCAACAGTAATAGCGGGCGAGTATCGGCAGCCAGGGTCATGATGCAGTCGCGTCCTCATCTTGCAGTCGCAGCAACAGTCGATCGAGCACCTGCAGGGCCTGATCGAAATCAAAGTCATCCAGCGCCTGGCGTATGTCGTTCAGGGCGGCGCTGTAGGCCGTACTCTCGGTGGTCTGCGCCATGGCTGCAAGGACTTCATCGTCCAGACCACCCCGCTGCAGCGCCTGTCGCAGCTGACTTGCCTGTTCACGCAGCGAGCGTACGTCAACAGCTGAACTTTCGCTCGTAGACGCCGTATCCGGCACCTGCGGCACTACGTCCTTGACCGTCAGAAGGGTCTGCTCAAGCTCCGCAATCAATGCGGGCAACCCCTGCTCGTCCTGTGCCTGAAACGCCCGCTCGACCAACTGCCCCAAACTGGCAAGGCTGCTCATGGCCAGGTTTGCGGCGGCGCCGTGTAGGCGATGCGCAAGCGCCTCGCCCTCTTGCCAGTCGCGTGCCGCCAGCAGTCGACTGAGGCGCACCGCCAGATCATGCTGTTCGCCAATGAACGTATTGATCGCCTGAGCCATACGCAGCGGCCCGCCCCACAGGCTGCTGCCGCGAACCCAGTCGAACAGGCCGTCGTCGGCGACACGAGTGGCACTGACCACTGCGCCGGGCACATCGGTCAGACCCAGCAGACGGGCAACTTCCCAAAGCAGTGCGTTGAGATCCAAAGGCTTCGAGGCGAAACCATTCATCCCCGAGTCCAACGCTGCCTGACGGTCCTGATCAAGTACGCTGGCGGTCAGAGCAATGATCGGAATCGGCTCTCGCGCCTCGGCGGCCTCCAGCTGGCGGATTCGTCGCGACGCCTCCAGGCCGTCAACACCCGGCATCTGCACATCCATCAGGATCAGATCGAAACGCTGCTGGGTGAACGCCTGTAGTGCGCCTTCACCATCGGCGACGCAGTGTACGCGATGGCCGAAATGCTCCAGGGTCAGTTGCAACAATTCGAGGTTCTGCGGCACGTCATCGGCCGCCAGAATATTCAGCCGCCCCAGCTCAGGCAGCACGGCGCGTTGCTGCGACGCCAAGCGCTTGCCGGCGCGCAGCGGCAATTCGATGCTGAAGCAACTGCCCTGCCCTTCTGTACTTTCGACCCGCAAGCGCCCCCCCATCAACTCGACCAATTGCCGAGAGATGGTGGTACCGAGGCCGGTACCACCGAAACGTCGACTCATCGACGCATCGGCCTGGGCAAACGGCTCGAAGATCTTCTCCAGGCGGTCGGCTGCGATACCAATGCCGGTGTCTTTCACCGCCAGACGCATCGCGCCCGGCTCCCCCGTCACTTTCAGGCGAACCTCGCCGTGCAGGGTGAACTTGACCGCATTACCGAGCAGGTTGGTCAGCACTTGTTGCAATCGCAGTGGGTCCCCGCAGAAGAACTCGTTGATCGTTGCCGGGTAATCCAGATGCAGTTGCAGGCCTTTGCTTTCGGCCGTCAGGCGCTGCGTTGCGAGCACCTGCTCGCACAGTTCGCGCAGGGAGAAATCCAGTTGCTCCAGCTCGATGGCGCCCCGGTCGAGCTTGGCCGTGTCGAGGATGTCATTGAGCAAGCCCAACAATGAACGCGACGAATGCTGCACGGTACTCAGATGGCGACGCTGCTCACTTGAAAGCGGGGTTTCCAGCAACAGGTCGGTAAAACCGATGATGGCATTCATCGGCGTACGAATTTCATGACTCATGTTGGCCAGGAAGCTGCTGCGCGCGGCAGCGGCGGCCTCGGCGCGATCACGGGCAGCCCGCAGATCCTGTTCCATGACGCGGCGCGGGGTCAGGTCGGTTGCCAACTTGACGACCTTGAACGGCTTGCCGTCGGTGTCGAGGATTGGGTTGTAGCTGGCCTGAATCCAGACATCCCGTCCGCCCTTATCAAAGCGGTGGTATTCGCCTGCACGAAAATGACCTGCGCGCAGATCCATCCAACCCTGGCGATAGGCATCGCTTGCTACCAGCTCAGGAGCGCAGAACATACCGTGATGGCGCCCTACCACTTCCTCCTTGCCATACCCAAACAACGCCAACGCATTGTCATTGATCTCGAGGATATTGCCGTCGAGGTCGAACTCGATCAGTGCCATCGCCTTGCTGATCGCGGTGACCTTGCCCTCGTACTCGGCATTGCGCCGCTTGGTTTCGGTCTGGTCGAGCAATACACCATCGATCCAGCGCGGCACGCCATTCTCGTCGCAAACCGCGCTACCGCTCTCCCAGATCCAGTGTTCGGTTCCGCTACGATCAAAGAGACGATATTCGACGGTATAGTTGCGCCCTTGCTCAATGGCCTGAACGACCTCGTCAGCGACCCGCTGGTAGTCGTCCGGGTGATACATATCGGCAATCGAACAGCGGCGACTGATGAAGTCGTCCGCGCTCCACCCCGTGAGGGTCTGCACCGCATCGCTGATAAATATCATGGTCCAGTCCCGGTCCAACATGCAGCGAAACGACACACCAGGAATGTTGCTGATCAACGAGCGGTACTGCTGCTCGCTGTCACGCAGGGCTCTCTCCATGGCCTGTCTTTCGCTGATGTCGGCGACGAATACCACGAACAGCGGCCGGCTGCCTGAATGGGTAACGCCAACGCTGATGCGCACAGGTTTTTCTTCACCCTCTCGAGTCAGGCACACCAGCTCCTGCTCGCCCGCCGGCATCGTCAGGCGTCCGGTTCTGAGGTAGTTCTCCAGCAGTGCCTCCACCTGTTCGACATGGCTGGCAGGCATCAGCGAGCGCATGTGCATGCCCACCAGCTCGTGCGGTGACCAGCCGAATAGGCGCGAAACCGCACGATTGGCCGAGCGCACAGTGCCGGTGTGATCAACGGTGACGATGGCATCCAGCGCGGTATCGAAGATCGAGCGCAGATGCTGTTCGCTGGCCTTGAGCTGGAGGCTCATGCGGCGATAGCGCAGCAGCGTGTTGGCCGCCACCACGAAGACGGTCAGAGCGACGGTCAGCAGCGTGATGGCAGTGGCGATATAACCACTGTCGACCACTGCCATCGGCACCTCGGACTCCGGCGTGCCGACAAAACGCGCCGCGGCCATGCCGGTGTAGTGCATGCCACTGATCGCCAGCCCCATCACCAGGGCGCTGAGCAGAAGCGCCCAGAGCGTCGGCAAACGCCCTTCCAGACCGAAGCGTACCCACAACGCCAGAATGGCCAGGGCGACGGCGACAACGATGGACAGGGCGAACATCCAGGGGTCATAGCGCAGCAGAGGCGCCATCTGCATCGCCGCCATACCGCTGTAGTGCATGGTACCTATACCGGCCCCGACCAGCACACCCCCAACACAGAGCTGCAGCAGGCTCAAGTCGCGCCGCGCCAGTAGAGTAAGTGCGACCCACGAAGCAGCCAGGCTCGGCAGCATCGATAACAGCGTGAGGCCCGGATCGAATCGCACTGCCGCACACAGTTCGAAGGCGAGCATGCCGAGCACATGCATGGACCAGATGCCGCCGCCGAGGGCGAGTGAGCCGGTGAAAATGGTGATCTGCCGGGCGACAGGATGCGAATTGACGCGCGCTTCGCCGGCCAGCTGCAGCGCCATGCCGGCGGCGAATACGGCAATGGCCAGCGACAACAGCACCAACTGCGGGTCGTAACGACTGAGCACGAGGACACCGGGATCCGCGCCCATGATGAAAAAAAGCTCGAGAATCGACATACAACCCCAGGACGCGACAGACCGCCAGCTAATTGCCAGCATCTGAAACGACGGGGCCTCGCTTGTCAATTAAAGCCGATCAATCACACCCATAGAAAAGCCCGCCGAAGCGGGCTTGTCCTATTGCCAGATAGATCAGGCGGAGAGCTCCACCAGCAGCTTGTTCAGGCGCTGCACGTAAGCGGCCGGATCCTTCAGGCTGTCGCCTGCGGCCAAAGCGGCCTGGTCGAAGAGGATGTGCGAGAGATCAGTGAAGCGATCCTCGTCCGGCTCGGCATCCAGGCGCTCGATCAGCGGGTGCGCAGGGTTGAACTCGAAGATCGGCTTGGCATCCGGCACCTTCTGCCCGCTGGCCTCGAGAATCTGGCGCATCTGCAGGCCCAGATCCTGTTCACCAATGGCAAGAATCGCCGGGGAATCGGTGAGACGGTGCGAGACGCGCACCTCGGCGACCTGCTCACCCAGCGCACCTTTCAGACGCTCGATCAGCCCTTCCTTGGCCTTGGCCACTTCTTCCTGAGCCTTCTTGTCCTCTTCCGAGTCCAGCTCACCCAGATCCAGGTCGCCACGGGCCACGTCGACGAACTGCTTGCCGTCGAACTCAGTCAGGTAGCTCATCAGCCACTCGTCGATACGGTCGGTGAGCAGCAGCACCTCGATGCCCTTCTTGCGGAACACTTCCAGGTGCGGGCTGTTCTTGATCTGCGCGTAGGATTCGCCAGTGAGGTAGTAGATCTTGTCCTGGCCTTCCTTGACGCGACCGAGGTAATCGGCCAGCGACACCGACTGCTCGTCGCCCTCGCCGACAGTGGAGGCGAAACGCAGCAGGCCGGCGATCTTCTCCTTGTTGGCGAAGTCTTCCGCCGGACCTTCCTTGAGTACCTGACCGAAGGCCTTCCAGAAGGTCTTGTAGTCGTCCGGCTTGTCCTTGGCGAGTTTCTCCAGCATGTCCAGCACGCGCTTGGTCAGCGCCGACTTCATCGAGTCGATGACCGGGCCGGACTGCAGGATTTCGCGGGAAACGTTCAGCGACAGATCGTTGGAATCGACCACGCCCTTGATGAAGCGCAGGTACAGGGGCAGGAACTGGTCGGCCTGGTCCATGATGAATACGCGCTGCACGTAGAGCTTGAGGCCCTTGGGCGCTTCGCGGTGGTACAGGTCGAACGGTGCGCGAGCCGGCACGTAGAGCAGCGAGGTGTACTCCAGCTTGCCCTCTACCTTGTTGTGGCTCCAGCTCAGCGGGTTCTCGAAATCGTGGCCAACGTGCTTGTAGAACTCCTGATATTCCTCGTCCTTGACCTCGGTACGCGGACGGGTCCATAGGGCACTGGCGCGGTTGACGGTTTCCCACTCGACTTCCGCGGGCTTGTCTTCACCGTGGTGCTCCTTCGGCAGTTCGATGGGCAGCGCGATATGGTCGGAGTACTTCTTGACGATGTTGCGCAGGCGCCAACCATCGGCGAACTCTTCCTCACCGCTCTTGAGGTGCAGAACGATACGCGTACCGCGCTCGGCCTTGTCGATGGTGGCAACCTCGAACTCACCCTCGCCCTTGCTCGACCAGTGCACACCTTCGCTGGCCGGAGTACCGGCGCGGCGGCTGAACACCTCGACCTGATCGGCGACGATGAATGCCGAGTAGAAGCCCACACCGAACTGGCCGATCAGGTGCGAATCCTTCTTCTGGTCACCAGAGAGGTTCTTCAGGAAGTCAGCCGTGCCGGATTTGGCGATGGTACCCAGGTGCGCGATGACTTCCTCGCGGTTCATGCCGATACCGTTGTCTTCGAGGGTAACGGTCTTGGCATCCTTGTCGAAGGACAGACGGATCTTCAGATCGGCGCCACCTTCGAGCAGTTCGGGCTTGGCCAGCGCCTCGAAACGCAGCTTGTCAGCGGCGTCGGAAGCGTTGGAAATCAACTCGCGCAGGAAAATCTCCTTGTTCGAGTACAGGGAATGGATCATCAGATGAAGCAGCTGCTTCACCTCGGTCTGGAAGCCCAGGGTTTCTTTTTGAGTTTCCACACTCATGGTCTTCTAACTCCACATGCAGGACTATGCCGCGCGAGCGGCGGATGTCCTGCAGATGGGGGCAGCGCGATCAATTTCAAGGGCTTAGGGTTCCAGCAACTGCAAACGGCCGATTTCTTCCGGCTTGAAACTGAAACTGGCCTGCCCGCCGCCACTGCCCATCTGCTGAATGAGGCGAATGCTGCCATCGGCGTCGATGCCGACGAAGCGCCCCTCGACCGTACCGCCACTGGCGCGACTCAGGCGCATGCTGAGGTTACGATACTGTTCCGGATTGCGCTGCAAGCGCGCTAGACTGAAGCGTTGCCGGCGGTCGACCGGGCGACTCAGGCGCTCCTCGATCGGGGCCGCCTCGCGCTGCGGCATAGCCTGAGCGGTGGCAGTGGCAGGCAATGCCGGGAAGCGATCACCTTCCACCGCCCAGCCCTGCTCGGCACGTTTGTACAGGCGCACCGGCATACGCTCGCTACGGCCGTCAATCTGCGCTTCGACCTGCAGCTCCAGGCTGTCACCCTCGAAGGTGAACACCGGCAGCTTCAGCTCGCTCACCTTGCGCGTGGCGAAGCGCCGCTGCAGATAGTCCTGCAGCACATGGGAAATGGTGTCACGGGAATCGAAACGCGCATCGACCTGGCCATCGACATAGCGCAGACGATCACGATAGAGCTCGACGCGACCACTGAGGCTGGTTTTGAAGCGCGGCGGCAGGACCAGATGGAAATCGCCGACCAGTCGGTTCGGCTCCTGCGGCTGCAGGTCCAGATGCATGGTGTAGCCACGGCTCAGACGACGCGCCTCGGGCAGATCTTGCTCCGGTAACAGCCAGCTCAGCTCTACCTCAGGCAGGTTACCGCTGTCCTGGGGCAATACGTCGATACGTATCGGACCGTCGACTGGCTGCGGCAGGCGGATACTCAGTTCGCGCAGGGCGAAGAAATCCAGGCCTTCGCGCAGCACCAACACGCCATCGATCAGCTCACCCTGCTGCGGGTGAAATGGTTGCCCGTTGAGCTCTCCGCGCAGATTGATGGCAAGCTCGGCCGGCGCCTGCACTTCGGGCTTGAGCCAGTCCAGGCGGACGATCGCCGCCAGACGTTCGGCATCCTTACTGGCCAGCAACGTGAGACCTACCACGAGGGGAATTACACCAAGCCCGATCAGAGTGACCGCACTGCGCGCTCGCTGCCAGTGGCGCACGATGTAAATCAGGGTAATCGGCGGGATCAGGCTGCCCCAGCCCCACAACAGGCTGGTGGCGAACGCCCGCATGACCAGCCATATCAGACCAGCCAGCATCAGCAGCAGGCCACCAATTATCAGCAACGCATCCATCTACAGGGTCCTTGTCATGATTTCGCTGCGCTGCCGATCCGTTCCAACTGCCGGGTAAGTCTCAAGCGCTCAGGGCTCATCGACCTTGAAGTGGGCACGGGCGGTGGCAATCGGTTCGGTCTGTTTGGTCTGCCAGGCGGTAATCGCCACGTTGGCCACCCGACGCCCCTGCCGCCAGACCTGGCACTGCGCATAGGTGTCACGATAATGGCCGGCGCGCAGGTAATCTATCGAGAAGTCGATGATTTTGGGCAAATGTGGAATGCCCATGAACATCAATAGATGAAGCATGGCCGCATGCTCCATGAAACCGGCGATTACGCCACCATGCAGCGCAGGTAGTACCGGGTTGCCGATGCAATCGCGATTGGCTGGCAGGCGAAAGACCATGTCGTCGCCCAGGCGCAGGCACTCGATACCCAGCAGTTTGGCGTAAGGGATCAGACTGATCAGCGGGTCGTAGTCGTTCTGCTGGTGCGCACGCGCCACCAGTTGTTCCAGGCTCAACTCGCTCACGCTCCACCGCCTTGCTGAATATTCTGTTTCAACTCAGCGCCACCCTGCGCGGCCTTGCCCATGCGCATGAAGGTGCCGACCACGTGGGCAATCGGTTGCTGCGGGTCGTCCTGATAGGCGTAGCCGCGGGTGAAGATGATGTTGGGGGTAACGCGATAACACTCGGCGAAACCAAACACATCCTTGCCGGGCTCGGCCGGGTGCATGTAGTCGATGCGCAGATCGAGCGTCGGGCAGATCTCGAACTCCGGCAGTACGCAGACCGTGGAGATACCACAGGTGGTGTCCATCAGCGTAGTGATGGCACCACCATGGATCACACCGGTGTCCGGATTGCCAACGATATGTGGTGTGTAGGGCAAGCACAGCGTCAGTCCCTTGCCGTCGGCCGACTCGACACGCATGCCCAGCACCTGACAATGACGCAACGCGGACAAAAACCGCTGTGCCCGCTCCTGAATCGACTGTTCGCTCATCACCCTGCCGCTCTGCTATGGCAAAAACAGCGAATGATAGCGCCTTGTGCCTGGACTCACACCAGTCCCTGTGCCGCTCTCATCGCCTTGGGAACTTATTGGCACTACCGACATTCAAAGTGACTGTGTGTTCTGGGGTCAACCCAGCCACCTATAACTCTCACACATGGAGTGATGACCGTGAACAAACCTCTGACTTATGCCCTGCTGCTTGCCACTGCCCTGGGTCTCGCCGCCTGCGAGAAAACCCCGGAAGACAAGATGGAGTCGGCCAAGGAGTCAGTCTCCGAAGCGATGGAGAACCTGGGCGATGCAGCCAAAGACACCGGCGAAGCCATCGAACAGAAAACCAATGAAGTCCTGGGTAACGAACCCACCACCGGCGAGAAAATTGAGGATGCGGCAAGCGATGCGGCCGACGCCATCGAGGATGCTGGCGACGAAGTCAAAGACGCTGTCGACGGTCAGTAACCTAAGCAAAAACCAAGAAGGCCCGCAATGCAGACTGTGTGAAAACCTAGCAGTCTGAGTGCAAGGTGAAGACAATGCCTCTATCGGTCGATAGGGGCATTGTCGTTTATGGGCTATATCCAAGGTGAAGATCGGCAAC
>NZ_JBLUPX010000041.1:0-28746 GCF_048068235.1 Pseudomonas sp. NY15364 | reverse complement strand
AGTGCCAAGGCGCGGGAAAGTCGCATAAAAAATCCGATGCTCAAAACAAGCATCGGATTTTCGTTTCAGCGCGCAGAAGGTCAAGCTGTAGCGCTTAACTGACTGGCATTAAGCCATAGGCTCCCGTTCTTTTATGTAGCGGGTAAGGCTTATTCGTCCATCTGCGACTGCAGGTAGTTCTGCAGGCCTACTGCTTCGATCAGGCTCAGCTGGGTTTCCAGCCAGTCGATGTGATCTTCCTCGGAGCAGAGGATTTCTTCCAGCAGTTCGCGGCTGGCGTAGTCACCAATGCTCTCGCAATAGGCAATGGCAGCCTTCAGGTCGCCATGGGCCTTGTGCTCGATCTTCAGGTCGCATTCGAGCATTTCCTTGGTGTTTTCACCGATCAGGATCTTGCCCAGATCCTGCAGGTTCGGAATGCCCTCAAGGAACAGGATGCGCTTGATCAGCTTGTCGGCGTGCTTCATCTCGTCGATGGACTCGTGGTACTCATGCTCGCCGAGTTTTTTCAGGCCCCAGTCTTCATACATGCGCGCATGCAGGAAGTACTGGTTGATGGCGACCAGTTCGTTACCAAGAATCTTGTTCAGGTGTTGAATGACCTTCTTGTCGCCTTTCATGACCGCTCCTGCAGTTTCAATGACAGTGATAGCCTTGAATTTTCGGCCTCGTTCTTCTTTATGTCAAACCTAAGTGTTTGAAACATAAGTAAAAATAAAACCGAATAAGAATGTTTTTATTCCGCATCATGGCGCCAAGTTATTGAATTGACGCAATAAATAAGTTGCTGAAAGTTCAGGCATGACGCCATCGGGCAACTAGCGCCGGTATTTTATTTTTTCGCGCCTATAAAAAAGCCCCGCAAAGCGGGGCATGGGGCACGCAGAATTCAGGCGGCGTGAGCCGAATGCGGGTCGTGGCTATTCAGGTAGTCCTGCAGACGTGTCTGCTGCGCCGGGCTCATGAACAGGCCCAGCTTACTGCGCCGCCAGAGGATGTCGGCGCTGCTGCGCGCCCACTCTTCGCGGCGCAGGTAGTCCACTTCGCGGATGTAGAGCCCGGCACCCAGGTGTTCGCCAAGGTCGGTGAGGTTGTGCACGCCATCGAGCAGTCGCCAGGTGCGGCTGCCATAGCTGCTGGCCCAGCGTCTGGCCAGGCTGGTGGGCAACCAGCCGTGGCGTTCGCAGAGTGCTTCAACCAGGGCGCTCTGGCTTTGCAGATCTTCGCCGCCGGGCAACGGGGCACTGGCTGTCCAGCTCGGGCCCAGTTTCGTGAAGTGCGGCGCCAGCTGTTGCATGGCGGACTCTGCCAGCTTGCGGTAGGTGGTCAGCTTGCCGCCGAAGACCGACAGCAACGGCGCTTCGCCCGGCGCACCGGAGAGTGACAGGGTGTAGTCACGGGTAATGGCCGACGGCTCATCGGATTCGTCGTCGCACAGCGGACGTACGCCTGCGAAGCTGTGCAGCACATCGTCGCGGCTGAGCTGCTGTTTGAAATGGTCATTGACCACTTTGAGCAGGTAGTCGGTTTCCTCGGCAGTGATCGTGACCTGAGCAGGGTCGCCCTGGTATTCACGGTCGGTGGTACCGATCAGGGTGAAGCGCTCCAGATAAGGGATGGCGAAGACGATGCGGCGGTCTTCGTTTTGCAGGATGTAGGCCTGCTCGCCTTCGTACAGGCGCGGCACGACGATGTGGCTGCCCTGGATAAGACGAATGCCATACGGCGATTGCTGCTTGAGGTCGTCACGAATGAAGCGAGCGACCCAGGGGCCGGCGGCATTGACCAGCGCCCGTGCACGGATGGACAGCAGGCTGCCGTCGCTGCGTTCCAGATGGATATGCCACAGGCCCTTGCTGCGTCGGGCGCTGACGCAACGGGTGCGCGGGTGAATGTGCGCGCCTTTTTCCCGTGCGGCCATGGCGTTGAGTACCACCAGGCGGGCGTCGTCCACCCAGCAGTCGGAATATTCGAAGCCGCGGCTGATCTCCGCCTTCAGCGGGCTGCCGGCGCCGAAACGCAGGCCGCGTGAGGCCGGCAGGCACTCACGTTTGCCCAGGTGATCGTAGAGGAACAGGCCGGCGCGAATCATCCAGGCCGGACGCAGATGCGGGCGGTGCGGCAGAACGAAGCGCATCGGCTTGACGATATGCGGCGCCTTGGCCAGCAGCACTTCGCGCTCGGCCAGGGCCTCACGCACCAGGCGAAACTCATGGTGTTCCAGATAGCGCAGGCCGCCGTGGATCAACTTGCTGCTGGCCGAAGAGGTGTGGCTGGCCAGGTCATCCTTTTCGCAAAGGAACACGGAAAGGCCACGACCGGCTGCATCGGCTGCGATGCCCGCTCCATTGATACCACCGCCAACGACCGCGAGGTCATAGACTTCCGCAACGGGGCTGGCGAACTGGTCGTGGGGCATGTGGCACGCTCGGCTATTTGGATTCGAATGTGTTTATGTTCACTTTCGAAAATATGCTAGACGAAGATGCGCAGTTTCGCTACCCCGGCACGCGATTGCGCGCCGAGCGGTACTTAGGGATGGGGTTTGCTGTAGTTGTAGAGCGGGTGTAATCCGCCGATACGTCGCCGGCGGGTTGCACCCGCCCTACGCGATAGCCGTTGAGAGGCCAGTCAAACCAGGTCGAGTTGAACCTTGTGGCTGTGCAGCAGGCGGGTGATGGCAGCCGACGGCGCGCTGTCGGTGAAGACGCGGTCGACCAGGGCGATGGAGCCCAGGCGTACCACGGCGTTGCGGCCGAACTTGCTGGAGTCGGCGGCTAGGAAGACCTGTCTGGCGTTGTCGATGATCGCCTGGGAAACCCGTACTTCCTGGTAGTCGAAGTCGAGCAGACTGCCGTCGTCGTCGATACCGCTGATGCCGACGATGGCGTAATCGACCTTGAATTGCTGGATGAAATCCACTGCGGCCTGGCCGACGATACCGCCGTCGCCGCGCACCGTGCCACCGGCCACCAGTACCTCGAAGTCGGCCTTGGCGCTGAGCTGGGCGGCGACGTGCAGGTTGTTGGTGATGATCTTTAGTCCCTTGTGGTTCTGCAGCTCGCGGGCGATGGCTTCGGTGGTGGTGCCGATGTTGATGAACAGCGAGGCTTGATCGGGGATCTGCGCGGCCACCGCCTCGGCGATGCGTTGTTTCTCCTCGCGCATCTGCCCCGCGCGCATGCCGTAGGCGGTGTTCTGAATGCTTGACGATTCGCAGGCCGCGCCGCCATGGGTACGGCGCAACAGGCCGTGCTCGGCCAGCTGGTTGATGTCGCGGCGAATGGTCTGCGGGGTCACGGCGAACGCCTGGGCCAGTTCGTCGATGCTGACGTAGCCGCGTTCACGGGCGAGGTTGAGAATGTCGTGCTGGCGCGGAGCGAGGTTCATGAGCGCTTCCTGTGATGGTCACTCATTATAGGGTGTGGCGGTGGTGGATTTGGGCCTGTTACTGTAAGGCATCTTTTATCGCGTTTTCACATTCGAACATGACTCCCGCAATCGATCTGTTGAAAAAGGCCAAGGCCGAACACCGTGTGCACAGCTACCAGCACGATCCCAAGGCGCCGTCCTACGGGCTGGAGGCGGCCGAGAAGCTGGGGCTGGCACCCGAGTGCGTGTACAAGACCCTGCTCGCAGCGACCGAGAAGGGCGAGCTGCTGGTGGCGGTCGTGCCGGTGGCGGGCAGCCTCGATCTCAAGGCGCTGGCAGCAGCTGCGGGGGCGAAGAAAGCGGACATGGCCGACCCGGCAGCCGCACAGCGCGCCACCGGTTATCTGGTTGGCGGCATCAGCCCGCTAGGGCAGAAGAAGCGCCTGCGTACCTTTATCGACGAAAGTGCACGCCAGCATCCTACCATTCACGTCAGTGGTGGCCGGCGAGGGCTGGAGCTGGAGCTCTCGGCCGAGACCCTGGCACAGCACACTCAGGGGCAGTTCGCCGCTATCGGCAAAGCCTGAAACGAGCAGTATGCTGCCAGCAAAATAAGCCATTCTGCGGTCAACAGCAGCGAACGTTACCGATAACAACAAGGAATCTTGCATGACCCAATACCTGCTAGCCATCGACCAGGGCACCACCAGCTCCCGCGCCATCATCTTCAGTGCCCAGGGATTGCCGGTTGCGCGCGCCCAGCAGGAGTTCAAGCAGTACTTCCCGCAGGATGGCTGGGTCGAGCACGACGGTGAGGAGATATGGTCCTCCACGCTCAAGGTTTGCCGCGATGCGATTGCCAGCAGCGGTCTGCAGCCCGAGGCGATTGCCGCCATCGGCATCACCAACCAGCGCGAAACCACCCTGGTGTGGGATGCCGTCAGTGGTACGCCCATCCATCCGGCCATCGTCTGGCAGGATCGTCGCACCGCCGACTATTGCGCCGGGCTCAAGGAGCAAGGCCACGAGGCGGCGGTCTCGGCCAAGACCGGCCTACTGATCGATCCGTATTTTTCCGCCACCAAGCTGCGCTGGATACTGGAGAACGTACCCGGTGCCCGGGAGCGGGCCGAGCGCGGTGAGCTGCGCTTCGGTACCGTCGACAGCTTCCTGCTGTGGCGTCTGACCGATGGCAAGGTGCACCGCACCGACGCCAGCAACGCCTCGCGCACGCTGATGTTCAACATACATACCCAACAGTGGGACGAAGAGCTGCTCAAGCTGTTCGAGATCCCGGCCAGCCTGCTGCCCGAGGTGCTCGACTGCGCTGCCGAGTTCGGTCACACCGACAGCGCGCTGCTCGGCGCCAGTATTCCGGTGCTGGGCATGGCCGGTGACCAGCAGGCGGCCCTGATCGGCCAGGCCTGCTTCGAGCCGGGCATGGTCAAGAGCACCTACGGCACTGGCTGTTTCATGATCCAGAACACTGGCGATCAGCCAGTGAGTTCGAAGAACCGTCTGCTGACCACGGTCGGCTATCGCCTCAATGGCAAGGTCACCTACGCGGTGGAGGGCAGTATCTTCGTCGCAGGCGCGGCGGTGCAGTGGTTGCGTGACGGTATCAAGCTGATCAGCCATGCGCGCGAAAGCGAGGCGCTGGCCGAGGCCACCGGTGAAGCCTGCGGCGTCTACCTGGTGCCGGCATTCACCGGCCTGGGGGCGCCGTATTGGGACCCCAAAGCGCGCGGTGCCATCTTCGGCCTGACCCGCGATACCGGGATCAAGGAGATCGTCACCGCCGGCCTGCAGTCGGTGTGCTACCAGACCCGTGACCTGCTCGAGGCCATGCGCCAGGACGGCGCGGCGGCGCCTAGCGCCCTGCGTGTCGACGGCGGCATGGTAGAGAACAACTGGGTCATGCAGTTTCTCGCCGACATTCTCGGCGTCAGTGTCGAACGCCCGGAGGTCACCGAGACCACTGCGCTCGGCGTCGCCTATCTGGCAGGCTTGAAGCTAGGCTTGTACCAGGACCTGAACGCCATCGCCAGTCATTGGCATCGTCAGCAGCGTTTCGAGCCGCGGATGAACGATGCACATCGCGAACGCCTTTACGCTGGTTGGCTGGATGCGGTGAAGCGGGTGCGCAGCGAGCCCTGAAGCACCCTGGGATCGTAGAAGCGGTTTTAGCCGCGATGCTCGGGCTTAACTGGAAAACAGCAACTGTATCTGTTGCGGCTTACCTGGCGTAGGCATGCTGGCGGCTCTAATCTGGCCGGAATGCAGCATGCCTCTCGAATTCCATCAAGTTGACGCCTTTACCGATCAGCCGTTCGCGGGCAATCCCGCCATGGTCTATCGCCTGAATGCCTGGCTCGACGATGCCCTGATGCAGCGCATCGCTGCCGAGCACAACCTGGCCGAGACCGCATTCGTGGTGAAAGAGAGCGGTGCCTGGCATATCCGCTGGTTCACCCCAGTCAGCGAGGTGCCGCTGTGCGGGCATGCCACCCTGGCGGCGGCCAAGGTGCTGTTCGACATCTATCAGGAATCGGCCGAGGTGCTGGATTTCACCTGCTTGTCCGGAGCGCTGCAGGTCACCCGGCAGGGCGAACGTCTGCAACTGGATTTCCCGGTGCGGCGCGCGGAGTTGGTGACGCGGGAATTACACGAGCAGGCCGAGCGTGCGCTGGAGCGTCAGGTGGAGCAGGTACTGGCGCTGGGTAATGCTGATGGCAGCGTGCAGGAACTGATGATGGTGCTGGATTCCGAGGCAGAACTCCGCGAGCTGAAGCCGAACCTGCCCGCGCTGGCTACCTTGCCTGGGCTTGGCGTGCTGGTCACGGCTGCCGGGGCCCAACATGACTTCGTTTCGCGCTACTTCGCGCCCAGTATCGGTATCGATGAAGACCCGGTCACCGGTTCGACCCACTGCATCCTGATGCCCTATTGGGTCGAGCGCCTGGGCCGCAATACGCTCAGCGCTTTCCAGTGTTCGGCGCGTGGCGGCGAGCTGCGTTGTCGTCTGGAGGGTGAGCGGGTGAAGATCGCTGGCCACGCGCGGCATATCGCCAGTGGCCAGCTGATGCTCTGATCAGTTGCTGCTGACTCGGCGCACGCCAGCTGATTCGCTCAGCTGCAATTGCGCGGCGACGCTGCCAAGGGCCGGGAAGGCCACCAGGTGGTCGGCGGCGATGCGGATACCTACTTCGTCGCCCGGCTGGTGATCGGCATGACTGGGGAAGATCGATTCCAGCTGGCTGCCGGTCGGTAGTTGCAGGCGATAGAGCGTGGCCGCGCCGAGGAAGGTCTTGCCGGAGATACGCGCCTTCAGTTCGCTGCTTTCGTCCGGAACGATGTCGTCCGGGCGCAGTAATACGTCCACCGCGCTGCCCTGCGCCCAGGTATAGGCACGGTTGCCGCGGATAATACCGAGTTCGGTCTGCACCGTTTCCGGGCTGAGCAACTGGCCGCGGATGAAGTAACCCTGGCCAATGAAGCTGGCGACGAAAGGTGTCAGCGGCTCGTGGTAGAGGTTGAACGGCGTGTCCCACTGCTCCAGACGGCCATCCTTGAACACGCCGACGTGATCGCTGACGGCGAAGGCTTCTTCCTGATCGTGGGTCACCAGGATGGCGCTGGTGCCGCGCGTCTTGAGTATCTCGCGCACTTCATGGCTCAGGCGCCGACGCAGTTCGCCATCGAGGTTGGAAAAGGGCTCGTCGAGCAGCAGCAGCTTCGGCTCCGGTGCCAGGGCGCGGGCCAGGGCCACGCGTTGTTGCTGGCCGCCGGACAGTTCATGCGGGTAACGTTTGGCCAGGTGCCCGAGCTTGACCAGTTCCAGCAGCTCCTGGGTGATGCGCTCGGCATTGGCGTGCTTGCGAATGCCAAAGGCGACGTTCTCCGCCACGCTCAGGTGCGGGAACAGAGCATAGTCCTGAAACACCATGCCGATCTGGCGTTTCTCCGGTGCCAGGGTGAAACCGGCGCGGGAGATGATTTCACCGTCGAGCTCGATCTCACCTTCGAGCACCGGCTCGAAACCGGCAATGGCGCGCAGTGTGGTGGTCTTGCCGCAGCCGGAAGGGCCCAGCAGGCAGCCGATATCGCCAGCGTTGAGGTGCAGGTCGAGATCCTGCACCACCTTGTGGCTGTGGTAGCCGCAGTTCAGCCCGCGTAGCTGCAGCAGCGGCTGGCTCATGCGTGATGGTACGCCGGCTCGACCAGCAGTTCGAGCAGCGCCTTCTGCGCGTGCAGGCGGTTCTCGGCCTGGGCCCAGGCAACCGAGCGTGGGTCGTCGAGCATGTCGAGGCTGATTTCCTCACCGCGGTGCGCCGGCAGGCAGTGCATGAACAGCACGTCCGGTGCGGCGTTATCGAGCAGTGCGGGGCTGACCTGGTAAGGACGGAACAGCGCCATGCGCTGCTGGGCTTCGTCTTCCTGGCCCATGGAGGCCCATACATCGGTGCTCACCAGATGAGCGCCGGTCACGGCTTCGCGCGGGTCACGCAGCACCTGCACACGGTCGCCGGCCAGCGCGAGGAAGCGCGCGTCCGGCTCGTAACCCTCGGGGCAGGCGACCTTGAGCTGGAAATCGAACTGGATCGCCGCTTCGATATAGGAGTTGCACATGTTGTTGCCGTCGCCGATCCAGGCCACCGTCTTGCCGGCGATGCTGCCGCGATGCTCGAGGAAGGTCTGCATGTCGGCCAGCAGTTGGCAGGGATGCAGGTCATCGGACAGGCCATTGATCACCGGAACTTTCGATTTGGCGGCGAAATCGGTGAGGTTGCTATGGGCGAAGGTACGGATCATCACGGCGTCGAGCATGCTCGACATGACGATGGCGGCATCGCCGATCGGCTCGCCACGGCCCAGCTGGGTGTCGCGCGGCGAGAGGAAGATGGCCTGGCCGCCGAGCTGGATCATGCCGGCTTCGAACGACAGACGGGTGCGGGTCGAGGCCTTCTCGAAGATCATACCCAGCACGCGATTCTTCAGCGGCTCGAACAGCACGCCGCGGTTGCGCAGGTCCTTCAGCTCGATGGCTCGGCGGATCAACCCCACCAGTTCGTCCGGTGTGTAATCCATCATCGAGAGGAAGTGTCTGACGCTCATCGTTAACTACCTTTATCACTACAGTTCGCAAGCCTGTGCCCGGTGACAAAACCGACAAAAACAGCAGAGCTTGCGGCAGGAGGCCGCAGGGTGCGACGAAACAGGGGAAGGCGCGATCCTATAAGGAAATGACGAGACGGCGCAAGTTACCGGCTGCGCAGGCGCAGAATCCTGTTTTACAAGCCTTTTTGCCAAAGCTTTGGCGCCAGCGAAATCGAGAACGGCAGCGCCTGAATCGGCACCCATGATGGCTGCCGATTCACGGGACGAACGCTGCTGGCGTCGTCCCGGTGCTCGCCCCATAGTGCGAAACCTGCGACCTGACCGGTCGTCTCGGATCAGAACAAGAGGCCAGGCCATGACCAAGTCCCTCCATTACCGTGCGTGCCACCTGTGCGAAGCCATCTGCGGCCTTGCCATCGAAACCGAAACCCAGCCGGATGGCAGCACGCAGATCCGCTCGATCAAGGGCGATGCCCAGGACAGCTTCAGCCGTGGCCATATCTGCCCCAAGGCGGTGGCGCTGCAGGATATCCAGAACGATCCCAATCGCATTCGCCAACCCATGCGCCGCATCGGCGAGCAGTGGCAGGCAGTCGGCTGGGAGGAGGCGTTCGAGCTGGTGGCCGAGCGCCTGAGCACGATCCAGGCCGAACATGGGCAGAACGCCGTAGCCGTTTATCAGGGCAATCCCAGTGTGCACAACTACGGGCTGATGACCCACAGCAACTACTTCCTCGGTCAGCTGAAAACGCGCAACCGCTATTCGGCCACCTCGGTCGACCAGCTGCCGCACCACCTGACCAGCCTGCTGATGTACGGCCACGGCCTGCTGATCCCGATTCCCGATATCGATCACACCGATTTCATGCTGATCCTCGGCGGCAACCCGCTGGCCTCCAACGGCAGCATCATGACCGTGCCGGACGTGGAAAAGCGCCTGAAGGCCATCCAGGACCGAGGCGGCAAGTTGGTGGTGGTCGACCCGCGGCGCAGTGAAACCGCGGCCATCGCCGATCAGCACCTGTTCGTGCGGCCTGGCAGCGATGCCGCGCTGCTGCTGGCGCTGCTCAACACCCTGTTCGAGGAGGGCCTGACCCGGGGCAGCCATCTGCCGGTGGAAGGGCTGCAGCAGGTTCGCGCGGCGATCGCCGACTTCCACGCCGAGGCGATGAGCCCTCGCTGTGGCGTGCCGGCCGACACCATCCGGCAACTGGCGCGTGATTTTGCCGCAGCCGACAAGGCGGTGTGCTACGGCCGTATGGGGGTGTCCACCCAGGTCTTCGGCACGCTGTGCCAATGGCTGGTGCAACTGATCAATCTGGTCACCGGCAATCTGGACCGCGTCGGCGGCGTGCTCTGCACCTCGCCGGCGGTCGATCTGGTGGCGAGCACCTCCGGCGGCCATTTCAATCGCTGGCAGAGCCGGGTGTCCGGCCTGCCGGAATACGGCGGCGAGTTGCCAGTCTCGGCGCTGGCCGAAGAGATGCTTACGCCCGGCGAAGGGCAGATTCGTGCGCTAGTGACCGTGGCCGGCAACCCGGTGCTGTCGACACCCAATGGACGCCAGCTGGAGCAGGCGCTGGACGGCCTGGACTTCATGCTCTCGGTGGATTTCTACATCAACGAGACTACTCGTTACGCCGACCTGATCCTGCCGCCGACCGCGCCACTGGAGCACGATCACTACGACACTACTTTCAATGTGTTCGCCGTGCGCAATGTCACCCGCTTCAACGAGGCAGTGCTGGCCAAGCCGGACGGTGCGCTGCACGACTGGGAAATCTTCGTCGGCCTGGCCAAGGCGTTCGCGGCGCGCAATGGCCTTGAGCTGAAACCAACCATGGCACCGGAGCAGATGATCGACATGGGCCTGCGTTTCGGCCCCTATGGTGATAGTAGCGAGCGCAAACTCAGCCTGGCGGCTTTGCGCGAGCAACCACATGGGCTCGACCTGGGGCCGCTGCAACCGAATCTTGCTGCGCGCCTGAAAACGCCGAGCAAGGCGGTGCAGGCCGCGCCTGAGCTGCTGTTGGCCGATCTGGCACGTTTCGCCGAGCAGCAACAACCGGCTGCCCATGAACTGCTGCTGATCGGCCGTCGTCACGTGCGCAGCAACAACTCCTGGATGCACAACTATCACCGTTTGGTGAAGGGCAAGCCGCGTCATCAGTTGCTGATGAACCCGGCGGATCTGGCCAGTCGCGGCCTGGCCGATGGGCTGCGCGTACAGGTGCGTTCGCGCGTAGGCAGTATCGAGGTGGAAGTTGCGGCCAGCGACGAGGTGATGGTTGGTGTGGTCAGCTTGCCGCATGGCTGGGGCCATGCCCGTCCAGGCGTGCAGCTGGATATCGCTCGTGCCCAGCCTGGTGCCAGCGCCAATGACCTGACCGACGAGCGCCGCCTCGATGCGTTGTCCGGCAATGCGGTGCTTAACGGCGTGCCGGTTGAGGTGGTGGCTGCGTAGCGCGGGTGCAATCGGGGAGCGTCGCTGCCAGATCGCCCCGGATTGCATCCGGGCTACGGACTGCCTAACCGGATGCGATTCCGGGTCGTATTAAGGCAATGTGGCGACGGCAAGGCCGAGCATTGTGCTCGGCTTTTCGCTACAATCGCGCCACCGTGGCGACCGTCGGGTCGCGAAGTCTATGCTGAGGTGCCCCATGGATATCATCGAAACCATCAAAGAGCAGATCGCCAACAATACCGTTCTGCTGTACATGAAAGGCTCGCCCAACGCTCCGCAGTGTGGCTTCTCTGCCCGTGCTGCGCAGGTGGTGATGGGCTGTGGCGAGAAGTTCGCCTACGTCGACATCCTGCAGAACCCGGAAATCCGCGCCAACCTGCCGAAGTACGCCAACTGGCCGACCTTCCCGCAGCTGTGGGTCGGTGGTGAGCTGGTCGGCGGTAGCGACATCCTCACCGAGATGTACGAGAAGGGCGAACTGCAGACCCTGATCAAGGATGCCGTGAGCAAAGCCGGCGCCTGATCGCGGCTTCTCGCAAAAAAGAACCCGCCTAGGCGGGTTCTTTCGTTTCTGCCGCACGCTTTCTACTTCTGCAGCCACTGGCCGTTGAGCTGGATGAACTGGCCCTTGGGCGTGCGCTCGATGGCCTTCTTGCCGGCGATGGCTTCGACGTCGCTCAGGCTGATGCCGTTGTCCTTGGCCACCTTCTGGTATTCGGCGCGGCGCGCCTCGTTGATCAGGCGGGCGATCTCGTCGGCCTGACCGCCGGACTTGACCACACCCAGATAGCCATTGGGCTGCTCGCCCAACTGGCCGCTGGCCTTGGCGTTGCTCAGGGCACTCATGGCCTGGTTGAGGTTCAGCGCATAGGCCGGCAGGCTCAGGGTCAGTGCCAGGAGCAGGGTCGAGATATATCGGGTCATCATGCTTCTCCTTAGAACAGGCCGCTGTCTTCGTTGAAAACGTTGTCCAGCGCCTTGTCCACCTTGATGTAGATCTCGTGCTCGACCTTGACGTTGAGGTTGATGTTGATTGGCTCATTGGGCATGGCCAACTGCACCGTCGGGGTGCAGGCCTGGCACAGCAATCCCAGGCTCAGGGCGGCGAGGAGGCGGTACGTGCGCATGGCGCTACTCCTTGGTTTCTTGAGGGACACGCTGGCGCATCCGTTGCTGAATCCGTCGCTGGATGATGTCGCTGACCTTGTCGGTCAGCTGCAGGCTCGCCAGCAGGGTCGGAATGTCTTCTTCCAGATTGATGTTGAAGTGGATCGGGCGGCCTTGCTCGATGGCCGGGTTCTGTCCATGTAGACGCATGCCGAGGCGCAGTGTGCCGGACTCATCATAGTCGAGGCTACTGCTGAGCAGGTCATAGTGGAAGTCTTCCAGCGCGTCGGTGACCAGCTTCATACCGGGGTTGGCCTGACCCATGGCGCGGATGCGCGGCGAGCGAAAACGCAGTTGCCCTCCCGGTGGCCTGGCTTCGATCAACCCCTGCTCGATGCTGATCGCCCCACCCAGGCGCAGCGGCAGGGTGCCGTCGATCAGCCCGTTACCGGCCAGCCCCTCGGCTGGATACACGCGAAACAGTTCCTGCAGGTTGAGACCACTGAGCTTCAGTGGCAGCAGCTGGCTCGACTGATCCAGTGCCCAGGTCGCCGGTTCCAGGCGCAGGTTGCCGCCGAGGATACCCAGCTCGGCACGCTGATGGCTGAGTTTGCCGGCCATTGGATGCTGCAGGCTGGCCTGATAACTAGCCTGCAATTGCAATGGGCCGAGGGCGATGCCGGGGTCGATCTGTCTGGCGCTGAGGCTCGGCAGTTCCAGTTGCAGGCTGTCGCCCGCAAGTTGCAGCTGCAGCTCGCCATCCACGCCGCTCAGCGTGCTGCGGTCGTAGATACCGGCCAGGCCCTTGGCGCTGAGCTTCGCCCGCAGTTGCAGGGGCTTGCCGCCGGGCAGGTCGAGGCTGGCGTTGCCCTGAATGCGGCCGTTTTCCAGGGTCAGCAGTGGCGGCCAACCGGCCAGAGTTTGCGCCAGTGGGTTACCGGCACGCAGGAAGAGTTCATCGAGCGTGGCGTTCAGCGCCAGGCCATCAGCGGTATTGTTCAGCCCCAGAGCCATGCTCAGGCCGGAATCGGCCAGCAGGGCGCCATCGAGTTTCTGGCGAGCGCTGTTGGCCTCCATCCGACCCTGCCATTGCCAGCCCTGGGCCTGTAATTGTGCGTGCTGCAGATTCTGCACGCGCAGCGCCAGCGGGCCGGACAGCGTTGGCGCTCGGGGCGCGCCGGCCACGCCCAGGCCGGCGAGTGTCAAGCGGGCCTGTTGCAGATCCAGGTCGGCACCGCGTAGGCGCTGGATATCCAGGCGCGAGTTGGGGGCCAGCGTGAGTTGCAGCTGGTGCGCGGTGACATTGCCAGACAGGTCGAGATTCAACTGCAGGCCATCGGCTCGAATGCCATCCAGGTCCACGCGTTTGCTGCGGGCATCGAGCTGCAACTGGCGCACCTCCAGCGCCCAGTCACGCGATTGCTGCAGGCCGAGCTCAGCGTTGATCTGCCCCTGCAACCCCCCTTGCGCGACGAGCTTCAGCTGCAGGGCCAGTGGGGTATCCGGGTTGCTTTCCAGCGGCTGCAGCTGCAATTGCAGGCGGCTTGTTCGCAGGCCGTTTGGCAGGGCGGTCAACCAGGGCGCGTCCTGGGTATCGAGTTGCAGGTTGCCGTGCAGCTTGCGCCCTTGCCAGGCGCCTGCGGCATTGCGCAGGTCGAGCTGCAGTTCACCGCTGAGCAGGCCGATGCCGGGCAGTGGCCAGGGCTGCGGCAGTTGGGCGTCGACACGTAACCATCCAGGCGCGGTCAGCAGCTCGCCGAGCTGGCGGGTGGTCTGCGGCAGCTGCAGCTGCCACTGGGCGATGATGCCGGCCTGCTGCGGCGTCGCTGGCAGATTGGCGGTGTCCAGCGATGTCCACTCGCTCAGCCAGGCGGCGACCCAGGCGATTTCCTGCAGCGGTGCCAGTAGCAGGTTGCCGTTCCATTGCAGTGCATCGCCCTGAACGGCCAGGTCGCTGTGCAGCTCCATCTGCTGTTGTTCATCGAGGTGCAGGGTCATCTGCACCTGGCGCGCACTATCCAGGGCGCCATCGAGTCCCTGCAGGTGCGCTTGCAATACTGCGCTGTGGTTTTCGCGTAGCAGTCGCGCGCGTAGATGCAAGGCATCGTCCAGGCGCTGCAGGTCGAGCTCGCCATCGAGTGCGCAACGGCCATTGATGCAGGGCAGTTGCGCATGGAGGTCGCGTAGTTCGATCCGCCTTGGCAGCCAGGGCAGGGCATTCGATATCGTCTGAACGGTGGCGTCGAGGCCGCTGTCGGTCGGGCTCCGCGCTTCTGAATCCGCCGCTAGCCAGTCCACGCGCAGACCCTGCACAGCCAGGCGGTAGCGCGGCGCCTCGCTGGCCAGCCATTGCAGGTGAAGCTGCTTGGCATGAGCGTGCAATTCACCCTGGTCACGCTGCACCAGGCTCACCTCGTGCAGCTGCAGCCCACGCCAGCTGAGGCTGAAACCCTGCCAGTCCAGTTCGACAAGCTGCTCGTCGAGCAACTGCTGCACGCGATAGATGGCGTAGCAGGCGAGCAGCGAGAGCAGCACCGCAAGCGCCATGCAGATGCTCAGCCAGAAACGCCGGCGGCTCATGAGTTCTCCTTGCCTGGTGCCGTTGCGGGACGGTACCCCATGCTCCAGAGAGTGCCAAGCCGATCTGGGGGTTGCATTGTGGCGCTTGTTCGAACCCGCGTGCGATGTGGTATGGATTGGCGGACCGACCACGGCCGTTTCGCTGGGCTCGGTTTCTGCTGCAGGGCGAGGTCATCGCAGTGCCGCATGACGGCTGCATTCGCCGTTTGGATGCCCCGAAACAGAGCGCTGCGCGGATATGTCGCAGCGAGTTGTGCACAAAGCTGAAGCAGGCTGTCACATCACTGTCAGAAACGTCGCTAAACGTTTGATTTTTCGTGGTTGATTCTTAAGTCAATGAAAAATATGAATTTTTTTCGTTGGTGAAAAAATCGACAGTTTGTCTCGGAGCCCCGGTACATCGGGCCTGGCAGCTCTTTCGCTCAAGTTGTTCACGGAGTTATCCACAGCTTCTGTGGATTGTGGCGGAACTCTTTTATGGAACGACAATCCGCCTGCCAGGCAAGACTTTACCTTCGGCAAAAAAGGAGTAGAGTGGCGCGCCCCGGCAGTCACCCCCCTTTGATTTATGCCTCGCGCTTTACCTTCCTCATCCCCTGCAACTCGTTCCGGTTCTTCTCGCTTGCCCATGCGCGTCGCGCTCTGGCTGCTCGATAGTCCGCGTCTGGGGCAAACGCCCAGCGTCAAGCGCATCGCCGGCAACCTGCTCAAGCAGCCCGCGCGCAAAGGTTGCGTGCAGGCGCAAAGCCGCCTCGGCCAGCTGCTCTGCCGCGACTGCGGCAACACCCGCGATCGCCGTATCGGCTATGAGCTGCTGCGCCAGGCCGCTCGCGCGGGGGACCGCTGCGCCCAGCTGGAGCTGGAGCGCCTGTCACGCTGAATGCGTGCTGGCCCCGTGTGAATCGTTGGCTGGGTATACTGCTCGGCGGTTCAACATGGAGCGTCTATGCCAATCGATCCTCTCTCTCTCGCCATTGGCGCGGTCGTCGCGCTGGTGCCGCTGTTGGCGGCGCTCTGGTCACTGCAACGCCGACTGACTCGCGAACAGGGCGAGCAGGCACTGCTGCAGGAGCGCCTGGAGCACGCGCAACTGAGTCAGGCCGGTCTGCTGGCGCAGCTCGATGCCTGTCGTGCCGAGCTGGCCGAGATCAGCGAGATCAAGGTTGACCAGCAGACCGAGCTGGCTGGCCTGCGCCGTGAGAACGAACTGCTGCAGCAGGAGCGGCAAATCGCTCGCGAGGCAGCGCAGTCCTGGAATCAGCAGCGTGAACGCAACGAAGCCGAGCTGCGTCGGCTGACCGCGGAATGCGCGGCACTGGCGGCCGAGCTGCAGGAAAATCGTGATAACCAGCAGCAGCGCCTCGATGACCTGCTGGGCGCGCGCAATGAGCTGCGCGCCCAGTTCTCCGAGTTGGCGACGAAGATCTTCGACGAGCGTGAGCAGCGTTTCGCCGAGACCAGCCAGCAGCGCCTCGGCCAACTGCTCGACCCGCTCAAGGAGCGCATCCAGGCGTTCGAGAAGCGCGTCGACGAGAGTTATCAACAAGAGGCGCGCGAACGCTTTTCCCTGAGCAAGGAGCTGGAACGCCTGCAGCAGCTCAACCAGCGTCTGGGCGACGAAGCGACCAATCTGACCCGCGCACTCAAGGGACAGAAGACCCAGGGCAACTGGGGCGAGCTGGTGCTGGAGCGTGTACTGGAGCATGCCGGCCTGGAGAAGGGGCGTGAATACCAGACCCAGGTCAGCCTAAAGGGCGCCGGCGGCGAGCGCTTCCAGCCTGACGTGCTGATCCGTCTGCCCGGCGACAAGCAGGTGATCGTCGATGCCAAGGTCAGCCTTAGCGCCTACCAGCAGTATGTCTCGGCGGTGGACGAGCCGATTCGTCAGCAGGCGCTCAAGCAGCATCTGATCTCGCTGCGCAGCCACCTCAAGGGTCTTTCCGGCAAGGATTACCAGCGCCTCGAAGGCCTGCACAGCCTGGATTTCGTCCTGCTCTTCGTGCCCATCGAAGCCGCTTTCGCCGCGGCACTGCAGGCAGAGCCGGACCTGTTTCAGGAGGCTTTCGAGCAGCAGGTGGTGATCGTCAGCCCGACTACCTTGCTGGCGACCCTGCGGGTGATCGACAGCCTCTGGCGTCAGGAGCGCCAGGGCCAGAACGCGCGCGAGATCGCCGAGCGCGCCGGCCAGCTGTACGACAAGTTCGTTGCCTTCGTCGCCGATCTGGACGAAATGGGCAATCGCCTGCAGCAGCTGGACAAGGCCTACGCCAGCGCGCGCAACAAGCTGGTCGACGGCCGTGGCAACCTCGTTGGCCGAGTGGAAAACCTCAAGCTGTTGGGCGCGCGTGCAAGCAAGAGCCTGCCAGGCGAGCTGCTCGAACGCTCTGCAGATCTGCCGGTACTGGACGAGCTGGGCGAGTAAGCGGACACCGCATGCCGCGCCGGTGACACGCTCAGCAGTGGTTACAAGGGCGCAAGCCTCCGGCCAAGATCCGGCTAGCCACGCAGCGTCAGGTGGCGACTGAGCAATGCCCGCAGGGCCGCAGGCTTGACTGGCTTGGGCAGATAGTCGAGGCCGGCGGCATGGACCTCGGCGACCAGTTCCGGGCGGCCGTCAGCGCTGATCACCACGCCCGGTACCGGTTCGCCCAGGCGCGTGCGTAGCCAGGCCATCAGTTCGGTGCCGGTTTCGCCCTCGTCGAGGTGGTAGTCGATCAACGCCAGTTGCGGGCGCACGTCCTCGCTGAGCAGGTGCTCGCACTCCAGGCGATTGCGCGCCGTCCACACCTGGCAGCCCCAGCGCGACAGCAGGCTGTACATGCCGGTGAGAATGCTGTCCTCGTTGTCGATACAGATCACCTGGGTGCCCCGCAAGGGCTGGCCATCCACTGCCGGTAAGGCTGGGCCTTGCTGCTTCGGCGCCGGTTTTCTCGCCAGCGGTACGCTGACGCTGAACACGCTGCCTTTACCTGGCCAGGAGCGCACTTCCAGGCGGTGGGAGAGTACGCGGCAGAGACCGTCGGCAATCGCCAGGCCCAAACCCAGGCCTTTCTCTGCACGTGTCTGGTGGCTGTCGAGGCGCTTGAATTCCTCGAAGATCACCTTGCGCTTGTCCTCGGGGATACCCATGCCGCGGTCCCAGACTTCCAGGCGCAACTGATTGCCTTCACGGCGTACTCCCAGCACCACGCGGCCCTTGGCGTAGCGGAAGGCGTTGGTCAGGAAGTTCTGCAGGACCCGGCGCAGCAGCTTGATGTCGCTGTCGATCCACTGCCGACTGCCATGTACGCGCAGGTCGATACCCTGTTCGGCAGCCAGCACGCCAAACTCGGCGGCGAGGGTGTCGAACAGGCTGGAGAGGGCAAAGGCGTGACGATCCGGGGTGATTCGGCCGTTTTCCAGGCGTGAGATGTCCAGCAGGTCGGTGATCAGGTCCTCTGCCGAACGCAACGAGCTGTCCAGATGCCGGACTAGCTCCTGGGCCTCGTTGGGCAGGGCGTCATCCTGGTGGGCCAGCGCGGCTGAGAACAGCCGGGCTGCATTGAGCGGTTGCATCAGATCATGGCTGACTGCGGCGAGGAAGCGCGTTTTCGACTGGTTGGCGGCTTCGGCGTGGGCCTTGGCTTCGGTCAGTGCCTGGTTCAGTTTCGACAGCTCATGGGTGCGTTCGGCAACCCGTCGTTCGAGGCTTTCGTTGGCGTCCTTGAGGGCACGCTCGGCTTCGCGGAATTCGGTGATGTCGGTGAAACTCATGACGAAACCACCACCGGGCATGGGGTTGCCGATCAGCTCGATCACCCGGCCGTTGGGGAATACCCGCTCATAGCTGTGCGCGGTGCCCTGGCGCATCCAGTACAGGCGCTTGGCAACGTTCTCCTCCAGGTCGCCGCTGCCGAGCATGCCGCGTTCGGCATTGAAGCGGATGATCTCGGCAATCGGTCGACCGACGTAGATCAGGCCCTCGGGGTACTCGAACAACTCCAGATAACGGTGGTTCCAGGCCACCAGGCGCAGGTTCTGGTCGACCACGCTGATGCCCTGGGTGATGTTTTCGATCGCACCCTGCAGCAGGGCGCGGTTGAACTGCAGCACCTCGCTGGCTTCGTCGACGATGCGCACCACATCCTCGACCTGCATCTCGCGGCCTTCGATGGCGGCCTTGACCACCGCGCGGGTCGAGGAGGCGCCCAGCACGCCGGCGAGCAGGCGTTCGGTGTGGGCGATCCACTCGCTATTGGCCGGCTGGTTGGGATCGAAGTCCTTGCCTTTGCCCTGGCGCAGGGCGAAGCGGTTGAAGCTCTGGCGTGCGCGTTCTTCGCCGACGAAACGGCTGGAGAGCATCAACAGGTCGGCCACCTGCACTGCCAGCAGGCTGCGGTTGCTGGGTTTGGTGCCCAGGTCATGGCCGATGAAGCGCCCGGCTTGCCAATGCTCGGAAACGCGGGTGCGTGAGAACCAGGAAACCCAGGCGAACAGCAGCATATTGCCGGCCAGTGACAGCACCACGCCGCGCGTCAGCGGATCAACCTGCAGGCCGATGGGGGCATAGAGCAGGGCGGCGAGGCCGGGGAAACTGTCTAGCGACCAGCCCATGCCGCGTGCCGCCAGCGGCAACACCAGGGTGTAGAACCAAAGCATGGCGCCGAAGATCAGGCCGGCGAACACGCCGCGGCGGTTGGCCTGTTTCCACACCAGCGCGCCGAACATGGCGGGGGCCAGTTGGCCAATGGCGGCAAACGACACCTGGCCAATCGTGGCCAGGCTGGTGCCTTCGCCGAGCAGGCGGTAGCAGACATAGGCCAGCAGCAGGATCAGCACGATGCTGACCCGGCGCGCGGTGAGCATCCAGTGACGGAAGGCCTCGAACGGCCGCTCGGTACTCTGCCGGCGCAACAGCCAGGGCAGCAGCATGTCGTTGGAGATCATGGTCGACAGTGCCACCGAGGCGACGATCACCATGCCGGTGGCGGCCGAGGCGCCGCCGATGAAGGCCAGCACCGCCAGGCCTGGATGGGCTTCGGCCAGCGGCAGGCTGATGACGAAGGAGTCCGGTGTCACGCCGGCCGGCAGCAGCATCTGGCCGGCCAGGGCGATAGGGACCACGAACAGCACGGCCAGCACCAGATAGGCCGGAAACACCCAGCGTGCCAGGCGCAGGTCCTTGGGCTCGATGTTTTCCACCACGGTGACGTGGAACTGCCTCGGCAGGCAGACGATGGCGATCATGGCCATGCCGGTCTGCACCAGCATCGCCGGCCAGTTCACCGCCTCGTTCCAGAAGTCGTCCAGCTCGGCGGTGTTGTGTGCCTGCTCCAGCAGGTCGTTGAAGCCGTTGTACAGGCCGAAGGTGACGAATGCGCCGACGGCGAGGAAGGCTAGCAGCTTGACCAACGATTCGAAGGCGATGGCCAGCACCATGCCGCGATGGTGCTCGGTGACGTCGAGGTTGCGTGTGCCGAACAGAATGGTGAACAGCGCCAGCGCCAGCGATACGATCAGCGCGGTGTCCTGGGCGCTGGTACCGGTATCCTGGGCGTGCACGCCAATTAGCAGATTGACACCAAGCACGATGCCCTTGAGCTGCAGGGCGATGTAGGGCAGCACGCCGACAAGGCAGATCAGGGCTACGACGATGGCCAGCGACTGCGACTTGCCGTAGCGCGCGGCGATGAAGTCGGCGATCGAGGTGATGTTCTCCTGCTTACTGATCATCACCATCTTCTGCAGCACCCAGGGCATGGTCAGCAGCAGGATGATCGGACCGAGGTAGATCGGCAGGAACGACCACAGTTGTTCGGCTGCCTGGCCGACGGCGCCGAAGAAGGTCCAACTGGTGCAATAGACCGCAAGCGACAGCGAGTAGACCAAGGCGCGGACTTTCGGCGGCATGGGCGCACTGCGGCGGTCGCCATAGAAGGCGATGGCGAAAAGAATGGCCATGTAGATCAGGGCGACCGCGGCGATCAACCCGGGGGACAACGACATGCAGACTCCGAAACGCGCGATGAAACGAAAAGAGCCTGACCGCCGAGGCGAGGCTGATGTTGATCAGTGTTGCACAAAGCCACGCGCTGTCGGCTGCGACCAAGGTCGCAGCCAGGCAGGCGTGCTTTGCGACGGGACTCGTATTGTGCCGGAGCCTGCGGGCTGATAGCTTGGCTGGTTTGCGACTCTGTCCGAGGAAGGACCCTATGTTCAAGCCGCAGCTGGTGACTTTGCAACGTGGCGCTCTGCGCCTGGAACCGCTCTCCGATGCCGATATCCCTGGCCTGGTGGCGCTGGCCGAGGCCAATCGCGAGGAGCTGCTGTACATGAGCGGCACTCTGCGACTGGACTGGTACCGCAGCGCCCTGGCCGATCTGCGTGAGCAGCGGGCACTGCCGTTCGTCATTCGCCTGGGTGACGAAATGGTGGGCACCACCCGCTTCGCCGACTTCATGAACACCCTGCCGGCCTGTGAAATCGGCTGGACCTGGCTTGACCACCGCCAGCATGGCAGTGGGTTGAACGCCAGCATCAAGTATTTGATGCTCAAGCACGCTTTCGAAAATTGGGGCATGGTTCGCGTGCAACTGAAAACCGCCGCCAGCAACCTGCGTTCGCAACGCGCTATCGAGAAGCTTGGCGCCGTTCGTGAAGGGTTGCTGCGCAACCATCGGCGCCTGGCTGATGGCCGACTCGATGACACCGTGCTGTACAGCATCACCGACCTGGAATGGCCGGCGCTGCGTGAGGCGATGGAGGCGGGCTTCAACGCCTGAGCCGTATGCACAGTCGTGAGCAGACCCGCTTCTGGCAAGCCTCCGCATTGAGCGGAGTCGAGCTGTTGCAGGCGCGCTACCTCGAGCAGCGTTTCGCTCCCCACGTGCATGAAGGTTTCGTGTTCACCGTGATCGAGCATGGCGCCCAGCGCTTTCGCCACCGTGGCTGCGATCACCTGGCGCCGCAGGGCAGTATGGTGCTGATCAACCCGGACGAAGTGCACACCGGCTCCAAGGCGCACGAAGACGGCTGGTGCTATCGCGGTTTCTATCCCGACAACGCTCAGGTACTAGGGGCGCTGCAGGAGCTGGGTCTGGCCAAAGCTGGCATGCCGTCGTTTGCCTTCAGCGTGCTGCATGACCCGCGTTTGCACGCGGCCTTTCTGAAGCTGCACCGACTGCTCGAACATGGCGCCGAGGCGTTGCAGCAGCAACTGGCCTGGCGTGAGGCGATCCTGCTGCTGTTCCAGCACCATGCGCAGCTTGCCGAACCGCCTGCGCCTGGGCGCGAGCCCTGGGCCGTGGCCTGCGCCAAGCAAATGCTCGCCGAGCGACTGGTCGGGCCGCCGTCGCTGGAAGAGTTGGCGGCTGCGGTCAACCTCTCACCTTTTCATTTCGCGCGCGTATTTCGCCGCGCGACCGGCTTGCCACCGCATGCCTGGCTCAAACAGCGTCGCCTCGAACAGGCGCGGGCATTGCTCAAGACGGGTTGCACGACCGTCGCGGTGGCGATGCAGTTGGGCTTCGCCGATCAGAGCCACTTGTCGCGGCAGTTCAAGCAGGTTTATGGCGTGAGCCCAGGTGAATATCGCAGCGCGGTGGCACGAAGCTGACAGCAGGAATAAAAAAGGTTCTTCGCATTTTCGCGGGGAGGATGCGCCCGACACCGGACTGGCAAGTTTGTGTGCGTATCGCTTACTGACTTGGCACCATCCATTACCGCGTCTGCTGAACGTTTGGGTTGCGCCCCTTACGGGCGCCACACCTTTCTTGCTTGCCCAAGAAAGGTGTGCCAAAGAAGGGCACCCCGACTTCCGGGTTTCGCTACGCGAAACTTCCCTCGCGCCGGTGCAGCTCCGGGGGCCGGCTTACAAGGGCCATCCATGGCCCTTTAAGCCTCTCGCCGCATCCATGCGGCTCGCTCCCCTACGCAACACCTCTGCTCGGCCTCCTGAAGGGGACCGGACCGCGAGCTTGCGAAATCTCCGGAAGATCAAAGTCGGTAGCGTTTGGCTTTTGCTCTTCAACTGCGATGGTACAGACGACGCCCAAGTCCCCTTCAGGAGGCCGAGTGGAATCACCATGGAAGGGGTTGAGCGACATGGATGTCGCGAGAGCTGCGATGGGCCAGGGATGGCCCTTCGTCAGTGGGCCGCATCCGGTCGTGCCCCTGGAGTGGTGATGGAACGAGGGAACCCCGGCGTAGCAGGGCGGGGGCGCCTAGCTCGGATGTCGGGGTGCCCTTCTCTTTGGTTATTTTCTCTTGGGCAAGCAAGAGCTACGAAGCGCAGCGAATCAGGTAACTCGCCCGCAAGGGGCGAAACCCTTCAGATCAGACGACGCGCTAACGGATAGTGCCAGCACCGGCAGCTAACATCTAATTGCCAGTACGGTGTCAATCCGTACCTTCACCAAACTATGCGAAGAGCCAAAAAAAACCGGCGCTCCTTACGGAGGCGCCGGCTCTTTCAGCCCGCTATGTCGATCAGAACTCGTGATCGGCGGTGTCCGGGTTCAGGTCGCTGATGCCCAGCTTGCCGGCAGCCTGCTCGATGGCACCGGTCTGCTTGACCAGGGCGGCGATGGCGTCACGTACCAGTTGCTGACCTTCGGCGTTGCCTTCCGCGATCAACTGATCGAAGTGCACGTTGTTCTTCTCGGCACTGTCGACCAGCGCTTGCAGCTTGGCTTCGGTTTCCTGCAGGTCGGCCTTGAGCGTGGCATCGGCCTGGGCGTCGGCCTTGGCCACCAGTTCGGACAGGCTCGGGCCGGTCAGGGTGGTGCCGTCGGCTTTCTTGTATTCGCCCAGGTAAACGTTGCGAATGCCTTTGCCGTTGTAGAAGTGCGAGTTGTGGGTGTTGTCGCTGAAGCAGTCATGCTCGTCTTCGGTGGAGTTGGCCTCCAGTGCGACCTTCATGCGTTCGCCTGCCAGTTCGCCGAGGGACAGGCTGCCCATGCCGAACAGCATCTTGCGCAGACCGTTGTCGGCCGAATCGGCGACCAGTTCGCTACGATAGTTGCCTTCTACGCCGTCCTTCCACTGCTCGACCATGTCGTTCAGGTCGCTGACCAGCAGGTCGGTGGCGGCTTTCAGGTAAGTGCGGCGGCGTTCGTTGTGGCCACCGGTAGCGCCTTCACCTATCAAGTAGTCGGTGTAGGGACGCTCGCCAGCACCTGGTTCGGTGCCATTGAGGTCCTGGCCCCAGAGCAGGAATTCGATGGCGTGGTAGCCGGTGGCGACGTTGGCCTCGGAGCCACCCAGCTCGTTCAGGCTGGCCAGTAGCTCGCCAGTGATTTCGCTGACGTCGATCTTGTCTTCACCAACCTGGATCTCGGTGTTGGCGATGATATTGGCTTGCGCGCCCGGGTTGCCCAGAGCGTGCTGGTAGTCGTCGGCCACGTAGTCGATCAGGCCTTCGTCCAGCGGCCAGGCGTTGAGCTGACCTTCCCATTCGTCGACCACCGGGTTACCGAAACGGAACACTTCGGTCTGCATGTACGGCACGCGTGCTGCCAACCAAGCTTCGCGCGCAGCTTTCAGAGTCGCTTCGCTGGGGTCGGCCAGCAATGCATCGATGGCAGTCTGCAGGGCCTTGCCGGTGCTCGCTGCGTCACTGAACACGGCCAGGGCGAGATCGGCGTAATGATTGACCACGGCCTTCGCCGCTGCTTCGTCGACCTTCGCCGCAGTGGCTGGCGCCGTGCTCTCGGTGGCTGCAGCAGGAGCAGCTGCCTGGGTCGCGGGGGCTTTGTCTTCGCCGCAGCCAGCGAGGGAAATGGCGATGGCCAGCAGGCTGGCGGAGGCCAGAGGCATACGAATCATGGCGGGGTCCTTTGCATGTACGAAATGTGGACGGTACTCAGTAGTACCTGAAAAACTGCAACATAATGCAAATGTTTCGCATTATGTGTAAAGGCCATTATTTGTCGTTGTGCGGGATATCGCTATCGAGCCACCTCGTTGCCGTTAGAATGCCAGCACCCGATTCGCAGTTCTGCATGGAGAAAACTGCATGAGCCTGACCGCCGTGATCATCATCGTTGTCCTTGTCTTGCTCGGCGCCTACGCGGTGTCGCTGTACAACGGGCTGGTGCGCCTCAAGCATGGCGTGAGCAAGGCCTGGTCGAACATCGACGTGCTGCTCAAGCAACGGCATGACGAGCTGCCCAAACTGGTGGAAACCTGCAAGCAGTACATGCAGTACGAAGGCTCGACTCTGGAGCGGGTGATTGCAGCGCGTAGCGCCGTGGCCAGTGCTCGCGAACAACATGACGTCGGCGCTCTGGGCAAGGCCGAGAGTGGTTTGCGCGCGGGCCTCGGCCAGCTCTTCGCGCTTGCCGAGAACTACCCTGAGCTGAAGGCCAACGACAGCTTCCAGCACCTGCAGCAGCGCATCAGCGGCCTGGAAAACGGCATCGCCGACCGCCGCGAGCTGTACAACGAGGCGGTCAACCTCAACAACGTGCGCATCGAGCAGTTTCCCGATGTACTCATCGCGCGCATGTTCAACTTCCAGGCTGCCGAGTTGCTGGTGTTCAGCGAGGCGGAGAAAGCCGATGTGGACATGAAATCACTGTTCAACTGAGAACCTGCCGATGATGCAGGTCGACCCCTTCGGCTTCTTCTTTACGCTCACATTCACTCTAGGTGCCTGCCTGGGCGGCGCCTGGTGGTGCCTGCGGGGTTGGTCGCAGGCGCGCCATCTTCTGGACACTCCTACCTCGAAGATTCGCTCGGCGGCGCAGGGTTACGTCGAACTCTATGGTGTGCTCGAAGCGTTGCCGGACATGCAGTTGCGCGGGCCGCTGACTGGCAAACCCTGCCTGTGGTGGCGCTTTCGTATCGAGGAATATCGTTCCAGCGGCAAAAAGCGCAGCTGGCGGGTGATCGAGAGTGGGGCCAGCGATGCCTGGCTACGCCTGGTCGATGGCACCGGCGAATGCCTGATCGACCCACGTGGCGCCGAGATTCATGCGGCGGTGTGTGACGTCTGGGAGGGCAACCTGCGGCATCCGCTGGGCCCGGCCAAGAGCGGATTGTTCGGTTTTCTCACCAGTGGCCAGCGCTATCGCTACAGCGAAGAACGCTTTCACGTTGGCCAGCCACTGTATGCCATCGGCGATTTTCGCACCCGTGGCGCTGCGCAGCAGGGATTCGACAGGCAGGCCGCTCAGGGCGAAGTGATCCGTGAGTGGAAGGGCGATTACGTCGGCCTGCTGCGGCGTTTTGACAGCGACGGCAACGGCGAACTCGACGAGCAGGAATGGAATCGCGTGCGACTGGCGGCGCAGCTGGAGGCAGAGGATCGCCATCGGCAAAAGGCATCCGAGCCGGCGCGGCATCATATGGCCAAGCCCGGCGAACGGCAGCCGTTCATTCTCTCCAACAGCGGTGAGGACGAACTGGCTCGCAGATTCTATTGGCAAGCCGCCGGTGGCGCCGTGCTGTGCCTGGCAGGTGCGTTGGCCACAGCCTGGTTACTCGGTGTGCAGAATTGGTAAGCCGGGTTTGCGGGCTCGAACAAAAACGCCGCGACGAATCGCGGCGTTTTTTGTGGCTGACTTTAGAGCGTCGCGGCTGAGCTCAGGCGTCGTGACTGCTTGAGGAACAGCGTCAAATCGCGCGCTAGCAGCGGCTTGCTGTACAGGTAGCCCTGACCCTCATGGCAGCCCTGGGCGATGATGTAGGCCTCCTGCTCGGCGGTTTCCACGCCTTCGGCGATGACTTGCATGCCCAGGCTCTTGCCCAGCTGAATGATGGCGCGAACGATGGTGGCGTCATCTTCGTCTTCGAGCAGATCCTGCACGAAGCTCTTGTCGATCTTGATCTTGTCCAGCGGCAGGCTCTTCAGATAGCTCAGCGAGGAGTAGCCGGTACCGAAGTCGTCGATGGCGATCAGCGCGCCGGAGCGGCGCAGGCTGAGCAGGTGCTGGGCGGCGGTGCTGATGTCTTCCATCAGGCCGGTCTCGGTGACTTCCAGCTCCAGGCTTTTGGGCGGCAGGCGATAGACCTGCATCAGATTGTTGACCACGCGCGGCAGCTCGGCGTGGTGCAACTGCACGGTGGACAGATTGATGGCCATGCGTAGATCGCTGAAGCCCTGGTCATGCCATTCGCGCAGCTGGCGGCAGGTCTGGTCGAGAATCCATTCACCAATGGGAATGATGGTGCCGTTCTGTTCGGCCAGCGGGATGAACAGGTCCGGTGCGACGAAGCCATGCTGCGGGTGCTGCCAGCGCAGCAGTGCCTCGACGCCGACAACGCGGTGGTCGCGATAGTCTATCTGGGGCTGGTAGACCAGGTGCAACTGGTTCTGCGCCAGAGCATCGCGCAGATCCTTTTCCAGCTCACGACGGCGACGCATCTCGCTGTCGACGCTGGCGATGTAGAACTGGTAGCGATTGCGCGAACGACTCTTGGCCAGAGTCATGGTCTGCTCGGCTTTCTGCAGCAGCTTTTCAGTGCTATCGCCGTCTTCCGGGAACAGGGTGATGCCGATGGTGGCGCGCAGGCGTACTTCGTGCTGATCGAGCAGGAAGGGCAGCTCCAGGTCGTCGAGTACGCTCTGCGCCAGCTCGGCAGCTTCGTAGGGTTGTTCTATATCGGCTTGAACCAGGGCGAACTGGTCGCCGCCCAGGCGGGCCAGAGCGCCGAGACGGCCGCTATGGCTGCGCAGGCGGTCGGACAGTGCGAGTAGCAACTGGTCGCCGCTCTGGTAACTGAATTGTTCGTTGATACCCTTGAAATCATCCAGGCCGACGCAGAGTACGGCTACGCGGCGCTGCAGGCGGCCGGCATCTTCGAGAATCTGGTCGAGTTGCTGTTGCAGTTGCTGGCGATTGGGCAGACCTGTGAGGAAGTCGTACTGAGCCATGCGCAGCAGGCTGTTCTCGGCTTCACGGCGCAGGTGGGTATTGCGCTCGATGGAGGCCAGCAACTGGTTGGCGGTGTTGATCCACAAGCCCAGCTCGTTCTTCTCGTTGCCCTTGAGCATGGGCAGCTTGTGTTCGCTGGGGCGGTCGGGATTGATGTTGGTGAGGTGCTCGATGATCTTCGACAGCGGTTTGGTCAGCAGCCAGTGATAAACCAGATAAAGCACCAGGCCCATGGCCATGGCGCGCAGCACCCCTGAGATGAAGATGATCACCGAGTTGGTGACGAAACTTTCACCGTAAGGCGCCGTATCGAGGGTGATGTTGAGGTCACCGTAATACTCGCTGTAGGGGCCGCGGCCGACCAGTTTGGTCGAGAATAGCTGTTCCTGACCGAGGATCGGGTCCGTCAGCCAGCGCGTGGGTATTTGCGCCAGATCACGCGAACGTTCTGCGAGCATCGGCTCGTTGGGGTGACCAATGGACGCATAGCGCACCGACTCGTGCTGGAACAGCCCCTCGATCACCTGCATGCCCATTTCCCGATCCAGGCTGTACACCGCCTGAGTCGAAGGGTCGCGGAACATGCCGAGAATGCGATGGGCGTCATTGGCCACGGCCTGACGGGTCTTGTAGGCGTCGAAGACAATCTGCGCGCAACTCAAAACCACCCCGACTACGAGTGCTGATAACAGCACCACGCGGAGCAACTTGAGTGACAAGCTGTTCTTCAATTCCAGCTTCAAAGGCAATTCCTTGTGTCGATGCTTACAGCGTCAGTCAGACGAGAGTATTGGCAATCTAGGCCTGGCCGTCAAAGGGCCATCATGTCTGTCGGCACTATTTATCCACAAGCGGCACGCCGGGTCGCGAATTGGTGTTACGACGTCGGCCGACCGCTGTGTCGTAGAAATTACCGCGGACTTGAGCGCCTTTGGTCGGATTGTCTGCCTGTCACTGCTGCGCTTCTGTGTGGCGCTGCTCGTCATCGATCCGATGAGCTGGCAAATACACGGCGAAGATCGTGGGTTTGCCATCGGTTATAAGGTATTGCGAGCGCCTGCGGTGTTTCGTCCTGCACGCCGGATGCGCAAGCCAAAAACGAAAAAACCCGGCCACAAGCAGACTGTGTGAAAACGCTCTGAACTGAACCGGTTCAATACAAACGCCTCGATTGATTCGGGGCGTTTGTGTTTTTACTGGTGCAATGATGCAAAGTGCAGCGCTCAGGTCAGCAGCTCGATCATGCGG
>NZ_JBLUPX010000040.1:0-31253 GCF_048068235.1 Pseudomonas sp. NY15364 | reverse complement strand
TCCAACATCACGCGCCGCTCGGCGGTGGTGTACATGGGATTATCGGCATCCTGCCACGCAACCGCCTCCACCTCTTCCACAGCCGATCCAGCAGCCGGCAGGGAGGGGGCTTGATCAGCTAGCTCTGCAACCTCCAGCCACTCACGTGATGGCTTCTCTGCTGGAATAGCGTGACCAGCCAGCATCAGCTCAAGATCGGCGGCTACGCGCTCAACGTCAGGGGCAACAGGTCGGCGGATGCGCAGCAGTCCTGCGGCGTTCTTGATCAGTGCACGATGCGACGGGTCGATCTGCACCTGCTCAGCCTTGACGGTTGGGGCGGCAGGTGCGGCGGCGAGCATGGCGCGATACCCAGCGATGAAGACACCGCAAGGGCCAACACCGCCAAGGTGCGCGTCATTCGCCGCAGAGCATGCGGCGTTGAAGGCGTCAGTGTCTTCCTTCGGCACCAGATGCCATCTGTAGCCATCCGGCACACCCACCGGCAGGCTGGTGCGCTGCTGCCAAGCCCACCACGCCATGTGGTGCGCGGGATCGACGTACATGCCTCGATCCTCGCTCCACGTATCGCCTACTGCGGCCAAGCCGCCATAGAATTTTTGATTTGCGGCAAACTCAAACGCCGCCCGCTCCGCATCAATCTTGCTCTGCTCACTCACCAGCGGGCACTGAGCTGTGCTGTGATCTTCGGCGCCTGGGCAGTTCACGCATTGTTGTGTCATGGCTTTTGGCCGACTGAGTTGGGCAGCCAGTTCGGCATTCGCGGCCCTTTGCCCAGCCCGAAAACCATCGGCCGCAGCCGTGGCCATGTCGATGGCGGTGAACTCTTCTTTCATTGGCTTAGCTCCATATCTGCGCCGGGCGGCGCTCATGTCAGTTCGGGTTACACCGTGAGCAGCCGCAGGGGTAGGGCTTGCGGGTGTCGCGGCATATGGGTTGGGGCGGGATCACGAACGCCTCCATGCGAATGCCACCGGCTCAGTCGGCAGCCATAGGTGACGCATGTTGGCCACGTTCACCACGTCCTTGTCCGCCGGGTAGACCTCCAGGGCGTCGCGGTCGCCTCGGCCGCACTGGCGTTTGAGCGCCATCAGGTCTTCCCAGCTCAGGCCGTCCGCCCAACGCTCGCCCTGCAGGCTGGTGCTGCTGATGCTCAGGCGCTCCATGCCGGATGGCTCGGCGTAGACCTGCACCAGATAGTCACGTGAGCGCCAGACTTCCTTCGGCTGGCGCGGGTGATCTGGCCACTCGCTACGCGGAACCGGCTGGAGCGTGCGAGGCTGTTTGGCGTTTTCCTTTTCCAGCAAGCGGCGCTGCTGTCGGTTCGGCGTCATGGTTTGCTCCTTGGCACCGCCCGCAGGCTGGCGCCGTGGTTGATCTGGCGAAACTCCGTGCAGATCACCGCAACGTCTTGGCCGTCGCGGCGATGCACTGGCATGGTTTCGAAGGGAAGGGCGCTGCAGTCGTCGTGCAGTTTGGCGCAGCCACGGCAGCGGCCTGCCTTGGGGTAGTGGTTCGGCATCAGGCAACAAGCTCCGCGTCTTCGAACTTGATGATCAGCCTCCGGTTGCCTGTAGCTTCGTCGTCCTGTCCGTCCGGCTTCATCAGGTACTTGGCGACACCGTGCTCGTAGATGCCGTCAATGCAGCCGACCTCGCCATCCTTCCAGCGCCGATCGCGGATGCGGGTACCGATTGGGTGGGGTGGCTGGATGTCGTTCTCTTCGAACCATTTGCGCTCAGCAGCAGCCAGGAGCTTGTCGACCTGGTATTGCATGTCGTCCAGCTCCTCCATCATGTCGCGAGGAACATCCCAGCTACACCAGCGCTCCAGCTCCTTGGCCAACTCGTAGCCGTCCATGTTGCCGTTGAACTGGTTGGCGATATCTTCGGCATAGTCAGCCGGCCAGCCGACAGCTGCCGCCAGCAGTCGTGCGGCTTCGATCTTCATCTCCTGCGTTACGGTAGGGCGCGGGATCATGGCTGGCTGCTGCTCCTGGCGGATGATCTTCAGTTCGTGGGTGGCCACGTCGCGTAGGAAATCTGCGTTGCCGGTGTTTTCAGTGGGCATGACTTCTCCCTCGCCATTGGCGTGAAAGGTGGGTTGTGGGGTAGGGTTCCGGCGCCACCAGCGCGCCCGAGCGTCAGGCGCTGGCCTGTTGCGGTATGCCCCAGGCGCTGACGCGCTCGTAGATGCGGTGAGCGTCCCTCGCATCGATGACGATGCTGTCGGGTACGGCTATCCAGGCGTGGCCGATGACGTGGCTGGGGTTGCAGGTGGCGATGATGTCTTGCACCGGCTGCTCGAATAGGTCGGGCAGCTTGGTGATGACGTGGATGCCAGCCAGTTCGTACTCGACCGACTTCGCCCAGCGCTCATTGCCGCTCTGGCAGATGGCCGAGATGTAGACCGTCCAGTGGTGGGGTAAGTCGCACAGGGCGTTGGCCACCTTATTGGATAGGATCTGGCGCAGGTTCTTGTAGTTGAGCATGACCTGCACCTCGGGCACGCTGGCGTCGACGATGCATGCATGGTGCTGGCGCAACAGTGCGCCCGCTGCGCGCTCCATGCGGGCGCGCATGTTGTGGGGTTTGCGGCGGGTCATTGGAAGAGCCCTTTGAAATGAGCGGAGTAGCTCCGGCCGCGCATCGGGCAAGGATGGCGGCCGGGCAGGGTGGCTGATTAGGCGAACAGGTCAGGCATGGCCTGCATCACCGCCCTGCGGCCGTGCGGCATCACCTGATAGGCGCGCTTGAGGATGAATAGCTCGCACTGGCCTTGGTTGTAGATGTTGTGCCCAGCCATGCCTGGGGTGTACTTGGCGCCCAGCAGGCGGCCACCCTCAAGGCGATAGCCATTGAAGTAGCTGGTGGCATTGCGGTCGAGCGTTTTCGCCTCGATGCTGATTGACCCCCAGGCCTCATAGACCCGCACCACTCGCAGCTGCTGGCCGCTGGTGTTGTCGCGGATGGTGTCGCCGGGGCGGGGCAGGTGGGTGATGGGTTGCTCTCCCTCCGGCCCGCGCACCTGCATGACATAGGCCCATAGCTCTGGTTCTTCCAGCTTTAGCCTGGCCTCGGTGTCGCGGTAGTGCTTGTCGTAGTCGAAGGCGTTGAGCAGTTCGTTGTTCTCGCGAATGCTTGGGCGGCGCATTGCTTTCTCCAGGCATTGAAACAAAGCACTTTTCCCTTTGCTACGCGGGGCTTTCACTCCACCCAGCAGTGGGGCCAGATGCCCAGTGCATGGGCCAGTGCTTCGTCGTGGTTGCATTTGCTGCCGACCATCGGGAAGCGCTTCCCGCAGGGCAGGCAGACGTACCAGCAGGCTTTGGTCATGGCTTGTCGTCGGTGGTTACCGATGCGTGGCCGCTGTCGAGGTCGCGCAGCTCGGTGATTGAGATGGTCGATTCACCGTCCGTAACCGCCCAGGTGTTCAGCTCCAGGTTGCGGAAAGTGCCGCAGAAATGGCGGTAGGCGGCCAGCGCGGCGCGCCGGAACGACTTGGCGGCAACAGGCCCAACGACAAGCTGCTTACCCCCCCCCTGTTAGCTTGAGGTCGAAGACGGCCAAGTCCTCGATGCGCTTGCAGGCGGCGCGCACGGTGCTGGGGGCCAGCTCGAAGTCGGCCGCCACTTCGGAGATGGTCTTGGCGGCAACGGCTTGAAAGATTTCCATGTCACGCGCCGGGTTGCGAAGGCCGGCATAAAGGGTGGCTTGCATGGCTTTCTCCAGAACGAACGATCCCGTGCCGCTGCTGCGGCCGGTGTGGTGGGTGGTGGGTTACTGCTCTTGCCGATCGAGGCGCCCGGCTTGTTCGGCGCCTTGCTGGTAGAGCTGGCGCGCCACGCTTTCCGATAGCTGGATTTCGTGGCGCGGTGGTTGGAGCAGGGCGGCGGCCTGGTCGCGGCCCAGGGCGTGGACGTTGAGCAGCAGCGTTTGCAGGCATTCGGTGCGCTCGGTGTGTGCGCCCCATTCCATCAGCTCGGTGAGGATGGCGAGGATGCCCGGGCGCACGCGGTGGCGCAGTTCCTCTTCGCCGGCGGCCTTGCGCCGCTGGGCCGTGGCTTCGTCACGATCCTTCTGCGTCTTGGCCATAGGGCACTCCGGGTTCGATGCCGTGCAGCTTGCAGAGCTTGTAGGTGTGGTTGTAGGTAAGGCCCGCCGCTTCGGCGAGTTCCTTCATGGTCTTGTTGGCGCCGGCCAGGGCTTTGACGCGGCTTGCCCCGCTGCGCCCTGCAGGCTGGGAGAAGTCCAGGCCGTAGTCATCGCGCAGGCGGTTGAGTACGCCGCGGCTGACGCCGAGTGCGCGGGCGGCCTCTACGATGCCGAGGTGGGTCACGGCCCTGGCTTTTTCGAGCAGCTCCGGGGTGCGCTCGTCGCTCGCGGGCTGGGGGCAGCGTTTGGTTGGCCTAAACTTCTCCCGCGCCTGCTGCTTGGCGTAGCGGCGTGGGTGTTTGATGGGGTCGAGGTTGGCGGCGCAGCCCAGGGCTGCCTGTTGTTCGGCATGGCTGCTGTAGTGCGGGTTCTGGAGCATGCTGGCGCCCTCAGTGTTGCAGGTGGAGGCCACGCTCGAGGGCAGAGGCCAGCCAGCGCGCTTCTCGCACGGTGCGGCGGAAGCCGAGCACGCGGCCGGTGTCGACGTCTACCACGCGGATCATGGCGTTGCCGCTGCACACCAGGTGGGTGGCACGCGGGGCGGGTACTGGCTGGCGCTGGCGCTGCTGGGCGGCCATGCGGGCCTGGCTGGTGTGGCGCATGGCGTCGAGCAGCTCGGCGATGGATTCGCGGGCTTTGGTGAGTGCGTTCATGGTGGGCACCTGTGGTGGATGTTGATGTAGGGGGGTGGCCTCTCTGTCGCCCACGGCGAGGCCCGCCGCTTGCTGGGACTGCCGGCATTCACCGGCCACCCTGGCTACCGCTTTATTCACCGGTGCGCGCTTTGATCCGGGCGTTGGCGCGCCTGATCTGCCGGCTGAGATTGACCGGCGCTAACGCAGTGGCATGCCGAAGCGGCACGGGCACCACCCGCCCGCCGGGTTCGCCCAACGCTTAGCGGGTGGTGCTGGGGATCAAACGCCAGCCTATGAGTGCATGCGAACCGTGATGCAGCCGTTGCTGGCTCGCATCACGCCCCAGCGCTTGAGCAAAACGGCAGGGCCGAACTTCTTGCTGGCTGCGCGCTTCACCTGATCGGCTACCGATTGCAGGCTCTCGCCTTCATCTGCGATGGCCAGCCACTGCAGGCTTTTGCCATCGCTCAGGTGTGCGTCGATGTTGAACTGAGCCATCGTGATTCCCTTCTATGGTTGTCATCCCAAAGCCGGCTCATCGAACCGGCTTCAGTGATGCTTTCCATAAAGAACAATCTCTGTCTTCCAGAGCCGGTCGATCCCTCGCGGGGCCGGGGTCAGCTTTCGCGCTGTCCGGGCTAGCTGGCGTCTTCACCAGCGCTGTGTGGCCTTGCGGCCTGGCCGTCGTTTCCGGCGGCGATGGAATAAATATCGCCGCCGGCGTTGAATAAGTCAACGCCTGCGGCGATATATTTTATTTGGCGCGCAAGAAAAGATCAGGCTGTTGCGGCTAGCGGTTTGCTCGTTTACTGTATGGATATACAGCAAAAGGAGAGGCGTAGACCGATGCCGAAAACCGAACAGAACGCACCGATGAATGCGATTGATCGCCTGGGCTTGCGGGTTTCCGCGATGATTCAGGCGCCTACTGCACAGCTAAACCGGCGGGTGACCATCTTCCAGTTGGATACAGACCCGGACTACGCCTGGCAGGCGATTCTGGAGCTGCTGCAGGAGACTGACGGGCTGAGCCTGGAGCGCCACGAGGACGGTACGGTGACGGTCAGCTGGGACGCGGCTACGGATGCCGATGCGCGGATCGAGGAAGAGGAGGGGGATTTGATGCGGGTTGAGGTGGCGGAGGCGGGAGCGCCATTTTGAAGGAAGGGAATTTACCGGGGCGGCGTCGCGACAGTAACGTGCACGCCCCGTTCTCGATCAGATCCCCAAAAAAAATCTCGTCTAGGAGATATGCCGGCCTGTCTCAGGCAAGATTTTCCGGGAGCTTACCTTCAACTTCTCTGAGCACTGGTATAGGGATGTCTTTCCGCTCAGAGGTTTCAAATATCAGTGGGCGTGTCGTTAATGTCTCACTTTCAGTTATAACTTCAACGTAGACTTTGCAGGGCTTGTTGACGCTGATTGGCGTAAAGACCATCTGAACCTTTACTTGTATGTCTTCGAGGTCAACTGGGCTAGCCGCTAAATCTTCTTGTATATTATTCTGGTCGATATCCATTTCGCCAAGCACATGATTTCCCGCCTTGGCTCGGAACTTAAGGGTTTTAAATGGGTTCGAGCGGCTAGTATTTGCAAATACGACAATAACAAATTTGCTGACGTTCGCCGGAAACTTGCTAAAAATAGCGTAATCAGCATAGATACCCATCAGAGATACCTTGCCGTGAACCTCTTCTCTAGCGTCTTCGCAATAGATCGCGTACGCTGATCTTTCGTTCATGCTTGTTCACCCGAGCCTTGTGCGTTGGTTAGCATTTCATGAATTTGATTGGGCGTTATCTTTAAAAGCTCACAGAGCTTGCAGATTGTTGAGAAGTGAGGATCGCACTTGCCTCTCTCGATTAACGACACCTGCGCCTGACTTGTATTCATTAGCTTGGCAAGATTAGCTTGCGAGTATCCTGCGTTAAGGCGAGCTTTCTGAAGCGTTAGTGGTTCATCGCCTAGAAAAGTTTCAGAAATCCACTTATTTGACTCAGTTAAGAGTGCTTCATTCTCTGGATCTGATTCAATTTCTGACAGCAGGGAATCAAAGTCGGTATTGCACTGCGCAAGCTTAGAAATCGGTATGGATATCTCCAGCTTGTAGATCTTAGCTGCCGGCGCAGGAATAGACTCGCCAGCATCGCTAGAGGTCAAATAGCTGTTGGTATGCTCTGAAAATGCGTATCGACCGGTCATGGCTAAGTGAGTAGTCGAATCTTGTGTCATTTTCATCGTTTTCATCTGCTTTCTCTGCAATCGCTAGAATCGTGTATCGATCTGGGGGACAAAAGGCATAAATGATCCTGTAACCCAGGGCTTCTGGCGCAAAGCTACGGACGCGCCACAGGTTCATGCCTTTGTTCTGCGCTGCTGACCACATTCCTACGTTGAATGTTGCGCCTCTCGGCACGGGCCGTGCAGGTCTTCCGCCAAAGCCTATCCTAGACAGCCTGTCAAGCAGGTCTTGGCTGTCCCTTAGCTCGCGAATGAACGCGGTCAACCTAACGCCACTGGCTTTGTCACGGCTCAGGATTTCGCGGAGATCCTGAGTTGCGTCGTCATGCACAACCAGTTCGTACACTATATCGTCCTCGATATAGTATCACTATACCTATCCAATTTCGACAGGCGTTGGTGGTATGCGTGCCGGCAGCGGGTGCGGGATTTCAAAGTTTCTGCCCCTTCCAAACGTAGAGCACGCGCGCGTGGATCGTCACGTCGCCCACGGGCACCACGCGATCCTTGTGCTTCTCGTTGTCGGAGATCATGTCGAAGTGGTCGGCGTCTGCCTTCTGCAGGCGCTTGATGTAGAGCATGCCGTCCCAGGTGAGCACGTAGACGCCGTCACCGTTGAACTCGGTGATGCCGCGGTCGACGATCACCGGGTCTTTGTCGTCGATGGTGCCGGCCATGGACTGGCCCCAGCCGGTGATGATGCTGAGGTTGGCGGGGGAGGTGTACTCCAGGCCGAGCTTCTCGAGCTGCAAGCCATTGACCACCACATTGCGCACGAACTCGACGTAGTCGGCCGGCACCTGGCCGTGGCCCATCGAGGCGCGTACGTCGTATTGCGGGATGAGGATGTCGCCATCCTGTAGGCGAGCCGCTCGGGAGAAGTTGCCGGGGATGACGTTGCCTGACTTCACCTCTGTCAGGGTTTCGCTGACGGCATCCAGTAGGCGCTGCTGGGCCTGTTCGGTGAGGCTCTTGCCGTGCTTGCTCAGCATCTCCATTACTTTGGCAGCAGCGCCATAAGTGCCAGCTTGTTCGGAGGAGGCTGCCTGCCCGGCTGACTCTTGCTTGGCCCCGCCAACGATAGGAGCTGCCATTTCGGCAATTTCTTTCGCGAGTCGTGGGCTGAAGCTTTCGACCGGCACTTTGATCAAGCCGGCAACGATGCCAGCAACGCGCGCGTTCAGAGCGTTTACACCGTTCAGGTAGGAGCTCACCGATCCTTGGTTCATGCCGAGCGCGTCTGCGATCTTGCCCTGGCTCAAACGTTCAGCTCTTGGCTTACCCGCGTTATAGGCGTCCACGGCCTTTTTCAGCGCCATGCACTCTGCCAGTTCCCACTCTTCAAGGTCGCGTTTTTTCATCTGCCTAGCGTATTCCCTGCGGCGATAGTTTATCCATCGCCGCCGGCGTTGACCAAACCAACGCCGCCGGCGATACTTGTGCCGAGATCGAACACCGGAGTACTCGACCATGCGCCGAATGACCCTCAGTGACTTTGCAGCGGAAAAGGGCCAAGTGACCGCTGCCAAGCTCATTGGCATGCGCCAAAGCTCGCTGAGCAAGGCGCTCAGCGTTGGCCGCGCTGTTTACGTAACCGAGCACGACGACGGCACGTTTACCGCCGAAGAAGTCCGGCCTTTCCCTTCGCAACAGAACAAGACCGAAGCGGCCTGAACCGCACCCGGCGGCCTTTCCCTTGGTCGCCATGATCACGCCGCCACAGAGCCGGCGCCACGATAAACGAGCAGAGGTTTCCCGATATGGAAGAGATCCACCGCGCCATTCACGAGACGGTTCTGGACGCTGGGCCGAAGCAGTTGGCGCATGCCATGGGCATGAGCCACACGAACCTGCTGAACCGTTGCAACCCGAACGATGACACGCACCGCCTGAATGTTGAGCAGCTGCTGCAGATCATGCTGCACAGCCAGGACAAGCGGATTTTGGCCGCGCTGGCGCATGAGTTCGGCTTTGAGCTGGTGGCGAAGGAGCCGGTGAAGTCGACCGCGCTGCAGTCCGCCGTGCTGCACATGCACGACGAGATTGCCGACGTGACGAAGGCGGTTGTCGAGGCGCTGGAGGACGGGCACGTGAGCCAGCACGAGAAGCAGCAGATCAAGCGTGCGATCGGCGAGGCCTCTGCATCGCTCGAGGTGTTGCGCGTGTCGGTCCAGGCCGCCTGATTCACGGGCACAAAAAAGCCGGGATTGCGGCCCGGCTTCTTCAACAACACCTACTGAGGTGACCGAAGTATGAACCAACTACTGACCACGGGCAAGGCGCCCACCATGAACAGCCGGGAGATTGCCGAGCTGGTCGGCTCACGCCACGACAACGTGCGCGTGGCCATTGAGCGCCTGGCTGCGCGGGGCGTTATCGAAATCCCTGCAATGCAGGAAATCCCCACGGCCACCAAGCCGGTGGCGGTTTATGTGTTCAGCGGCGAGCGCGGCCGGCGCGACAGCATCGTGCTGGTGGCGCAGCTGTCGCCTGAGTTCACCGCGGCGCTGGTGGATCGCTGGCAGGCGCTGGAGGCGGGCACGGTGCAGCGCCTGCCGCAAACCCTGCCCGAGGCGCTGCGCCTGGCGGCTGACCTGGCCGAGCAGAACAACCGCCTGCAGGTGGTGGTGAGCGAGCAGGCACCGAAGGTGGAGGCGCTGGCGCGTCTCGCCGAGGCTGGCGGCTCGATGTGCCTGACGGATGCGGCCAAGCACCTTGGCATCCAGCGTTGCCGGTTGATCGAGTGGATGCGCGCGAACCGGTGGATTTACCGCCGGGAGGGCAGCATGCGCCTGCTGGCGTATCAGCCGCGCCTGGCTGCCGGGCTGCTGGATCACAAGGTGTCGGTGATCGGTCGGGAGGATGACGGCGCGGATCGGCTGGCGAGCCAGGTGCGGGTGACCGCCAAAGGGCTGGCTGTGCTGGCGCAGAAGATCAATGTCGCGCCACGTTCTGCGGCGGGCGAAAACGTGGCGCGTACTGAGGGTGGCAACCATGGCCGGTGAGTGGATCAAGATGCGCACCAATCTGTGGGATGACCCGCGTGTGTCGCACCTGTGCGATCTGGTGGATCAGCCCGAGGCGATGGTGGTGGGGGCGCTGTACTGGCTGTGGTCGATGGCAGACGAGCATTCCGAGGATGGTCTGCTGCCTGGCCTGACGCTGCGTGCCATTGACCGTAAAACCGGTGTGGCGGGTATCGGTGCAGCCCTGGTGCAGATCGGCTGGCTGGCCGAGGTGGATGGCGGTGTTGAGGTGGTGAAGTTCGGCGAGCACAACGGTTCGTCCGCAAAGCGTCGGTGCCAGGAAGCCCAGCGTAAAGCCACTTCGCGCAATGTGTCCGCATCGAATGCGGACAAAAGTCGGACAGGTAGCGGAGCTAGAGAAGAGAAGAGAAGAGAAGATCTAAAACCCTCTCACACTGCGCGCGACGACTCGCAGCCCGATGGCGACCCGAAGCCGGCCGACCCCGATGCCCTGTTTGCGATGACGCTGGAGTGGCAGCCAGAACCTGATCGGCTCAAGGCCCTGGCATTCCGTGCAGGGGTGCCGCAGCAGGCTTGCGCTGATGCGCTGGGGGCGTTCGTGATCCACCACCAGGCCAAGGGGCTGGCGCTGACGGCGGCCGAGTGGCACGCCAAGTTGATCGCCTGGGCCAAGCAGGATCAGGTGCGGGGGGCGGCGCAGGGCGGGAAGGTGACGGCCTTGCGACCACGCAACAACGCCCCGACCGATGACGACTTTGCCAGCACCGGCTGGCTGGGAGAGCAGCCATGAACCAGCCTGCCAGCAAGCCCACGCACAAGCCTGTTGCCAGACCTGTTGCAGCCGTCGCCAGCGGCGTTATGGCCGGTGAGCGCGGGCGCAAGTCGGCGCCGCCGCGCAAGGCGGCCGAGGTGATCGCCGCCCTGACGGATGACCAGCGCACCGCCGTGGAAGGCGTGATCAACCGCCTGTTCCGCGAGATCCGCGACGTTCGCCCGGCTTGGCGTCAGGCCTGGCCGACGAAAGAGGCGATGGAGTCGTCGAAGGTCAAGTGGCTGGCGGCGTTGATCGAGGCGCGCTGCACGGACTGGGAAGGGCAGATCGAGGTTGGCCTGGCACGCCTACGGGCTGAGCCGAGCGACTTCGTGCCGTCGCCGGGCAGCTTTGTGGCCTGGTGCGTGCCGACGCCCGAGGCACTTGGCGTGCCGCCAGTCGATCGCGCCTTCGCCGAGGCCTGCCGCAACGCCCACACCGCAGCCCGGCAGGGTGCCAAGTGGAGCCACCCGGTGGTTTACCACGCTGCCATCGACGTGGGCCTGGACGTGCTGATGTACGAGCCGACCGCCCACAGCCGCAAGCTGTTCGACCGTAGCTTCGCCGTGATGATGCGCCGCGCCGCGATGCGTGAGCCGCTCAATGGTTCGGTGCCGCTGGGGCTCGGCCACGATGGCGCCAAGAGCTTGGCCGAGCTGGCCGAGGAGCGCAGCCTGCAGCAGGCGCTGAAGCTGCGTGAGGCGCAGGGCATCAAGGATAACGGGATTGGTGCGCGGGCCGAGCTGTTGAAGGCTCGGGCGCGGATGGGGGGTGACCGTGGGTAGGAAGTCGACCCTGGAATGCACCAAGCACGGGCTGCGCTTCGAGCAATTCGATGACTGGCACGAGGTGGCGGGCGGTGCGGTACCGGAGTGCTACCTGTGCGCGCACAGCAAGGCCGAGGCGCTGCGCTTGCAGTTGGCTGAGCTAACACGCCAGCGCGATCTGCTGCTGGGTGCAATTGACGTGAAGCTGAACATACCCGTTACCGGCGATAGGCTCTGAGCTATGACTGAGTTGAAAGAAACCAACCCCAAGGACGCGATTGGCAGCCAGAAGTTGCCACTGCATCTGTGGCCGACCACTGCAACGGCGATGGGCTGCCTGGGGCTGATGGATGGTGCCCTTAAGTATGGCCGGGCCAATTGGCGCAAGGCTGGCGTGCGGGCCTCGATCTACTTCGATGCCGCCAACCGGCACCTTGCTGCGTGGTTCGAGGGTGAGGAGGCCGACCCGGATAGCGGGCTGCCGCACCTGGCGCATGCGCTGGCGTGCCTGGCGATCATCGTCGACGCAGAGGCCGCGGGACTGCTGGCGGATGACCGGCAGGTGCAGGGTGGCCACCGGGCGCTGATCAATGCCCTGACGCAGCATGTGCCGCGCCTGCAGGACGTACATGCAGACCGCGCGCCGAAGCACTTCACCATTGCTGATAACCCCCAGCCATGACCATCGGCTGGGCACCGAAGAAGAACCGCGACGGGCAGCCGACACCTGGCTGCTGGATCACCGATGGCGGGTACACGGTGGCGGAGTTTCTGGTTTATGACCAGCAGGTCTACGCCGTGACGGCGCCCGGCGAGTCGGTGGCGATGGCGTATCGCCCAGGCCGTGACGGTGTGGTGGCGGCGATCACTGATCACATGGCCGGGCTTGCTGTGGCGAAGTTTGAAGGGGAGAGCGCGTAGTGGCGAGCAAGAAGGCAGGCATGCGCTCGGTGGGCGAGGTGGTGGAGTGGTGGCTGTCGCGCATCGAGGGCGACCGGACGCGCAGCGAGAAGTATCGCGGCAGCATGGGCTCGCTTATGCGCCGGCATGTGATCCCTCGCGTGGGCAAGGTGGCGCTGCGCAAGCTGGATCGGGTGCTGCTGGATGACAAGTTGGTGTTCCCGATGCACCAGGAGCTGAAGCCGCGCACGGTGCAGAAGGCGTTGCAGGGGCTGCGCCAGGCGTTCCGCATGGCTGAGACGCAGGGGCGCATCGAGGGCAACCCGCTGGCGGGCACCACGTTCCGCGACTTCTACAAGGGCAAGCTGCGGCCGAAGCCGGCGTCGCTGTCGCGGGTCGACCTGCTGGCGCTGGTGCAGCATCTGGTGGAGGTGTTCAACCGTGACCCGGCCAAGGGGATGCTGCCGCTGATGATGCTGGCGCACGGTACGCGCATTGCCGAGACGCTGGCGGCGCGCTGGGCGCATATCTCGCTGGATGAACGGGTGTGGGTGATCCCTGAGGCGAACACCAAGAGCCGCCGCGAGCATGTGTTGCCGCTGACGGCGCAGGTGCTCGGCCTGCTGGCCAAGTATCGGCAGGCGCTGCCGGATGCACGGATGAAGGCGGCGTGGCTGTTTCCAGTGCGTGGCGGGGCTGCCATGGCGCTCACCAGCGGGCATGCGTTGATGCGTGAAGTGAGCGGCCGCCAGTGGACGAGCCACGACCTGCGCAAGCTGATGCGCTCCAGCCTGGCGGATATCGGCGTTGACCACATGGTGGGTGAGCTGCTGATCAACCATGCCCTGGGCGTGACCACGGAAACCTACCTGACCCGCGATGCGATGGAGCGTCGGCGCGAGGCGCTGGAGCGGTGGCACACACGGCTGGATGAGTGCGGTTTTGCGGGTGCGCATGGCGTGCATGTTGTGCCGAAAGTGGCTGTTCCTGCACTTCTTCATTTGGGCGTAGCGCCAGTAATGGAGGGCGCTACAGCCGAAAACAGTATTTCTACGTGGGGAGGGTGAAGAATGGGTAATGCGGTGATTCTGCCCTGGCCTCCCCAGGCGCTCAGTCCCAATGCCAGGCCGCACTGGGCGGCGAAGAGCAAGGCGGCGAAGGCCTACCGGATGCAGTGCTTCCTGTTCGCCAAGAAGGCGGGTTTGGTCGCTCCGGCTGGGCGCATTCTGCTGCAACTCGAGTTCCTGCCGCCAACTGCGCGCCGCCGTGACGATGACAACCTGCTGGCCTCGTTCAAGGCTGGCCGCGATGGCCTGGCCGATGCGTTGGGTATCGATGACAGCCTGTTCGTCAGTCAGGTGCAGATCGGAGAGGTTCACCCGGGCGGGGCGGTGCGGGTGACGCTCTCGCCGTTTCAGCCAGGCGCGCAGCATTGAAGGCGCGCCTGATGCCGCTGGAGCGGTGCGAGGTGTGCCGGGGCGCTGGCCGCATCCGGGGCATCTTCCATCTGATGGAGTGCGCCGGGTGCAACGGTGGGGGCTTCGTGAAGCCGGACGGGGAGGCGCTGGACTATCCCGAGCTGGTCGAGCAGCTGCGCCTGCGCCTGGCCATGTCGGGCGATGAGCGCAGGCGGATGCAGCGCGTTCTGCAACAGGCAGGGCTGATGCCTGAGCAGGGCGCGGCGGCTGGTTATCAAGGCAATAACAGGAAGGGCGCCGGCGGGGCGCACTTCACCGGGGATTGAACACAGAGGGGTAGGCATCATGAGACTGATCAGCGCACGCCAGGCTTGGCACGATGCAATGCATGAGAACCGAGATTCCGTGATGGCTGTTGCTGCGGAGCAGGCGAAGATAGGCAAGAAGACCGGAGGCGGTGACGGCAAGGTGGTCGTTATGCTGGAGAACGAACACGGAAAAGAGGTGGCCAAGGCGTATCCAGCCCGCACCAAGGGTGTTCAGGAGACGCGTTCAGGCCGGCGTCTTACGGAGGCGCGCTGCGCTCACATGCTCGCCGCGGGCCTTGTCATGCATGCAATCGACAGCCTCCCCAAGACATTGCAGCACTTCGGGCACTTCATGTACTCGCCTATCGCGAATGGCAATGATCTTTCCATTGCACATGGCGTTGTGTGGCTTGGGTCGGGGCTTGATTCGTTGAGCGAGAAGAAGAGGGAGCGTGCGTATTGGATGGCCTTGGCTGCTCTTCAATCGCACAAGCGCATGGTCGCTGGGCGCTCCGGTCTATCTCCGATTGAGGTGTGCACGTTCGTCGAGGACCGTCTTGGCATCCGTATGCATCCTGATAACTGGGCTCGTGATTGGGCTGGCGTTTGGGAGGCTATTGCCAATCACGTCGACCGCCTGGATGCTCGAGCGCTTGCGCCGGTTTCTGAGGTCGTAGATCGCCTCAAGGATCGAGAGGAACAAGCTGCTTGACAATTGAAGGGCAAATTGGCACTGTTTCGCCATTGTGAGAAACCTCACCCAAAGCCCTGGCCTAAAGCCGGGGCTTTTTCGTTTCTGCTCTGCGGCGGATTTCCCTAGCCCGTCGCCCTGCCCGCCGAGTGCGGGCTTTTTTATTCTGGAGAGGCACATGGTGGATCCGACTACCGCAAGCGGCGCCGTGCTGGCGAAGTATGGCGCGGTGATTGCCGGCTTCGTCGGCGCCATCCTCTCGCTGAGCTTCCTGAAAGGCCTGACCCGTAAGGAAGCAGTCGTGGCGGTGCTGACTGGGTTCGCGTCGTCCGTGTTCACCACGCCGTTCGTGGTCGCCTACTTCGGCCTGCCCAGCGACGTCGAGTCGCGGTATGGCGTGGCGTTCCTCATCGGCCTGCTGGCGATGAACCTGATTCCCGCAGTGAAGGCTGCGCTCGAGCGGATCTTCGCCCTGCGAGGTGCCTGACATGGCAACGCTTCTAATTGGCCTCGATGCCGTGCTGTGCATCCTGATCATGCTGGCGGCGCTGGACTACCTGCGCGCTGTGTTCTTCATGGATAAGCCGCTGGTGTGCTCGGCCTTCTACCTGGTGGTGATCGGCGCATTCGGCATGCTGGTGTCGCTGTACGCCGGCAAGCAGCCTTCGATCTGGGAGGTGCTGCTGCACCTCGGGGTGACGCTGTACGCAGCGGCGCACTACCCGCAGATCTTCGTGCATGAGTGGCATTGGGACGGCAAGGAGCGCCGGCAGCATCGGCCATGAGCGTGAAGGTGACGTTCTCGGGCCTGCGCGAACGGCTGCAGACCCTTGACCGCCTGGAACGTGAGCAGCTGCCTTTCGCCGCCGCGATGGCCCTGACCCGTACCGCACAAGAGGTGAAGAAGGGCGTGCGCCAGGAGATGGAGACGGTATTCGACCGGCCCACCAGAGCAACGCTCAACAGCCTGTTCATCCAGCCAGCCACCAAGGATCGAATGGAGGCGCGGGTGTGGATCAAGGACGGCCGCAGCACCAATGGCGCCGGTAATCTGGTTGGCCAGGAGGGGCAGTGGGGCAAGGGTAGGGCAGCGTCTACCTGGCTCTCGCCGCAAGTGTACGGCGGGGGCCGCAGCGAGAAGGGCTTCGAGAAGATGCTGCGCCGTAAGGGCGTGCTCGGCGCGGGGCAGTACGTGGTGCCAGGCGACAAGCTGGACCTGGACCAGTACGGCAACATCGGCCGGGGCCGACTGAATAAGATCCTGTCCGGTGCTCAGCTGTTCACCGAGGAAGGCTACAACGCCAACGCCACCGATAGCCGCCGCTCCATGCGTAAGGGCAATCGGCGCTACTTCCTGCTCAAGAAAGGCAATCGACCAATCGGCATTGCTGAGCGCGTGGGCTATGGCAAGGGCAGCAGGAACAACATTCGCATAGTCCTCGCTTTCGTGCGTGGGCCGTCGTACAGCAAGCGCCTCGACTTCTTCGGTGTGGCTGAGCGTGTAGCGGATGATCAGTTGCCTATTCAGTTCGAGGTCGCGCTGGCCCGTGCCCTCGGCACCCGCCGCCGCTGATGCACCAAGGTGGTGCGCTTTGGGTCCTCCCGGGTGGGGGTGCCCCGAGGGTAATTCGGGCCCCGCCCTTCCACTATGTATGGGCATTTTTCGGAGGTTGGTTGTTGTTTAGTCATGGCTAAGAACGAAACAACCAAGCAGCCGGGATGGTTGAACAAGTCCGAGATGGCGAAGTCGCTCGGCATTTCCCCGCAAGCCTTTGATAAATGGGGCGTTGAGCCCGTAGCGCGGGTTGGTCGAGAGGCCTTCTACCGTGTGCAGGATGTGGTGCAGAACCGCGTCGAGCATGCTGCGCGCAAACAACAACCCGCAGGATCGGAACTAGAAGGTCTCGATCCGCTGGCCGAAGCAAAGCTCACTCAGCAGAAGCTTCGCCTCACTACTGCCCAGGCATACGCCCAGGAGCAGAAGAACCAGGTCAACGACAAGATCCTGGTGCCAGTGCCATTTGCCACCTTCGCGCTGGCCAAGATCGCCGCCCAGATCGGCTCGAAACTGGAGACCGTAGGAAAGACAGTCAGCCGCCGGCATCCGGAGATCGACCCACGCATTCTGGAAACCCTGGAGCGGGAGATAGCCATGGCCCGCAACATCACCGCGCAGTTCGGTGACGACCTACCAGGAATCCTCGATGAGTACCTTGCAACCATGGATCACTGATCTCGGCAAGGCGGTCAGGCTTGGCCTGCAGGGGATGTACAAGGAACCACCGCTGACGGCGGTGGAGTGGGCAGACAAACATTTCTACATGTCGTCCGAGTCCTCCTACAACGAGGGCAAGTGGACGACGGACCCGTTTCAGGTAGCGATCCTGAACGCGATGGGCAACGACCTGATCGCCGTCGTCAACTTCGTGAAGTCGGCGCGGATCGGCTACACCAAGCTGCTGCTGGCCAACATCGGCTACAAGATCCAGCACAAGCGCCGCAACGTCATGATGTGGTCGCCGACCGACCCAGACGCCGAAGACATCAGCAAAAGCCACGTCAACGGCCTGATCCGTGACGTGCCCGTGGTGCGCGAGCTGGCCCCGTGGATTGGCCGCAAGCACAGTGACAACACCCTCGACCAGAAGGTGTTCGCCAACCGCAAGACGCTGTGGGTGCGCGGCGGCAAGGCCTCGCGCAACTACCGCGAGAAGTCCGCTGATGAGGTGATCTACGACGAGCTGTCGAACTTCGACGCCGACGTAGAGGGCGAGGGCGACCCGGTCACCCTGGGCGACAAGCGCCTGGACGGCGCGGTTTACCCCAAGTCGATTCGTGGCTCTACGCCGAAGAAGGCAGGAAGCTGCCAAGTGAGCAAGGCGGCCAGCGAGTCGCCAATTCGCCTGCGCTTCCACATCGAGTGCCCGCACTGCCGTGGTGAGCAAACGCTCAAGTTCGGCGGCAAGGAATGTGACTTCGGGCTGAAGTGGGACAAGGACGAGCTCGGCGAACCGGTGAAGGCCTGGTACGTCTGCGAGCACTGCAAGAGCTGTTTCTTCCACCCGGACATGGTGGAGGCATCCAAGTCAGGGCGCTGGATCTGCGAAGTGACCGGCATCTGGACGCGCGATGCCATGGACTGGTTCAGCCCGGAAGGCGAGCCAATCCGCACGCCGCGATCAATCGCCTTCTACTGCTGGGCGATCTACAGCACATGGTCGACGTGGCTCAAGATAGCCACCGAGTTCCTGAAGATCAGGGGCGACCGCGAGAAGCTGATCACCTTCACCAACACCACGCTGGGCGAGGTGTGGGAAGAGACCCAGGACAAGGTCGAATGGGACATGCTCTATGGCCGTCGCGAGGTATGGACGGGCCAAGTGCCGCAGCGCGCCGTGGTGCTCACCGGCTTCATCGATACCCAGGACGACCGTTACGAGGGGCGCGTCTGGGCATGGGGCCCCGGCGAAGAAGCCTGGCTGGTCTATCGCTTCATCCTGATGGGCGACCCAGCCAGCGAAGTGCTGCGCCGCAAGGTTGGCGCAGAGCTGCAGAAGCAGTTCACCCGCGCCGACGGCTTGGTGATGCGCGTCGACCGCTGGGGCTGGGACTCCGGCGGCCACTACACCGATGAGGTGTATGGCGAGAGCCTGCGCCATGGCGTGCTCTGGGTCATCCCGACCAAGGGCGCCAGCGTGTACGGCAAGCCGATTGCCAACATGCCGCGCACGCGCAACAAGTCGAAGGTCTACCTGACCGAGATCGGCACCGACAACGCCAAGGAACTGATCTACAGCCGCCTCAAGCTGCCGCTGGACACTGCCAAGTCGCAGACCGGCGAAGCGCAGCCTGGCGTGGTGCACCTGCCAGCCAATGACGACGTGTGCGACGAGAGCGAAGTCAGGCAACTGGTCAGCGAAGTGAAGGTGCCGAAAGTCACCCAAGGCAAGCGTGTGCTGCGCTGGGACAACCAAGGCCGGCGCAACGAAGCGCTCGACTGCTTCGTCGGCGCCCTGGCGGCACTGCGCATCAGCCAACAGCGCTTCGGCCTAGACCTCGATGTGCTAGCCGCAGAACCACGCCCCGGTGGCGACGCAGCAGCAGACAACCAAGAACGCCCACGGGCGAAATCCAAGTACTGGAAGCGATAGCCATGGCCTACACCCAAGAGCAGTACCAGGCGCTGAAGGCCGCCATCGCCGGGGGCGAATTGCAGGTGCGCTACGCCGACCGCAGCGTCACCTACCGCTCGGTTGCCGAGATGCTGCAGATCCTGCGGCTGATGGAAAACGAACTGGGCCTGAACGCAGACAACGCCGGCGGCCGCCGCCTGACCTCATTCACCAAAGGCTACTGAGCATGAGCGTGATCGACTCGCTGTTTCCCGGCTATGCCGCGAAGCGCGCCATGGCTCGCCTGGAGAAAAAGCGCGCCGACCTGATGCTCACCGCTATGGAGCGTCGTTTCGAAGGTGCCGCCGGCGGCCGCCGTAACCAAGGCTGGCGCGCAGCAGGTGCTGACGCCAACACCGAGAACGGCTCAGCCCTGGCCGTGCTGCGCAACCGTGCCCGCGACCTGCGCCGCAACAACCCCTATGCCGAGCGCGCCATTACCGGTATTGCCGACAACGTGGTCGGCGCCGGCATCGTCCCGCGCCCGCTGATCGACAAGGAGCGCCAGGCCAAGCGCCTCGGTGATCTCTGGTACGCCTGGGGCGAAAGCCTGCAGTGCGATGCCGACGGGCTGGAGAACTTCTACGGCCTGCAGCACAAGGTGATGGAGTGCGTTGCCGAGTCGGGCGAATGCCTGATCCGCCGCCGCCGCCGTTACAGCACCGACGGCCTGGCTGTGCCGCTGCAACTGCAAGTGCTCGAGCCGGACTTCATCGACGACGCCAAGAGCGGCGCTCAGGGCAGCAACGTCATCATCCAGGGCATTGAGTTCGACGCCTTGGGCAAGCGCGTGGCCTTCTGGCTGTTCGACGAGCATCCAGGCTCCAGCGCCACCATGCGCTCCATCGAGTCGCGCCGCGTGCCGGCAGAAGACGTGATCCACGTATTCCTGCCCAAACGTGCCGGCCAGGCGCGCGGGTACACCTGGTTTGCCCCGGTGATGCAGCGCCTGAAGAACTTCGACGAAATGGAAGATGCCGTGATGGAGCAGGCGAAGATCGCCGCCTGCTTCGCTGCCTTCATCACCAAGGACGGCACCAGCGGCAATAACAAGACACCGCCACTGGTTGAGCGTATGGAGCCTGGGATCATCCAGGAGCTGGCCATGGGCGAGAGCGTCAGCTTCGCCGCGCCGCCGACTTTCAACGGCTACCAGCCCTACAGCTGGCAGGCGCTGCATGCCATCTCCGTTGGCCTCGGCGTGCCTTACGAGCTGATCACGGGCGACCTTAAGGGCGTGAACTTTTCCAGCGGGCGCATGGGCTGGCTGCACTTCGCCCGCCGGGTGGACGTGTGGCAGTGGCGCATGATCATCCCGCAGATGTGCGAGCGCGCCTGGCAATGGTTTATGGAGGCCCAGGCCCTGCTGCCGGGCGCCGTGCTGACCGAAGTGAAAGCCGAGTGGGTGCCGCCGCGCCGCGAGATGGTCGACCCGAAGTCAGAAACCGAGACTGTCAGAGCGCGCCTGCGCTCCGGCCTGATCACCTGGCCAAACGCCCTGCGCGAGCTGGGCATTACCGACCCAGCCGCCCACGCCAAGGACATCGCCGACAGCAACAAGGTGTTCGACGACCTCGGCCTGGTGTTCGACTGCGACCCCCGCAAGGTATCCAGCGCCGGTCTTACCCAGGCCCGACCGCAGGGAACCGTCATTCCATCCACCGACGTCGATCCGGCGCCGGCCAACAACGAGAGCGCGAACGATGACAGCGATGCAGACGCAAACGCTTGAAACCCCGCTGCAGAGCATTCGCGCAGCGGTACGCCCCGGCACGGTCAACATCGACGACCGTACCGTAGAAATCACCTGGACGACCGGCGCGCGCGGTAAGCGCTGGAGCTGGTCCATCGGTGAGTACCAGGAAGAGCTGGAAGTCACCGAAACCGCACTGCGCATGGAGCGCCTGAACAACGGCGCGCCGTTCCTGAACACCCACGGCCAGTGGGATCTGGACGACGTGATCGGCGTTGTCGAGCGAGCCTGGCTGGACGGGGAAGAAGGCCGCGCGGTTATCCGCTTCAGTGCCCGCGAAGACGTCGAGCCGATCTTCCGCGACGTGCGCGACGGCATCCTGCGCAACATCAGCGTGGGCTACATCGTGCACCGCTACGTGCTCGTCGAAGACGGCGAGGACACCATCCCCATCTACCGGGCCACCGACTGGGAGCCTACCGAGCTGTCGCTTGTACCGATCGGCTTTGACGACGGATGCAAGGTACGCAGCGCCAAGACGCCCGCCGAGTACCAGGGCGAGCGTTACTCCACCATTTTCGAAACCCGTCAGGCCGCTGAGCCTGCCGAGCAACCGGCCGCCGTGGCCACCACCCAAGAGGAAACAGTGATGACCGACGAAGAAAAGCGCGCGGCCGAGGATCAAATCCGCCGTGAGTCCCTGGAGGCTGAGCGCAAGCGCGGCCTGACCATTCGCCAAATGGCCAAAAAGGTCGGCCTGCCGGAAGAGTTCGCCGATGATCTGGTCGAGCGCGGTGTGTCCGTCGCCGATGCCAGCGCCGCGATGATCGACAAGCTGGCCGAGGGCCAAAAGTCCGACCAACCGGAAACCCGCAACAGCCAGCCTACCGTCACCAGCAATGTTGACCAGTCGGTAGTGCTGGCCAAGCGCGGCGGCATGCTCAATGCCCTGCTGCACCGCTGCGACCCGAGCGTGAAGCTCGAGGAAGGCGCCCGTGAGTTCCGTGGCATGCGCCTGATTGACATGGCACGCGAGAGCGTGGAAATGGTCGGCGGCAGCGTGCGCGGCATGACCCCGCAGGAAGTCGCCCGCGCCGCCCTGGGCTGCGACCGTCAGGCCTTCCGCGCGGCCGGCATGCACACCACCAGCGATTTCCCGCTGCTGCTGGGCAGCACCGTCAACCGCACGCTGCGCGCCGGTTATGAGCTGGCCCCGCAGACCTGGCGCCCGCTGGGCCGCCAGACCAGCGTGCCGGACTTCCGCGAAGTGACCCGCGTTGCCCTTGGCGACATCACCGCGCTTGAGAAGGTGAACGAGAGCGGCGAGTACAAGTACGGCACCCTCGGCGAAGAAGGCGCGCCGATTCGCGTGGTGAAGTACGGCAAGATCATCGCCATCACCTGGGAGTCGATCGTAAACGACGACCTGGCTGCGCTCACCCGCATCCCGCAGGCCCTGGGCGCTGCTGCTGCTCAGACCGAGTCCGACGTTGTGTGGGATCTGCTGCTCAGCAACCCGAACTTCGTGGACAACGTGGCGGTGTTCGATGCCGCCCACGGCAACCTGGCTGCCAGTGCTGGTGCCATCAACACCACCACCCTGGCCGCCGCCCGCGCCGCCATGCGCAAGCAGAAGTCCAAGGCTGGCCACTTCCTCAACCTCGGCCCGCAGTACCTGGTGGTTGGTCCGGACAAGGAGCTGGAGGCCTTCCAGTTCACCAGCTCCAACTACGTGCCGGCCAAGAACGCCGACATCAACGACAGCCGCAACACCTCGCTGACCGTGATCGTCGACGCGCGTATCACCGGCAACCAGTGGTACCTCTACGCCGCGCCGGGTGTGGTCGATACCTTCGAGTACGCCTACCTCGAAGGTGAGCAGGGCGTGTTCACCGAAACCCGCGAGGGCTTCGAAGTCGACGGCATGGAGATCAAGGCCCGCCTGGTGTTCGGCGCCGGCTGGATCGACTATCGCGGCGCCTACAAAAACGCCGGCGCGTAACCGCCACACCTCACGACAAAGGGCGCCATCGGGCGCCCTTGTCGTTTCTGCTCTCCTGATTCGAGGAAACCGACATGAAAACTTTCGTACACAAAGGCCAGATGATGGCCATCATCGCGGCCGCTGTTATCACCTCTGGCCAGCTGGTGCGCGTCAACAGCCTGATCGGCGTGGCCGCTACCGATGCTGCCATCGGCCAGGAAGTCGAGCTGATGACCGATGGTGTGCATGAGCTGCCAAAAACCAGCGCGCAAGCGTGGGAGGTCGGCCAGCCCATTTACATGATCGCCGCCAGCGGCCTGCTGACCAACGTGCCCGGTACTGGTAACTACCTGGTCGGTGTTGCTGCAGCTATTGCAGCCAACCCGTCTGCCACCGGCCGCGTGCGCCTCAACGGCTCGCTGGGCCACCCGGTCACGGCGTAAGCCATGAGCTGGGCCGCCATGCGTGACCGCATGCACCAGCGTGTGGTTGCGCACCTCAAGGACGGCCACGCTGAGTACCAGCCGCCGGGCGGCTTGCCGCCCGTGCTGTGTGTCGAGGTGATGGTCGACGAAAACCTGATGCAGAACGGCCCGGACGGGATGATGCCGACCGAAGCCACCGGCATCACCTGGCGCAAGGCCCAACTGCAGGACGTGACCCGTGGTGGCGTGTTCGTGCATGCCGGGCGCCGGTTCATCGTTGAGCAGAAGATCATGGACGACGGCCACATGGCCACCGCCGCCTGTATGGAGGTCAAGCCGTGAAGCCGAACCCCATCAGCCTCGGCCGCAAGGCGCTGGCGCAGCACCTGCAGAGCGTCACCGTCGCCAACGGCTACAGCACCAACGCCGGCCACAACGTGAAAGCGGGGTGGCTGAACGAGGTGCTGGAGAGCGAGAAGCAGAACCTGCCGCTGATCTGCATCCAGAAAGGCAAGGATCTGCCACCCAAGCCAGGGCCAGGCGGCCTGATCAAGTACAGCGGCTACTCGGTGGTCGGCGTCATAGAAGCCGACCTGAACGAGTACGAGGACGCGCTCGACGATCTGGAGCGCGACCTGCTGCTGGCGCTGGTGCCCGGTGAGGGTGCCAGCTCCACCTGGCTGCCGTTCCGCGCCGGCATCAAAGGCATCACCGTTGGCGCGCCCGAGCAGTTCCCGCCCGGTAACGGCGAGCGCGCAGCCAGCGTGCTTATCCCCGTGCATCTGCACACCATCATCGAAAGGTAACCCCCATGACCCAGAAAGCGACTGCCGTGCAGGCAGGGGATGCGGCCGCCCAGAAAAAAGGCCCGGAGCTGTTCGAGGTCACCCTCGCCAAGCCCCACACCCACGCCGGCAAAGACCACAAGCCGGGCGACAAAATCAAGGTGACGGCGCGTCAGCGCGAATGGCTGCAAGGCCTGGAAGTCATCGCCAACGCCGAGGAGAAGTGACCCATGACCATCAAAAAAGAAACCGTGGTGATCGGTGGTCACCTCAAGGCGCGTGAATACGGCAGCGGCCTGCCGTTCCAGAAGGTCGGCCTGGTGTCGACCATCCAGCACGCCACCGAGACCAACACCCTAACGCTCAACGACACCACCACCCCGCAGGGCGGCGAGTATGACTCGCTCGACCGCGTGACCGGTGTGAGCCTGACCATCAACTTCCGCGAGATCTTCACCTGGGTGCTGGCCGCTCTGGTGTGGGGTAGCGCCACCGAAGTGGCAGCCGCCACCCATACCGACGAAGTGAAGCGCGCTGGCGTCGACGGCACCATTGCACTCGACCATATGCCGCTGGCTGTTACTGCTGTAACTGGCCCCGGTGCGGCCGAGCTGGACCCCGACATCGAGTTCGACGAGGACGACGACTGGATCATGACCGGCTCTGGCATCCAGGTAGTACCGGGCGGCGCGCTGGAGGCGGCCATCATCGCGGCCGGCGTCACCCCGTACAACGTCAGCGTCGACTACAGTTCGGCAGCCGTGGACGTGATCGAGGCGCTGACCAACAGCGGCAAAACTTTCGAGTTCCTGTTCGAGGGCGAGAACGCCGCCGGCACCCAGAAACGCGTCGAGGCGCGATTCTTCATGTGCCGCCTGAACCTGGCCACCAGCATGGACTGGATCAACACCGAGGACTTCGGTGCGTTCGAGGCCACCGCCAAGGTGCTGCGCGACGACAGCCGCGTCGGTGCTGGCACCTCGAAATACTTCCGCATCAAGAAGGAAAAGGCCGCGGCCTGATCCTGCCTGGCCAGGGATGGCCGGGTTTCGGTGCTGGCGCTGATGGGCTACATTCCCTTCATTCTTCAACTGGAAGGGATGCCACATGTTCAAGCATCTGTTGTGCGCCGCAGCAGGCATGCTCTGCCTACAGGCGCAGGCCGCTACCGTTTACAAGTGCACAGGGGAGAGCGGGAAAACCATATTCTCTGACCGCCCGTGCTCAGCTTCAGCAGAAGAGCTGACGGTGAAAGACAACCGCATTGGCGGCAGTTTCTCGCCATCCGATGAATGGCTGGAGGTGAATGAGCGCAGCCGCAAGGCTGATGAGATCAATCGCCGCTATGATCGAGCGCTACGGCAAATAGAAGCTGGCCCGTGCAAGGATTTCTCCAGCACAGAGATCAGGACCATGACCATTCGTAACCAGGTAGTCGTCGGCATGAAGGCATCCGATGCCACAAGAGCATGGGGTGCGCCTACTCGGGTAAATGGCTGGCAGCACGCCTACCACTGGAACAAGGGCGGCTCTTCCTTTTTCTACGTTGAACAGGGTTGCGTAACCTCTGTTCAGGGTTCGTATAACGGATAGGAGAAGGCTATGAAGTGCCCAGTTTGCGAGCATGAGGCGCCTGTTTCGAGTTTTGGTGATCCGTTGCGCTGCCCTGAGTGCGGGGCGTTTTATGAAAAGGCTGTACAGCTAAAAGCGAAGAAAGATGCTGCTGTGGCAGCAATCCAGGCTAGTCCTCGGCGTAATACTGATGGTGTTGCACCGGCGAACATAGGAACCCCTGAATCAATTAAAGCATCCAACAGAACTTGGACAACTATATTTGCTGTGTTTTCTGTTTTATTGGTGATTGGCGCTGTTAAATTTTTCTCTCCAGCGCCCTCAGTGAAAAACCAAAGAGAAGAAGTTAGCGTTGCAAATAAAAAACCAGACCCTGTTAAAACATACAAAACATTGAAAGTGGCTCAAGATAATGTAAGGGCTCGATTGAAAGACCCCGCATCAGCAACATTCAAAGGTGAGTTTGTCTCAAAAGCTGGCATCCCGTGCGGTGAGGTCAACTCAAAGAATTCGTTTGGAGGCTATACCGGATACCAAAGGTACATGGCTTCTGGAGGGGGACTGGCAGTCTTAGAAAGTGATATGGCGCCGGAAGAGTTCGATAAAGCCTGGCTAAAGCTATGTAGATAATTTAATTGCTATGAACCCGCTACGGCGGGTTTTTTATTACCTGGAGAAACACATGAGCGATGCATCTGGAAAGGCGGTGGTAACAGTCGGAAAGGGTGATGCTGCCTTTGATGTGGTGGTGTCCGAGCTGACGGTTGCCCAGATGCGCCAGGTGATCATGAGTAACCCATGGCCGGGTGATGGGGCGTCAGAGGAAGACCTGGTGCACTACCAGTTGGACAACTACCTGTTTGAAGACTGCCGCCTGTGCGACCTGTCGGTCATGGCCAACCTCGAAAAGGCCAAGCTGAGCAGCCTGACGGGCAGCGAGCTGCGCAAGATTCTGGCCAAGGCGAAGGAGCTGAACCCGGATTTTTTCGCCGCAGTGGGGCGCATGCGTGCGGCCCGCGCGAGTTCCTGAGCGAGCTTGAGGGCTGCATCGCTGCCCTGTGCCGGCTCGGCCACCCCAACGTTCTCAATTACCCGTGGCGCTTGTTCAAGCGCTGCTTGAAGGAGTAGCCCATGTCTGAAGTCGAGCTGAGGCTGACGGCGGATACGGCCGCAGCAACCAGCGCAGTGGGCGGGTTCCGCAAGGAATACCAGGAGCTGGTAAAAGCCATCCAGAAGCCGCTGCGGCAGATTGATGCGCTGCAGAAGACCGCCGAGAACGCCAAGGTAGCCAGCTCGGCCTACTTCGATGCGAAGCGCCGCGTTGACGAACTGAAGCGTGCCATTGAGCAGGCCGGCCAGCCGGTGCGCGATCTCGACCGCGCCTACAGTCAGGCGCAACGCACGCTGGCCAGTGCCACGCGCGAGTTCGATCGGCAAAAGGCCAAGGTGCGCGAGCAGCGCGCCGAGCTTAAAGCCGCCGGCGTGGACGTTCGCAACCTGGCTACAGAACAGCAGCGCCTGCAGGCCACGCTTGTGGGGGCGATGGGTAAGGGTCAGGCTGACGCCGCCGTCACTCGGGCTCTCGATACCTTTGGCATCAACCGCCTGCGTGCGCTGCGTGAGCAACTAGTCACGCTGCGCAGCGATTATCAGCGCCTTGGTCAGTCCGGGCAGATGGCCGCAACTGAGCGTATCGCAGCAGAGAATCGCTACCAGGCCGCACTGAACCGCACTCAGCAGCAGATCCGCGAACTCACCTCGGCGGATGGCGAGGCGGGTGGTGGTGGAATCGCTGCCATCACAGCGCGCATTGCGGCGATCACCGCTGCTGCCTATACCCTGCAGCGCGTTGCTGGCTTCTATTTCAATGCCGCCGACGCGGTTGGAGAACTTGAAGACCGCATGCGCAATGCGCTGCCAGTGCAAGAGCAGTACGAGCGCGCCCAGGCGAGGCTTGAGGATGTATCGCGCCGCGTGCGCATTCCGATTGCCCAGGTCAGTGAGTTGTTCCTGCGCTCGGTTGGCCCGCTCAAAGAGCTTGGCTTCTCCGCTGCGCAAACCACTGATCTGGTTGGCGCGCTGTCGGCTGGCCTGGTGGCAAACAGCGTGAAGGGCGAGCAGGCTGCGGCGGTTATCAATCAGTTCACCAAAGGCCTGCAAAGCGGGGTCATTCGGGGCGATGCGTTTAATGCGGTACTGGATAACTCGCCAGCGCTGATTGAGGCGCTGAAGAACGGGTTGCGTGTTACCCGCCCCGAGCTGATCCGTATGGCAGAGACCGGAGAGCTGACCGCTGACAAGGTGGTTGCTGCATTCTCTTCGCAGAAAGACGCTTTGCTTGGCCTGGCTGATGCCATGCGGGTTACCGGCGCTGATGCAGCGGGAACCTTCTCGCAATCGATCGATAAGCTAATCGGCTCGATCGACAAAATAACGGGCGCATCCGCTGCCGCAACCCAGCAGCTCGACAAGGTTTCTGATGCAATCAATGACATTGCTGATGGCAAGAAGCAGCGCGCCCTGGAACTGCTCGGTAATGCGCTGATCGCTGGAGGGAGGGGGCTTGGCACGCTGCTGCCAGGCGCCCGCGCGCTTGCCGATGTTGCGGATGGTTATCGACAGTTCAGCGATGATTCCACGGCTGCGCTGGAAGACCTGACTGAAGCAGAAGAACTTGCCCGTACTGATGCAGAGCGCATTGAAGAGCAGCGCCTGGCTGACTTCCGCGCCTATGCAAGTGAGTTCGGCAAAGAGCAGGAGAGGCTGACCAACGCCTTCAAGACCGCCGTCAATGACCAGGTGGCCGCTCAGAATCGGGCAAACTCAGCGCTTAAAAAGGCGCAGGACGCTCAGCTTGAGACCTCCAAGCGGTATCGCTCCGCGCTGGAGAAGCTCGGCGCGGGTGCCGCTGGTGGTGCCAGCTACGGCAACGCATCTTCGCTGCGCGTTGCCGCCCGCGACGCCTTACAAGCTGGTGATGCTGAGAGAGCCAAGAAGCTGGCGCAGCAGTCGCTGGAAATGTTGTTGAAGCTGGCCGACGCCGGCGAAAACACATACGGCTTCGAGGGGTTCATCAAGGGCCTTGAGGGCATCGAGCAAGCCGCGGACCAGGCGATCCTTGCCAGCGCCGAGGCCGCCAGAAAGGCCGAGATCGATAAGGTGCGCGAACTCAAGAAAGAGTTCGAAGACCTGAAGAACTTCAAGCTGACGCCGAGCATCGACGATGAAGCGCTGGCCAAAGAAACGGAGAAGATGAAGCGCTGGGCTGCGATGATCGGTGAGTCCTTCGTCATCCGCCCGCGCACATCAGCCGCTGCTGATGCTGGCTCTGGCGAATGGCACGCACCAATGCTGCTGCCAGGCTCTGGCGCCGCTGGCTCCAGCGCTCAGCCAGTGAGCGCGCCTGTAAAGCCAACCGGGATAGTGCAGGACGCTGCCAGCGAAGCAGCCCTACCGCCGGTCAATGCGCCGATCAAGCCGGCTGGAATCCGCCAGGATGGCCCCAACAGTTGGACAAACCTGCCGGCTGCCGAGGTAGCCATCACGCCGAAAGGTGTTCGGCAGGATGGCGTGAACAGCTTCACCAACCTTCCCGTTGTCGAAGTTGATGTGCTGCCGAAAGGCATCCGCCAGGACGGCCAAAACAGCTTCACCAACCTGCCGGTTGATGCGGACATCGTTGTGAAAAGCGTTGCCGCCCCGGAAGGCGAGCTGCCTGTGGTGCCGGCGCTGTTGCGGCCTGTAGGCCAGGCGCCGGATGTGCCGCCTGTGCCAGTCGAAAGCGCCATTGATGAGGTGTCGAAGGCGGGCGTGCTGCAGGAGTTCGGCACTTTTATCGACCAGCTTCGCAAGGCATCCGTTGTTCCGATCACCCTTTCAATGGGACCGGCGCCATCAGCTGGCGCTGTTCCCGGCTTCGCCGGCGGCGGTTACACCGGCCCGGGTGGCCGGCTGGAACCTGCAGGCGTGGTGCATCGTGGCGAGGTGGTGTGGTCGCAGCTGGACGTTGCCCGTGCTGGCGGTGTTGCGGTGGTCGAGGCCATGCGTCGCGGCCTGCGCGGTTACGACATAGGCGGCATTGTCGCCCCGCGTGCCATGCCGTCGATCCCCTCGCTGGCGCCTGCACTGCAGGAGCAACTCGCCGGCCCCGTGTTCCCCGACCTGGGGCGCGTGGTGTTCGAGGCTGGTGGTCAGGAAGCGACTGTGTATGCCTCGCCACAGGACGCACTGAATCTCAGACGCCTGGCCTTGAAGTTCAGCGGCAGCAGCCGCCGCAAATAGCCCGCCCTGCGCGGGCTTCGTTATCTGGAGCCCTTGAATGTCTCTACCACGGATCATGCTCGGCGGTGTCGAGCTCGTGCTGCACTCGGGCGCGCCAGTCGAAACGCTGGAGCCGCTCGGCGCGGGCAGCAACGTGCTGCGCATGAGTGACGGCGCGGGCGTGAAGCAAACGCACTGGACGAAGATGCAAGGCACCATCAGCGGCCAGGGATGGATGCCGCCAGGTTTGGTTGGGCTGGATTACAGCCTGCCGCTGGAGCTGCGCAGCACGAAGGTTGAGGCCATCGGCGGCGCCGGCCTGGTCTTCACGCTCACCAGCACACCCCGTCCGGACTTCCAGCCGTGGGGCTTGGCGCTGGTTGGCCGTGACTGGGTGCGCACCACCTGCAGTGTTACCGCAGGCGTTGCCACGTTGGCCGCAGTTGCTGGCGCCACGCAGTACCGCGTGTGCTGGTTGCCGGTGTTCTCGGTGTTCTGCGAGCGCCCCAGCGAGAACCAGGATTCCAGCGGCAATACCCACAGTTGGCAAACCACCTGGCAAGAGGCCTAACCCATGCTGATCGGAGCTCAGCCGCTGGCCAGCGGCCCGCTTGCTGTCGCCCTGGGTTCGGCCTACGAGCCGGTGTATGTGGTGCGCGGGCAGGCGTTCAACTGGCGCGTGCGCCTGCTGGTGGATGGGGTAGACCTCACCAGCCAGGTTACCGGCATGATCGATGTCGACCTCGAGGAGGGCGCCGCCGGTGTCGGTGGCTTTGTGCTGTACCTGCCGCCTGGCCCGGTGGTGCCGGACGACTGGAAAGGCAAGCCGGTGCAGATCGACTTCATCAGCCGCAACCGTGATGGCGTGATCACTGAGCAGCGCCTGTTCACGGGCAAAATCGAGATGCCGGAATGGGATCCAACCTGGCGCCTGCTGGCGTGCGATTGCAGCGACCAGTTGCAGCAGCGCGTTGAGGGCATGAGCATCGAGGCCATCGACGCACTGACCGGCGGCCATTGGTCTGCTGATCTGTTCGAGCCGGTGACCGGCCGCAGTCGTTGGGATTACGCGCAGGAGCGGATGGAGAGCCGCCCCGCCAGCCTGGATTGCTCGCCGACCGGGCAGGTGCGCGTGACCAATTGGGCGGCGGCCGTGGTGCCGCACTTCGTGTTCGGCCCCGGCACCACGCTGTTCGAGAGCGTGCAGATTGACCTGCAGCCGCTGGGCGCTGCTACCAACCGCCTGGAGCTGGAAGCCGGCTACCGCTTCCCGCGCCTCTGGCAGCACACCCAGACATTTGGATGGACGCACCCAGAGGCCGGCAGCGCGGGCATTCCGGGCTTCTGCCAATGGCGCACATGGACCAGCGACCTGCCCACCACCGAGATGATCGAGGACGCCATCACTGGCGCGGGGCTGACGATGGTGGGCAGAGTCGGTGGCTTCAAG
>NZ_JBLUPX010000039.1:0-31726 GCF_048068235.1 Pseudomonas sp. NY15364 | reverse complement strand
ACCAGCTCTTCCAATGTCGGCGGAAACAGGCTGCTTTGTTGCCGATCTTCACCTTGGATATAGCCCATAAACGACAATGCCCCCATCGACTGATGGAGGCATTGTCTTCAGTTTGCTCTCAGACTGCTGTGTTTTCACACAGTCTGCATTGGCAGCCTTTTTCGTTTCGCGGTGCTATCAGTCGCGGTTAGCCGGCAGATCACGCTGCTCGTAACCGGTGTACAGCTGGCGCGGACGGCCGATCTTGTACGGACCCGAAAGCATTTCCTTCCAGTGCGAGATCCAGCCCACGGTACGTGCCAGGGCGAAGATAACGGTGAACATCGAGGTCGGAATGCCGATGGCCTTGAGGATGATGCCCGAGTAGAAGTCCACGTTCGGGTACAGGTTGCGCTCTTTGAAGTACGGATCGGTCAGGGCGATCTCTTCCAGGCGCATGGCCAGTTCCAGCTGCGGGTCATTGGTGATGCCCAGCTCGCCGAGGACTTCGTCGCAGGTCTGCTTCATCACGGTGGCGCGCGGGTCGCGGTTCTTGTAAACGCGATGACCGAAGCCCATCAGCTTGAACGGGTCGTTCTTGTCCTTGGCCTTGGCGATGAACTTGTCGATGTTGGAAACGTCACCGATCTCGTCGAGCATGGCCAGTACGGCTTCGTTGGCGCCGCCGTGTGCCGGGCCCCACAGCGCAGCGATACCGGCTGCGATACAGGCGAACGGGTTGGCGCCCGAGGAGCCAGCCAGACGTACGGTGGAGGTGGAGGCGTTCTGCTCATGGTCGGCGTGGAGGATGAAGATCTTGTCCATCGCCTTGGCCAGCACCGGGCTGATCGGTTTGATCTCGCACGGGGTGTTGAACATCATGTGCAGGAAGTTTTCCGCGTAATTCAGGTCATTGCGCGGGTACATCATGGGCTGGCCCATGGAGTACTTGTAGGTCATGGCGGCTATGGTCGGCATCTTGGCCACCAGGCGCATGGCCGACACTTCGCGGTGCTGCGGGTTATTGATGTCTAGCGAGTCATGATAGAACGCGGACAGGGCGCCAACTACGCCACACATGATGGCCATTGGGTGGGCATCGCGGCGGAAGCCGTTGAAGAAGGTCTTCAGTTGCTCATGAACCATGGTGTGGTTCTTGATGGTGCTGACGAACTGGGCCTTTTCTTCCTTGCTCGGCAGTTCGCCATTGAGCAGCAGGTAGCAGGTTTCCAGGTAGTCGGATTGCTCGGCGAGCTGCTCGATGGGGTAGCCGCGGTGCAGCAGGATCCCTTGGTCGCCGTCGATATAGGTGATCTTCGACTCGCAAGAGGCGGTCGACATGAAACCAGGATCAAATGTGAACCGACCCGTGGCGGTCAGGCTCCGCACATCGATTACATCGGGACCAACAGTGCCGGTCAGAACGGGCAGTTCGACGGGGGCATTGCCCTCGATGATCAACTGCGCTTTTTTGTCAGCCATATGTGGCCTCCTAGTTATGCTTGAAATCATCAGACAGCCCCCCACGCAGGGCCCGCACCACTATAGTGGGATAAATCCGAAAGTCAATTTGCGAGAACCCACGCAGTAGAAGGGTTTGAGCGCTATTTTCAGCGAAAAAAGGCCGCTATTTACGCCATTTGTTTAAAGGCTGCAATGCGCTTTTTGGGGGAGGGCATTGCATTGTCATTAGTCTGCTAACTGTCTATACTCTGCGGCCGACCGCCATAGGCTTTAGGGCCGTGTCATGGCGGTTGTCACTCATTGGGTGATGGGTACCTTGCCAGTGCACTTCCCAACAACTTTGCCCTGATCGTTAGGGGCTCTCAGTGTGATAATAAAGCCGTGAATAGCCAACGACCTGTAAACCTAGACCTTCGGACTATCAAGCTTCCGATCACCGCTTACACGTCCATTCTTCACCGTATCTCCGGTGTCATCCTCTTTGTCGGTATCGCCATTCTGCTGTTTGGCCTCGACAAGTCGCTGACCTCCGAAGAGGGCTTTGCCCAGGTGAAAGAATGCCTGACCAGTCCGCTGGCCAAGTTCGTGATCTGGGGTCTGTTGTCCGCTCTGCTGTACCACCTGGTGGCCGGTGTACGCCACTTGATCATGGACATGGGCATCGGTGAAACGCTGGAAGGCGGCAAGCTGGGCTCGAAAATCGTCGTCGTAGTGGCGGCGGTAGTGATCGTGCTGCTGGGGGTGTGGATATGGTAACTAATGTCACGAATTTCTCGCGTTCGGGCCTCTATGACTGGATGGCTCAGCGCGTTTCTGCGGTCGTTCTCGCGGCTTACACGCTGTTCCTGCTGGGCTATGTGATCTGTAATCCAGGTATGGGCTACGCCGAATGGCATGGCCTGTTCTCGCATACCGCAATGCGCATCTTCAGCCTGCTGGCCCTCGTTGCACTGAGCGTGCACGCCTGGGTTGGCATGTGGACCATTTCCACCGACTACCTGACGCCGATGGCGCTGGGCAAGTGGGCGACTGGTGTGCGTTTCCTGTTCCAGGCCGTGTGTGGCATCGCCATGTTCACGATGTTCGTCTGGGGCGTGCAGATTCTGTGGGGTTTCTGATTCATGGCTAGCATCCGTACTCTTTCCTATGACGCCATCATCGTTGGTGGTGGCGGCGCTGGCATGCGTGCCGCGCTACAACTGGCTCAGGGCGGTCACAAGACTGCCGTGGTCACCAAGGTGTTCCCGACTCGCTCGCACACCGTTTCCGCTCAGGGTGGCATTACCTGCGCCATCGCCTCGGCCGACCCGAACGACGATTGGCGCTGGCACATGTACGACACCGTCAAGGGTTCCGACTATATCGGCGACCAGGACGCGATCGAGTACATGTGTTCCGTTGGGCCGGAGGCTGTGTTCGAGCTCGAGCACATGGGCCTGCCTTTTTCCCGTACCGAGCAGGGCCGCATCTATCAGCGTCCGTTCGGCGGTCAGTCCAAGGGGCCGGACAATCCGACCCAGGCGGCTCGTACCTGCGCCGCTGCCGACCGTACCGGTCACGCGCTGCTGCACACCCTGTATCAGGCCAACCTGAAAGCCGGCACCTCGTTCCTCAACGAGTGGTATGCCGTTGACCTGGTGAAGAACCAGGATGGCGCCATCGTCGGCATCATCGCCATCTGCATCGAGACTGGCGAGACCGTCTACATCCGCTCCAAGGCCGTGGTCCTGGCCACTGGCGGTGCTGGCCGTATCTACGCCTCCACCACCAACGCCCTGATCAACACCGGTGATGGCGTGGGCATGGCCCTGCGTGCCGGCGTGCCGGTGCAGGATATCGAAATGTGGCAGTTCCACCCGACCGGTATCGCCGGCGCCGGTGTACTGGTTACCGAAGGCTGCCGTGGCGAGGGTGGTTACCTGATCAACGCCCATGGCGAGCGTTTCATGGAGCGTTATGCTCCGAACGCCAAAGACTTGGCCGGCCGCGACGTGGTTGCGCGCTCCATGGTCAAGGAAGTCATCGCCGGCAACGGCTGTGGCCCGAACAAGGACCACGTGCTGCTGAAGCTCGATCACTTGGGCGAGGAAGTGCTGCACAGCCGCCTGCCAGGCATTTGCGAGCTGTCGAAGACCTTCGCTCACGTCGACCCGGTCGTCGCTCCGGTCCCGGTCATCCCGACCTGCCACTACATGATGGGCGGCGTTGCCACCAACATTCATGGCCAGGCCATCACCCAGGATGCCAGCGGCAAGGACACCATCATCGAAGGCCTGTTCGCTGTTGGTGAAGTCGCCTGTGTATCGGTACACGGCGCCAACCGTCTGGGCGGCAACTCGCTGCTTGACCTGGTGGTATTCGGCCGCGCCGCTGGTCTGCACCTGGAAAAAGCGCTGAAAGAAGGCGTGGAAGTCCGTGGTGCCAGCGAAACCGACATCGAGCAGTCACTGTCGCGTCTGGCTGGCGTCAACGAGCGCAGCACTGGCGAAGACGTGGCCCCGCTGCGTAAAGAACTGCAACAGTGCATGCAAAACTACTTCGGTGTATTCCGTACCGGCGAATACATGCAGAAGGGCATCCAACAACTGGCCGACCTGCGTGAGCGCATCGCGAAAGTCAAAATCGCGGACAAGAGCCAGGCGTTCAACACTGCGCGTATCGAAGCGCTGGAACTGCAAAACCTGCTCGAAGTCGCCGAAGCGACCGCAGTGGCTGCCGAGGCTCGTAAAGAGTCCCGCGGTGCACACGCTCGTGAAGATTTCGAGGAGCGCGACGATCAGAACTGGCTGTGCCACTCCCTGTACTTCCCGGGCGAGAAGCGCGTAGCCAAGCGTGACGTGAACTTCGCGCCGAAGACCGTTCCGGCATTTGAACCCAAGGTTCGGACTTATTAAGGGTGACTGATATGTTGCAAGTCAGTGTTTATCGCTACAACCCGGAGAAGGACGCTGCTCCGTTCATGCAGGACTTCCAGGTCGACACCGGTGGCAAGGACATCATGGTCCTCGACGTGCTGGCGCTGATCAAGGAACAGGACGAGGGCTTCTCCTACCGTCGTTCCTGCCGTGAAGGTGTCTGTGGTTCCGACGGCATGAACATCAACGGCAAGAACGGCCTGGCGTGCATTACGCCGATCTCCGCTGCCGGCCTCAAGGGCGGCAAGCTGGTGATTCGTCCGTTGCCGGGCCTGCCGGTCATTCGTGACCTGGTCGTCGATATGAGCATCTTCTACAAGCAGTACGAGAAGGTGCAGCCGTTCCTGCAGAACGATACGCCGGCTCCGGCCATCGAGCGCCTGCAGACTCCGGAAGAGCGCGAGAAGCTCGACGGTCTGTACGAGTGCATTCTGTGCGCATGCTGCTCGACCAGCTGCCCGTCGTTCTGGTGGAACCCGGACAAGTTCCTCGGTCCCGCTGCACTGCTGCAGGCCTACCGCTTCCTGGCCGACAGCCGTGACACCAAGACCGCCGAGCGTCTGGCTTCGCTGGACGATCCGTTCAGCGTGTTCCGTTGCCGTGGCATCATGAACTGCGTGAACGTCTGCCCCAAGGGTCTGAACCCGACCAAGGCGATCGGTCACGTGCGTAACATGCTGCTGCAGAGCGGTACCTGATTCGCAAGTTGCTATACCTGTAACACCTGCGAGTCCGGCATGAGTCGGCCTCGCAGTAAAGCCAGAGCCGCAGCCCACAAAGCTGCGGCTCATACTCGAAAAATATGACGACCAGCAGGGGCATCCGGGCTGGTACCCGGACTATCTGCGGAACCCAAGTGGCTTCATCCGAGTCGCAGCATCATGACTTTGATTAAGGCTATGCGGTATTCACGCCGGTGGTGTCCCCTTACCGAGGGTGACCAAGCATGCAAGAAAGCGTGATGCAGCGCATGTGGGACAGTGCCCACCTATCCGGTGGCAACGCTGCCTACGTGGAAGAGCTCTACGAGCTCTACCTGCACGATCCCAACGCTGTGCCAGAAGAGTGGCGCACTTACTTCCAGAAGTTGCCGACCGACGGCAGCGCTGCAACGGACGTATCGCATTCGACCATTCGCGATCATTTCGTCCTGCTCGCCAAGAATTCGCGTCGTGCCCAGCCGGTTTCCGCCGGGGCCGTCAGCAGCGAGCACGAAAAGAAGCAGGTGGAAGTGCTGCGCTTGATCCAGGCCTACCGCATGCGTGGCCATCAGGCCGCCCAGCTTGACCCTCTGGGTCTGTGGGTGCGCACTGCGCCGTCTGACCTGTCGATCAATCACTACGGCCTGACCGACGCGGATCTGGACACCACATTCCGCACTGGCGAGCTGTATATCGGCAAGGAAGAGGCAACGCTACGCGAAATTCGCGATGCGCTGCAGCAGACATATTGTCGCACCATCGGTGCCGAGTTCACCCACATCGTCGACTCCGGTCAGCGCAACTGGTTCGCCCAGCGCCTGGAAAGCGTGCGCGGTCGTCCGCAGTTTTCCGCCGAAGTGCAGGCGCATGTGCTTGAGCGCATCACCGCTGCCGAAGGTCTGGAAAAATACCTGGGCACCAAGTACCCGGGCACCAAGCGTTTCGGTCTGGAGGGTGGCGAAAGCCTGATCCCGCTGCTGGACGAAATCATCCAGCGTTCCGGCTCCTACGGCACCAAGGAAGTGGTCATCGGTATGGCCCACCGCGGCCGTCTGAACGTCCTGGTCAACACCTTCGGCAAGAACCCGCGCGACCTGTTCGACGAGTTCGAAGGCAAGAAGACCGAAGGTCTGTCGTCCGGTGACGTGAAGTACCACCAGGGCTTCTCCTCCAACGTCATGACCGCAGGTGGCGAAGTGCACCTGGCGCTGGCGTTCAACCCTTCGCACCTGGAGATCGTTTCTCCGGTGGTCGAGGGTTCGGTGCGTGCTCGTCAGGATCGTCGCAGTGATGCCACTGGCGACAAGGTACTGCCGATTTCCATCCACGGTGACGCGGCTTTCGCCGGTCAGGGTGTGGTCATGGAAACCTTCCAGATGTCGCAGACCCGCGGCTACAAGACTGGCGGCACCATCCACATCGTGATCAACAACCAGGTCGGCTTCACCATCAGCAACCCGCTGGATGCGCGCTCCACCGAGTACGCGACCGACGTGGCCAAGATGATCCAGGCGCCGATCTTCCATGTGAATGGCGATGACCCGGAAGCCGTGTTGTTCGTGACGCAGCTGGCTGTCGATTACCGCATGCAGTACAAGCGTGACGTGGTCATCGACCTGGTCTGCTACCGTCGTCGTGGTCACAACGAGGCCGACGAGCCGAACGGTACTCAGCCGCTGATGTACCAGCAGATCGCCAAGCAGCGCACCACCCGTGAGCTGTACGCCGACGCTCTGATTGCAGCCGGCGTGCAGAGCAGCGACGACGTGCAGGCCAAGATCGACGAGTACCGTACTGCGCTGGACAACGGTCAGCACGTGGTCAAAAGCCTGGTCAAGGAGCCCAACAAGGAGCTGTTCGTCGACTGGCGTCCTTACCTGGGCCATGCCTGGACCGCGCGTCACGACACCCGTTTCGATCTGAAGACCCTGCAGGATCTGTCTTCCAAGCTGCTGGAAATCCCTGAGGGCTTCCTGGTTCAGCGTCAGGTGGCGAAGATCCTCGAAGACCGTCAGAAGATGGGCGCAGGCGGCTTGCCGATCAACTGGGGCTTCGCCGAGACCATGGCCTATGCCACGCTGCTGGTCGAAGGTCACCCGATCCGCATGACCGGCCAGGACATCGGCCGTGGCACCTTCTCGCACCGTCATGCGGTGCTGCACAACCAGAAGGACGCCTCGACCTACGTTCCGCTGAAGAACCTGTACGAGGGTCAGCCGAAGTTCGAGCTGTACGACTCCTACCTCTCCGAGGAAGCAGTGCTGGCCTTCGAATACGGCTACGCCACCACCACGCCGAACGCGCTGGTGATCTGGGAAGCCCAGTTCGGCGACTTCGCCAACGGCGCTCAGGTGGTATTCGACCAGTTCATCTCCAGCGGTGAAACCAAGTGGGGCCGCCTCTGCGGTCTGACCGTTCTGCTGCCGCACGGCTATGAAGGGCAGGGGCCTGAGCACAGCTCGGCGCGTCTGGAGCGTTACCTGCAACTGTGCGCCGAGCACAACATGCAGGTCTGCGTACCGACCACCCCGGCGCAGGTCTACCACATGCTGCGTCGCCAGGTGATCCGCCCGCTGCGCAAGCCGCTGGTGGTGCTGACGCCGAAGTCGCTGCTGCGCCACAAGCTGGCCATCTCGACCCTGGAAGATCTGGCCGAAGGCTCCTTCCAGACCGTGATCGGCGAGATCGATTCGCTGGACCCGAAAAAGGTCGAGCGTCTGATCCTGTGCAGCGGCAAGGTCTACTACGACCTGCTGGAGAAGCGTCGTGCCGAGGGGCGCGACGATACCGCCATCGTGCGTATCGAGCAGCTCTATCCGTTCCCGGAAGACGATCTGGCCGAAGCGCTGGCGCCGTACAAGAACCTCAAGCACATCGTCTGGTGTCAGGAAGAGCCGATGAACCAGGGCGCCTGGTATTGCAGCCAGCACCACATGCGTCGCGTCGCTACTGCACACAAGAAGTCGCTGCTCCTGGAGTACGCCGGTCGTGATGCCTCGGCTGCGCCAGCTTGTGGTTATGCGTCGATGCACGCCGAGCAGCAGGAAAAACTGCTGCAGGACGCCTTTACTGTTTAACGCCTTCATCCGGCAGGTGGCGAGTGCCACCTGCCGGTAAACCGAATTTAAGGAAACGCATACAATGGCTATCGAGATCAAAGCCCCAACCTTCCCGGAATCGGTTGCCGACGGCACCGTGGCCACCTGGCACAAGAAGCCGGGCGAAGCGGTCAAGCGCGATGAGCTGATCGTCGACATCGAAACCGACAAGGTCGTGATCGAAGTACTGGCCGAGGCCGATGGTGTCCTGGCTGAAATCATCAAGAACGAAGGCGACACCGTTCTCTCCAACGAGCTGCTGGGCAAACTGACCGAAGGTGGCGCTGCCGCCGTCGCTCCGGCTGCTGCACCGGCCGCTGCCGCTGCGCCGGCCCAGGCTGCTGCTCCGGCTGCTGTTGCTGGTGACGACGCCATCCTCTCGCCGGCCGCGCGTAAGCTGGCCGAAGAGAACGGCATCGACCCGAACAGCATTGCCGGCACCGGTAAAGGTGGCCGTGTGACCAAGGAAGACGTGGTCGCTGCCGTCGAAGCCAAGAAGAACGCCCCGGCTGCCGCTGCCAAGCCTGCCGCTGCCCCGGCTGCTGCCGCTGCTGTCGTCGCCACTGGCGACCGCACCGAGAAGCGTGTGCCGATGACCCGTCTGCGCGCCAAGATCGCCGAGCGTCTGGTCGAAGCCCAGTCCACCATGGCCATGCTGACCACCTTCAACGAAGTAGACATGACCGAGGTCATGGCCCTGCGTTCGAAGTACAAGGACCTGTTCGAGAAGTCCCACAACGGCGTGCGTCTGGGCTTCATGTCGTTCTTCGTCAAGGCAGCTACCGAAGCGCTGAAGCGTTTCCCGGCAGTCAACGCCTCGATCGACGGCAACGACATCGTTTATCACGGCTACGCCGACATCGGTGTTGCTGTGTCCAGCGACCGTGGCCTGGTGGTGCCGGTATTGCGTAACGCCGAGCAAATGAGCCTGGCTGAAATCGAGAGCGGCATCGCCACCTTCGGCAAGAAAGCCAAAGACGGCAAGCTGTCGATCGAAGAAATGACTGGCGGCACCTTCACCATCACCAACGGTGGTACCTTCGGTTCGATGATGTCGACCCCGATCGTCAACCCGCCGCAGGCTGCGATCCTGGGTATGCACAACATCGTTCAGCGCCCGATGGCGATCAACGGCCAGGTGGTGATCCGTCCGATGATGTACCTGGCGCTGTCTTACGACCACCGCCTGATCGATGGTAAGGAAGCCGTGACCTTCCTGGTAACCATCAAGAACCTGCTTGAAGACCCGGCTCGCCTGCTGCTGGAAATCTAAAAGCCAGTCTCCTCCACGGCGGCCCTGTTCTCAGGGCCGTCCGGTTTATTCGAGAAGGAATACGTTATGACCCAGAAATTCGACGTGGTAGTCATCGGTGCCGGCCCTGGTGGCTATGTAGCCGCCATCAAAGCAGCGCAACTCGGTCTGAAGACCGCCTGCATCGAGAAGTACCAGGGCCAGGACGGCAAAGTCGCTCTCGGCGGCACTTGCCTGAACGTCGGTTGCATTCCGTCTAAGGCGCTGCTGGACAGCTCCTGGAAGTACCACGAAGCGAAAGACGGCTTCGCCGTGCATGGTATTGAAGCCAAGGGCGTGACCATCGATGTCCCGGCCATGGTGGCGCGCAAGAACACCATCATCAAGAACCTCACCGGCGGTGTTGCCGGCCTGTTCAAGGCTAATGGCGTGACCCTGCTCGAAGGCCACGGCAAGCTGCTGGCTGGCAAGCAAGTCGAAGTGACCGGCACCGACGGCAAAAGCCAGGTGGTTGAAGCTGCTCACGTGATCATTGCCTCCGGCTCCAAGCCGGTCGAGATCCCGCCGGCTCCGGTCGATCAGGACGTGATCGTCGACTCCACTGGCGCCCTGGAATTCCAGAGCGTACCGAAGAAGCTGGGCGTCATCGGCGCTGGCGTGATCGGTCTGGAGCTGGGCTCGGTATGGGCTCGCCTGGGTGCGGAAGTGACCGTTCTGGAAGCCATGGACAAGTTCCTCGCGGCCGCCGATGAGCAGATCGCCAAGGAAGCCCAGAAGACCCTGACCAAGCAGGGCCTGGACATCCGTCTGGGTGCTCGCGTTACCGGTACCGAGGTCAAGAAGAAGCAGGTTACCGTCACCTTCACTGACGCCAATGGCGAGCAGAAGATTGTGTTCGACAAGCTGATTGTGGCCGTGGGCCGTCGCCCGGTGACCACCGATCTGCTGGCTGCCGACAGCGGCGTGACCCTGGACGAGCGCGGCTACATCTTCGTCAACGACCAGTGCGAAACCAGCGTTCCGGGCGTATACGCCATCGGTGACGTCGTGCGTGGTGCCATGCTCGCGCACAAGGCCTCGGAAGAGGGCGTGATGGTTGCCGAGCGCATCGCTGGCCACAAGGCGCAGATGAACTACGACCTGATTCCGTCCGTGATTTACACCCACCCGGAAATCGCATGGGTCGGCAAGACCGAGCAGCAACTGAAGGCCGAAGGCGTTGCAGTCAACGTCGGTACCTTCCCGTTCGCTGCCAGTGGTCGCGCCATGGCTGCCAACGACACTGGCGGTTTCGTCAAGGTCATCGCTGACGCCAACACCGACCGCGTGTTGGGTGTTCACGTGATCGGCCCAAGCGCTGCCGAGCTGGTACAGCAAGGCGCGATCGGCATGGAATTCGGCACCAGCGCCGAAGACCTGGGCATGATGGTCTTCTCCCACCCGACCCTGTCCGAAGCGCTGCATGAAGCGGCCCTGGCAGTGAACGGCGGCGCGATTCACATCGCCAATCGCAAGAAACGCTAAGCGTTAGTGGCCGACTCGTTCGGCCACTCGAGTTGTTGTAAGCCGCCGTGGTAGGCGGGGCGTCGTGTAATCGCCCCATCGCTACGGCGGTGTTTGCAAGCAGAACCACGTCGCGTGGCCCGCGTCGAGTCCAACTCGCAGCGCAAGCCCCCCGACGGACTGCTTCGGCAGTCACAGGTGGCGCGGTATCACAAGTACAGCGCCGAATGCGCAATACCTAAACGAAGACGGTAGACAAGCATGAATCTTCACGAGTATCAGGGTAAGCAGCTGTTCGCTGAATACGGCCTGCCCGTATCCAAGGGTTTCGCGGTAGACACCCCGGAAGAAGCCGCAGAAGCCTGCGAAAAAATCGGCGGCAGCGAGTGGGTCGTCAAAGCTCAGGTCCACGCTGGTGGCCGCGGTAAAGCCGGTGGCGTAAAGCTGGTCAAGAGCAAAGAGGACGCCAAGGCCTTCGCCGCCAACTGGCTGGGCAAGCGTCTGGTGACCTACCAGACTGACGCCAACGGTCAGCCGGTCAGCAAAATCCTGGTCGAATCCTGCACCGACATCGCCAAGGAACTGTACCTGGGCGCTGTAGTGGACCGCTCCAGCCGTCGCATCGTGTTCATGGCTTCCACCGAAGGTGGCGTGGACATCGAGAAAGTGGCCCACGAAACTCCTGAGAAGATCCTCAAGGCCACCGTTGATCCGCTGGTTGGCGCGCAGCCGTTCCAGGGCCGCGAGCTGGCTTTTCAGCTGGGCCTGGAAGGCAAGCAAGTCGCTCAGTTCGCCAAGATCTTCGTAGGTCTGGCCAAACTGTTCAAAGATCACGATCTGGCTCTGCTGGAAGTCAACCCGCTGGTGATCAAGGCCGACGGCGACCTGCACTGCCTGGACGCGAAGATCAACATCGACGCTAACGCCATGTACCGTCAGCCGAAGCTGAAGACCTTCCACGATCCGTCGCAAGACGATCCTCGTGAGGCCCACGCTGCCAGCTTCGAGCTGAACTACGTGGCCCTGGAAGGCAACATCGGCTGCATGGTCAACGGTGCCGGTCTGGCCATGGGTACCATGGACATCGTCAACCTGCACGGCGGCAAGCCAGCCAACTTCCTCGACGTAGGTGGCGGCGCAACCAAAGAGCGCGTGACCGAAGCCTTCAAGATCATCCTGTCCGACAGCAACGTTGCTGCCGTTCTGGTGAACATCTTCGGCGGTATCGTTCGTTGCGACATGATTGCCGAAGGCATCATCGGCGCAGTGAAAGAAGTCGGCGTGAAAATCCCGGTGGTCGTCCGCCTGGAAGGTAACAACGCTGAGCTGGGCGCCAAGGTCCTGGCTGAAAGCGGCCTGAACATCATCGCGGCAACCAGCCTGACCGACGCTGCTCAGCAAGTCGTCAAAGCTGCGGAGGGCAAGTAATGAGCGTCCTGATCAATAAAGACACCAAAGTCATCTGCCAGGGTTTCACCGGCTCGCAGGGTACTTTCCACTCCGAACAAGCCATCGCCTACGGCACCAAGATGGTTGGCGGCGTGACTCCGGGCAAGGGCGGCACCACTCACCTGGGCCTGCCGGTGTTCAACACCGTGAAAGAAGCCGTTGCAGCCACTGGCGCTGACGCTTCGGTCATCTACGTTCCGGCTCCGTTCTGCAAAGACTCGATCCTGGAAGCTGCATTCGGCGGCATCAAGCTGATCGTCTGCATCACCGAAGGCATTCCTACCCTGGACATGCTGGATGCCAAAGTCATCTGCGACGAGCTGGGCATTACCCTGATCGGCCCGAACTGCCCGGGCGTGATCACTCCCGGCGAGTGCAAGATCGGCATCATGCCGGGTCACATCCACCTGCCAGGCAAAGTCGGCATCGTGTCCCGTTCGGGCACCCTGACCTATGAAGCCGTGAAGCAGACCACCGACGCCGGTTTCGGCCAGTCCACCTGCGTGGGCATCGGCGGTGACCCCATCCCGGGCTCCAACTTCATCGACATCCTGAAGCTGTTCCAGGAAGACCCGAAGACCGAAGCGATCGTCATGATCGGTGAGATCGGCGGTTCGGCTGAAGAAGAAGCGGCTGCCTACATCAAGGCCAACGTCACCAAGCCTGTAGTTTCCTACATCGCTGGTGTGACTGCTCCTCCCGGCAAGCGCATGGGCCACGCTGGCGCCATCATCTCCGGCGGCAAGGGCACTGCAGACGAGAAATTCGCTGCACTGCAGGACGCTGGCGTGAAAACCGTGCGTTCCCTGGCTGACATCGGCAAGGCCCTGGCCGAGCTGACCGGTTGGGAAGTCAAGAAGGCCTGAGCCTTCGCTGACTGCACGCAAAAGGCCACCTTCGGGTGGCCTTTTCTGTTTTTGAGCTGTATTTGCTGGCGTCCTATCCCGCAAGAGGGGTGGAGACGCGAGTTTCAGTTGCCAGCCTCATTCGAACTGGTACTGCATGCCAGCGCCGACATACCAGGCGCGCTCCGGGCCGGGTTCGTAGTAGCGGCCGTTGCTGTCGCCGACGATCACCGAGCCGATGTACTCGCGATCCAGCAGATTGTCGATGCGCAGCACCTGGTTGAAGGTCATTGCACCGACCTGCTGCTCGAAGCGAGCCTGCCAGTTGAACAGCGCGTAGCTGGGCGCGGTCTTGGCTGTGTTGCTGTCTTCGACATACAGCTGGCTGCGGTACAGGCCTTCGATGCCGGTGCTGAACCAGTCCAGCGGTTGCCAGGCCAGCTCGCCAAACAGCGTGCGCGCGGGAATGCCTGGTAGGCGATTGCCCGACTCGATCAATCGGCCGTTGCTGGTGAAATTCTTGCTGTAGGTGGCGTCGATCTGCGTATAGGCGAGGTTGGCGCGCAAGGTGTCGCCCAGGCGGCTTTCCAGGGCCAGTTCGACGCCGCGTCGGCGAGTCTGGGCGGCGTTCTGGAAGCGTGATCGGCCGCCGCTGGCTGATTCGACCACCAACTCGTCGTCGGTATCGATCTGAAACAGCGCCACTTGCAGGCTGGTGGCCTCGGCCAGGCGTGCTTTGAGGCCGACTTCTACCTGTTCGCTGGTGGCCGGTTGCAGGTCGAAGCCGAAGCTGTTGTTGGGGCCTGAGTAGGACAACTCGTTCAGCGTCGGCGTCTCCACGCCCTTGCCCCAGCTGGCGTAGACATTCAGTCTTGGCAACAGGGCGTAACTGGCGCCCAGGGTCGGCGTCAGTTCGCGGTAGGTCACTGAGCCACTATCGTCGCCATTGCTCAGGAAACGGTCGTCCACGTCAAATTCCACCTGGCTGTGACGCAGGCCGGCCTGCAGCTCTAGCTTGCCCAGTTGCCAGGCGGCCTGGACGTAGGGCGATAAGCTGGTGACCTCGTTGCGCTCGTCGCGGTGCAGGTTGCCTTTTACGCCCAGGGTGCCGCCGACGAAGTTTTCAAAGCCCTGGCGGTCGTCACGCGAATAGTCGTAATCCAGGCCGGTGGTGACGGTCAGCAGGCTGCTGCCCAGGTCGAACGACTGAATCCAACGGTTGCCAATGCCGTGAAAGCGGCGCTCGAAATTGATAACACCGCCCGAGTGCTTTTGGTCAGGATCTCTTGGTGGCAGTTGGGCGAGTCTTGGAATCGACTGGTACTGAGTCACCCGTCGCGTACCGCTGTACAGCGTGCTTTGCCAGATGCCGACGGCAAAGCTGCGCTCGTAGTTGAGCGCGAACTGACGATGATCGACGGTCTTGCGTGTATCGAACTCCAGTGCGCTGGGCGCGGCGCTGCGGCGGTCGCTCTGCACCTGAGTCCAGGTCAGACCTTGCGGGTCTTGCGTGTCGTTCTGATCCAGCTCGCTGAAGCTCAAACTGAGCTTGCTGACATCGTCCGGATACAGGGTGAGCTTGGCGAAGGTCTTGTCGAGGATGGCGCCGCTGTGGTCACGGTAGCCGTCGGTTTCGAAGTGCGAGCGGTTGATGATGAAGCCAGCCTTGTCGTTGCCGCCTTCGGCTGCGACGCGGGTGCGACTGGTGCCGTAGGCGGCTTGCGAGGTGTCGAGCGACAGCTTGGGTGGACCTTCGCCATCGCGCGAGAATAGCTGGATGACCCCGCCAGAATTGCTGCCGTAAACGCTGGCGAAGGGGCCGCGCAGCACCTCGATACGTTCCAGGGTGTCTAGGTCGAAGGTCGCGGCCTGGCCTTGGCCATCGGGGTTGGACAGCGGCACACCGTCAGCCAGCAGCTTGATACCGCGAATGCCGAAGGCCGAACGGGCGCCGAAGCCGCGCGAGGATATCTGCAGGTCTTGCGCATAGTTTTGCCGGTTCTGCACCACGAGCCCTGGCACGCTGCCGAGCGCCTCGGACAGGTTGACGCCTGGTTTGCCGAGGGTGGCCTGTTCGGCATCAATGCGGTTGACGGAGAAGGGCAGTTGCCAGCCGCTGGCCTGATAACGGCTGCCGGTGACCACCAGTGGGTCGGCCTGGTAGGTGGCGTTTTCGGCCTGTGCGGCCAGTGGCAGGAGCAATGTGGGCAGCCAGAAGCGGGGGCTCAGCCGGTACATAAGCGAAATTTCTCCCTTGGGGCAGGTAGGTGATATTGAATGTGTCAGCCAGTAGCGGACCAGAGCTGGGTGATAGCCATTAGCGGAAATGCTCTACGAAATGTTGCCGAAAGAGGCTTGTCGGATGATTTGGATAGCGCTAACATTGGGCTCAAACAATGAGCGGTACCACCTTGATGGTGCCCATGGAGTTCCCATGCAACAGCAGCCTCCCGCACTGCCTGCCCGTACTACCCTGGTGGTCATGGGTGTCAGTGGCTCCGGCAAGAGCGAGATCAGCCAGGCAGTCGCCACTGCCCTCGGTTGGCGTCATATCGAAGCCGATCATTTCCACCCCCCTGAGAACGTAGAGCGGATGCGCGCGGGCACCCCGCTGAGCGACGAAGACCGTCGCCACTGGCTGGATGCCCTGTGCGAGCAGATGCTGGCCGCGCAGACCGCCGGTGAGTGCTTCGTGCTGGCCTGCTCGGCGCTCAAGCGCGCTTACCGCGAGCGCTTGCGTCGGGCGATTCCGGGATTGCAGTTCGTGCACCTGGATATCGATCACGCGACCGCTGTGCAGCGCGTGGGTGCTCGGCCTGGACATTTCATGCCGACTTCGCTGGTTGACAGCCAGTTCGCCACTCTCGAAAGCCCGGCAGGTGAACCATACGTACGTGTCGTCGATGCGCAGCAGTCGCGGCAAGCGTTGGTGGCCGAGATCCAGACCTGGGTACGTCGCGAAGCGACGGAGGCCGTGTCGAGCCAGGCTCAGGATATGCTCGACAGCGAAATTGATAGCGCTAACCAGGCGGCTCAGCTAGGTGCCGAACCGATCTATGAAGGTCGCGTCGCGCGCCTGTTCGATCGCCTGACAGATGGAATGATGGCGGTGCTGATGGCCTTCATGGTGGTGGCGGTGTTCACCAACGTGGTGCTGCGCTACGCATTCGGCACGGGTTGGCCTGGCGCAGAAGAGTTGTCGCGGCTGGCCTTCGTCTGGCTGGTATTCGTCGGCGTGGCCTCTGGGATGCGGCGGGGTGAGCTGATGACATTCCGCATGGTTCGCGACCGCTTCCCGTTATTGGCGCAGCGGCTGGTGGATTCACTGAGCTGGATTCTCGTGGCAGGAGCGAGCCTGCTCTCGGCCTTGGGCGCCTGGAATCAGGTGCAGTTCGGTTGGGGCAACGTCAGTACGGTGGTTGGTTACCCAGTGGTGCTGGCGATGCTGCCGGTGCTGGCGAGCATGCTGGTGCTGGCGATTCTCGCCGTGGTGCAGTTGATCAACCTCTGGCGGCGCACGCCGCAGCCGGCCCTGAGCCAGGCGCACGTCGAATGATGCTGGCTCCATTCCAACAAGACGGGCACTGCCCACCGAGGACCTGCCGATGACTGTCGCGGTATTTCTTTCTTCCCTGCTGGGGTTCATGGCATTCGGCATGCCCATCGCCTTTGCCCTGATCCTTACCGCGGCCGTACTGATGTGGTACCTGGATTTCTGGGACGTGCAGCTGCTGGCGCAGAACCTGCTGGCCGGTGCTGACAGCTTCCCGCTGCTGGCGGTACCTTTCTTCATTCTGGCCGGCGAGCTGATGAACGCCGGCGGCATTTCCCGGCGCATCATCGCCATGGCCCAGGCTTACTTTGGCCACCTGCGCGGAGGCCTCGGTTACGTTGCCATCGCCGCTGCCGTGCTGCTGGCCAGTATGTCCGGTTCGGCATTGGCCGATACTGCGGCGCTGGCCACCTTGCTGTTGCCGATGATGCGCCAGCGCGGTTATCCCGTGCATTCCTCGGCTGGCCTGGTAGCCGCTGGCGGCATCATCGCGCCGATCATTCCGCCGTCGATGCCGTTCGTGATTTACGGTGTGGTCACCAATACCTCCATCAGCCAGCTGTTCATGGCGGGGCTGGTGCCGGGGCTGATCATGGGCGCAGGCCTGATCGTCGCCTGGACGCTGATCGCCCGCGGTTTCACCGAGCCCACGCCGCCCAAGGCCACCGCTGCCGAGCGTCGCCGTGTGCTGATCGATGGCGCTGCTGCCTTGATGTTGCCGGTGATCATCGTTGGCGGTCTGCGCTTCGGCATCTTCACGCCCACCGAAGCGGCGGTTGTCGCTGCGGTGTATGCCTTGGCCGTTTCCACCTTGCTCTACCGTGAGCTGAGCTGGAACGATCTGATGGAGACCCTGACCCGTGCCAGCCGCACCACGGCGTCGGTGATGTTCCTTTGCGCCGCGGCCACTGTATCGGCCTACATGATCACCTTGGCCCAGCTGCCGGACGAGATCGGCGCCATGCTCGGGCCACTAGCTGATCATCCAAGACTGCTGGTACTGGCGATCATGTTGCTGATGATCGCGGTAGGCATGGTGCTCGACCTGACGCCGACCATCCTGATTCTGGCACCGGTGCTGGCGCCTATCGCGATCAAGGCTGGCGTCGATCCGGTGTACTTCGGTGTGATGTTCGTACTGATCGGCTCCATCGGCCTGATCACCCCGCCAGTTGGCACGGTACTCAACGTCGTCGGCGGTATCGGCAAGTTGCGCATGGAAGTGCTGGTACGCGGCGTCATGCCGTTCTTCCTGATCTATCTGATCATCGTCGCGGTGCTGGTGGCATTCCCGTCCATCGTTACCGTGCCGTTGGCCTGGTTGCGCTGAGTTGACCCAGCGGCGCTGGCGCGCCGTCATCATTCACAACAATAAGAGGTAGTCCCGATGAAACGTCCACTGCTCGCCATCCTCACTGCTGCCATGCTATGCAGCCCGCTCGCCAGTTTCACCGCCCATGCCGATGACGTGCGTTCGCGCATGATCCGCTTCGGTTATGGTCTCAACGAGAACAGCAACCAGGGTCGTGCGGCCAAGCTGTTCGCCGAAGAGGTGGCCAAGGCTTCCGACGGCAAACTCAAGGTGCGCACTTTCGGCGCCGCCAGCCTGGGTTCCGACGATCAGATGCAGAGCGCACTGATCGGTGGCGCGCAGGAAATGATGGTCGGTTCGACCGCAACTCTGGTGGGTATCACCAAGGAAATGGCCGTGTGGGACACGCCGTTCCTGTTCAGCAGCGCCGAGCAGGCCGATGCCGTGCTCGACGGCCCGGTGGGCCGCCAGGTCATGGACAAGCTGGAAGAGAAAGGCCTGGTCGGCTTGGTGTACTGGGAAAACGGCTTCCGTAACCTGACCAACAACAGTCGCCCGATCAGCAAGCTGGAGGACTTCTCAGGGGTCAAGTTGCGCGTGATGCCCAACCCGGTGTTTCTCGAGACCTTCAGGCTGATGGGCGCCAACGCGGTGCCACTGCCGTTCTCCGAGCTGTTCACCGCGCTGGAGACCAAGGCCGTCGACGGCCAGGAAAACCCGTTCAACACCATCCTCTCCTCGAAGTTCTACGAGGTGCAGAAGTACCTGGCCGTGACCAATCACGTGTACAGCCCGTGGATCGTCACCGTGTCCAAGCGCTGGTGGGACGGCCTGTCGCAGACCGAGCAGAACATCCTGCTGGAGGCGGCCAAGAAGGCGCGTGACTTCGAGCGCAAGGATACCCGCGAGGAGGCAGCCCGCGCCCTGGCCGAGCTGAAGGAGAAGGGCATGCAGATCAACGAAGTCGAGCCCGCCGAAGTGCAGCGCATGCGTGAAAAGGCCGCGCCGGCAATCCAGAAGGTCGTCGATACAGTCGGCCAGCAACTGTTCGATCAGGTCCAGGCCGAAGCCGAGAAGTCCTCTCTATAAGGACTTGCCCACGTTCAGGTGCGACTGACGCGCAGCCGATCGTGGGCAGGTTTGCAGTTTAGCGGGGCACGCAGGTGGTAACGCTCCTTGCATGGTGACGTTACCCCGGGCGGCGTGTCCCGCGCTTTATTCACCGGCGGGGCTGGTAGAATCGCCCACTGGTAAACAATGGAGGCGCTATGACTCAACGCCGTCGCCGGTCCGCCGAACGCGTCACCCTGTCCGATGTGGCCAAGGCAGCAGGCTGTTCGCTGATGTCTGCCTCGCGCGCTCTGTCGCAGCCGGGGCGGGTCTCCGATGCGCTGCGCGAGCAGGTGATGCGCGCGGCTCAGTCGCTGGGCTACGTACCCAATCCTGCCGCACGGGCGCTGGCCAGTTCGCGCTCGAACCTGGTGGCGGTGGTGATTCCGTCGTTGTCCAACTCGGTGTTCGTCGATACCGTCGAGGCCATCCAGCGTGTGCTGATGCCGGCCGGCTTCGAGATGATGATTGGCGTCAGCCACTATCGGGTGGAGGAGGACGAGCGCCTGCTGCGCTCCTACCTGGCGCACCAGCCAGCTGGCCTCTTGCTTACGGGGTTCGAGCGCAGCGACGCGGCGCGGGAAATCCTCGGCGCCAGCAGTTGCCCGTTGGTAACGCTGATGGAGCTAAGCGAGGAGCCGGAGGACTACTGCGTCGGTTTCTCTCAGGTAGACGCTGGCGCGGCCATGACCCGTGCTCTGGTGCAGCGTGGTTACCGTCATATCGCCTTCGCCGCGGCGCAGCTCGACCCGCGTACCTTGCAGCGTGCCGAGGGCTATCGCCAGGTGATGCAATACCTCAATCGCCACGACCCGGCACTGGAGTTGCTGACACCGCAGTTGTCATCCATCGGCCTGGGCGCCGAACTACTCGACCGCCTGCTGGCGCAGCAGCCTCAGATCGATGCGGTGTTCTTCAACAACGACGACTTGGCCATGGGTGCGCTGTTCCGCGCTCGGCAACTGGGGTTGGATGTGCCAGGGCGTCTGGCTATCGCCGGCTTCAACGACCTGCCTGCGGCGGCCTGGATGCATCCGGCCTTGAGCACGGTGCGTACCACGCGTGGGCGTATCGGCGAGCTGGCGGCGAACATGCTGCTGGCGCTGATGCGTGGCGAAATGCCGGAACAGCACTGCATTGACGTCGGTTTCGAACTGGTGATGCGCGACAGCGCCTGAGGCTACTGTTTCTTGCTGGATGCTGCCAATTGCTCGGCGGCGTCCAGGCGCAGGCGTTCTCTCTCATCGAAACGTTCGGCGGCCAGGGCCTCGATTGCCGTACGTTTGTCACCCGCGCTGAGGCCTTCGCTGGCATCGATTCGCGCTTTCTCTGCGAGATAACCATCCAGGCGTTTCTGCCAGTTCTGCCGCTGGCTATCCAGCGCCTCCAGGCGCGTGGTGGCTTCGGCGCCTACCAGTTGCTGACGCATCTGGCGGATCTGCGCGGCGCTGGCGCCCTCGGCCTGCAGTCGGGCCGTGTTCTGCCGCAGTTCCTGTTGCAGTTGTGGCAATACGGCGTCCTGCAGCTCTTCCGGCAGGGAGGCGCGCAGGCGGTCGACGGCAACACCTTTTTCCTCTGCGCTCATTTTGCCGTCGTGCTGGATAGCCAGGCGTTCCAGGGTGAAGCGGTTGTAGCCTTCCTCACGGACGAAGAAGGCCAGGTGTGTCTCGTTGTCGAACAGGCGCGCACGCAGCGCTTGTACGGCAGTTTCGCGCTGGCGCATGGCATCCAGGTTGGCCATTTGCGGTAGGTCGCGCTCCAGCATCACCAGCTCGCGCTTGTAGCTCAGGTATTGCTCCAGCAGCGTCTGTGCGCGGGTTCGCGCCGGTTCCTGCAATTGGCTGTCGATGTAGCTGCGCAGGCGTGAAACGCTGGCATCCAGGCTTTCTTCGCCGATGCTGGCAAGGAAGTAATCGAAGATCCGCCGGATATCTTCGCTGATGATCAGGTTGCCGGCGGCATCCACGCGAAAGCGGCCGTCGACTTCAGTGCCTACGAAGGAGCTGGGCAGGGCCAGCTTGCTGATCTTCTTCTGCTTCTGCGCGTCCTCGACGCTCGGGGCCATTGCCTGGGCAGCCGGCTGCGGCGCGGGCGGCGTAGCCCTGGCGGCGGGAGGGGTGAGGTGGGTGGTTTGGTGTCCGGGTTGCAGGTAGAGCATCAACGCCAGGCTGGCGGCGATCAGTAGAGGTAGGATGAATAAGGCTTTCTTCACGGCAGCTTCCAGTAAGGCGTCGGACCGGGATTAGAGCTGATGCCTCGTAGGGTGCGACGTACACACCCTACGAGGCTTGGCTGTTTAGAGCCCGGCGTTCTTCAGGCGGTTGGCGTGCTGGCGGTAGACCGTCACCGGGTCGGTCTCGAACAGGCTGGTCAGGCCCAGGGTCTGGTTGACCTCGTCGAGGTGGTTCATCCGGTAGTTGTCACGAATCACCTGGCCCATGCGCGAGCTGCAGCGGCCGACCAGGCCGTCGTTGGCTTCGTTGCCGAAGGTCAGCGAGGACGCGCCCATCAGCAGGTCGCTTGGGTCGAGCAGGTTGGTCAGCGGGCTGGTGCCGCTCCAGGAGTAGTAACGCACGCCATTGACGCTATAGGCGCCTTCGCCGCAGGCGCTGGTGGGAATGCCTTGCGGAAACTTGGCATTGAAGTGCGCGGCGCCCTGGCTGTTGAGCGATTCCAGTGAGCCCAGTGCATTCTGTGGCGTGGTGCTGGAGCTGCCGGAAAGGAAGTTGATCAGCGTCCCCAGGCCGTTGACGATGCCCACCAGCAGCGGCGTCGCGACCGGGCCGGCCGGGCCGTCGCTTATCCCCTTGAGGAAGTCGGCGGTGGCCGAACCCTTGTGCGGCGCGCCGACGCTGGTAACCGATGCGACCAGATCCGGGCGCACGGCGGCGACGTAGCGGGTGGTCGGGCCACCGTGGCTGTGGCCAATCAGGTTGACCTTGTCCTTGCCGCTGATGGCGACGATATCCTCGACCTGCTGCAGTAATTGCTCGCCGCGTGCTTCGGAGGTGTCCAGCTGGCTGACTTCGGTGACATAGACGCTGGCGCCATCGCGGCGCAGAGCGGCCGGGATAGCGTACCAGTAGTCGACGCCGAGGATGCTGTCGAAACCGAGCATGCCGTGCCCGAGGACGATGGGGTATTTGGTCTGGGTATAGCCGGATGAACCGAACCAGAAAGCCTGGGTCTGGCCGCTGGCGAGCAGGCCGGTACCGAGACAGAGGGCGAGCAGGGTTTTATTGTTTTTCATGGGCGCTCTCGATGGATTTTGTTGAGGCGGTCAGCTGCTTCCAGCAACACAGATCACGCCCATCCCGTGGCGCGTACGGCGCAAGAACGACAGCAGGAAGCATGCCAGCGTCGCTGAATCACAAGCGAGGCCTCTAACCCGGGACTTTTGTTGATATTGGTGCGAACTGGCGGCGATATCGCTGGCTAAGTTCTGTTACGTGTCGACACGCAAGATCATGCGAAAGGCCGCTACTCATCTGTTCATCGTGTGATTTTTGAGGCGGTGGCGGGGGGGGAGAAGGGGGAAGTGGGCCGATTAGCCGCCGCCCAATCGAAGGTTGGGGTAACGCTGGGTGCGCCTTGACAGTTTGCCGTGGGCTTCTCTAGGATGCGCGCTGCGCCGATTTAAACAGCTACTTGCGGGGCGCCACAGGGTGTTGTCATCAGCGCCTGAAATTCCGCTAAAGCGCTGGTTCGGTGTCGCCTCTCACCGCTGCCCAGCGGGATCCTCGAGGCGGAGACGCGACCATGATCTGTCCCCAACCCCTTATTCGCCTGGCGCCCATTACCTCGGGCCTGCTGCTGCGCAATCCGCGCGTGCTGCTGGGCGGCAGTCATCAACCTACCTTGCTTCGCTACCTCGAGGGCTGGCCCAAGCGCTGGGGCGGGTCACGCGCCTTTCGCATTCAGTTCGTGCAGAACGGCGAGTCGCTGAGTCGCTTCGCGCGGGACAGTTTCGACCTGGCGGTGATCCAGGCGCCCAGCGCCGATGACCTGGCGCAAACCGCCGGTGAGCTGGTGCGTGTGGCGCGCCAGGGGCTGATCACCCGGCGGTAGTCGGGCTGTGAAGCCGGCCATCTACGTAGGAGCGAGCTCTGCTCGCGAAGCTCTTCAAGCACCAGTGTTCGCGAGCACTTAGGGGTATTCGATCTCGACGATGTAGCAGGTCTTCTCGCCACTGGGGCTGTGCACGCGAACCTCGGCATCCAGCTCCTTGCCGACCAGGGCGCGGGCCAGTGGCGAGTCAATGCTGATCAGGCCCAGCTTCAGGTCCAGCTCGTCGGGGCCAACGATACGGTAGCGCGACTGTTCGCCTTCTTCGTCTTCGATGGTGACCCAGGCACCGAAGTACACCTTGTTCGGATCGGACGGCTTCTCGCTGACGACCTTGAGCTTCTCCAGGCGCTTGGTGAGAAAGCGCACGCGGCTGTCGATCTCGCGCAGCATCTTCTTGCCGTAGGTGTATTCGGCGTTCTCCGAGCGATCACCTTGGGCCGCGGCCTCGCTGACTGACTGCGTCACCTGTGGCCTGCGCACATGCCACAACTCATGAAGTTCGGCGCGCAGACGCGCTTCGCCTTCGGGCGTGATCAGTGGTGTACCGGCAGGGCGAGGGGGGCGATAGCGGCTCATGGTGTTCAGGATCTGAAGAGGGGCGCCAAGTCTAGCAAACCCCTCTCAGGGTTCTCAGCCTTCACGTAGCACGCTCAGCGGGCTGGCATTGAGTGCGCGTCGGGTGCCGAGAACACCGGCCAGACCGATCAGCAAGGCACCAATCAGCGGCAGCAGAAGCAGCCAGGGGTGCGGTTGCCAGCTCATATCGAAGGCGTAGCGGTAGAGCAGGAAACTCACCAGCTCACAGCCCAGCGCGGCGAGCAGGCCGGCGGCTGCGCCGAGCAGGCCGAACTCGGCACGTCGGGCGCTGATCAGCAACTTTCGCTCGGCGCCCAGAGCGCGCAGCAGTGCACCCTGACGAATACGTTCATCCAGGGTCGCCTGCAGTCCTGCGAGCAGAACGGTGATGCCAGCCGCGAGCACGAACAGCAGCACGTATTCGATGGCCAGGGTGACCTGGGCGAGGATGCTGCGCAGCTGTGCAAGAAGGGCATCGACCTGCAGCAAGGTGACGCTGGGGAAGGCGCGACTGAGCTTGATCAGCTCTGCATCCTGGCCAGGCGGCAGGTAGAAGCTGGTCAGGTAGGTGGCAGGTAGATCCTGCAGGGTCTGCGGCTCGAAGATCATGTAGAAGTTGGGCTGGAAGCTGTCCCAATCCACTTGGCGCAGGCTGGTGACCTGCGCCTCGCGCTCGATGCCGCCGACGTTGAAGCGCAAGCGGTCGCCGAGCTTCAGCTGCAGACTTTCGGCCAACTCGGCCTCGACGGAAACGCCAGGCAGATCGCTGGCGTGCTCGGCCTCCCACCAACTGCCGACGGTGATCTGGTTGTCAGGCGGCAGCTGCTCGGCCCAGGTCAGGCTCAGATCGCGTTGGATGGCGCGTTCGCCGCGACTTTCCTTGGTCACCAGCTGGCGTACTGGTTCGTCGTTGATCATGATCAGGCGACCCGGTACCACCGGATACAGCGGCGCCGGGTGTGGCGACAGTTCGGCCAGGCGCGTGGCGAAGGCATCGCGTTCGGCCGGCAGCACGTTGAGCGCGAAGTGGTTGGGGGCATCTTCCGGCAACTGGTCCTGCCAGGTATCGAGTAGCTCGCCACGCAGCAGGGCGATCAGTGCCATGGCCAGCAGGATCAGGCCGAAGGCCAGCGATTGTCCGGCTGCCGCCAGCGGATGGCGCAGCAGTTGGCCGAGGCCCAGGCGCCAGGGCAGGGAGGCACGCTGCAACAGGCGGCGCAGGCTTTGCAGACCGAGCAGCAGCAGACCGCCGAGCAGCAATGCGGCGAGTAGACCGCCACCCAGCAGTGCCAGCGTCAGTTTCAGATCCAGGCTCAGGCGCCACATGATCAGGCCCAGCGCAACCAGCGCCGCGCCATAGACCAGCCAGGAACTGGCCGGTACCGGCAGCATGTCGCGGCGCAGAACGCGTAGCGGCGGCACGCGGCCGAGCGCAGCCAGCGGCGGCAGGGCGAAACCGGCCAGCGCTACCAGGCCGGTGGCCATCCCGGCCAATGCAGGCCACAGATTGGCAGGTGGCAGGTCATCGGGGATCAGGCCACGCAGCAGATAGAACAGCACGTGCTGACCAGCCCAGCCCAGTAGCGCGCCGACCACGCAGGCAACCAGCCCGAGCAACGCCAGTTGCAGGCCGAACAGGGCCAGCGCTTCGCGTCGCGACAGCCCGAGGCAGCGCAGCAGGGCGCTGGCGTCGAAGCGCCTTGCGGCGAAGCGTGCCGCCGACAGTGCCACTGCTACGCCGGCGAGCAGCACCGCCGCGAGGCTGGCCAGGTTCAGATAGCGTTCGGCACGGCCGAGGGCGCCACCTACCTGGCGATTACCGTCGCGGGCGTCGTCCAGGCGCTGATTGGGTTCCAGACCGGCTTCGACGGCCTGGCGGTAGGCGGCCAGGGCGTCGGCATCGCCGCGCCAGAGTTCGCGAAAGCGCACGCGACTGCCAGGCTGCACCACCTCGGTGGCGGCAAGGTCGTCCAGGTGCATCAGCACGCGCGGCGTCAGGCTGTAGAAATCGCCAGCGGTGTCCGGGTCATAGGTCAGCACGCGGCTCAAGCGCAGGGTCTTGGACCCTATTTCCAGTTCATCGCCAATCTTCAGGTTCAGCGCGACCATCAGGCGTGCTTCGGCCCAGACTTCACCGGGACGCGGGCTGGAACCCGCTTCCTCTGGTGCGTAGGGTTCGGCAGCGCTCCTCAGTTCGCCGCGCAGCGGATAACGGCTGTTGGCTGCCTTTACGCTGGCCAGCTGAATGCCATCCGTAGCGGCAACCACACTGGAGAACTCCACCGCTTGGGCGTGATCAAGGCCCAGCTTGAACCCTGCGTCTATCTGTTCCTGGCTGGCGGGTGAGCTACCGCTCAGGCGGAGATCTGCGGCGAGAAACTCACTGGCGCGCAGCAGCATGGCGTCATTCAGGCGTGCGCTGAAATAGCCAATGGCGCTGCTCGCTGCCACTGCGACCAGCAAGGCGAAGAACAGCACCCGCAACTCGCCAGCGCGGGCATCGCGCAGCAGTTGGCGGGCAGCGAGCGAAAACAGGCGAGTGAAGGGCACGCGTTTCATCAGGGCTCCACGCGGTCGATCAGGTGTCCGGCTTCAAGGCGGATCAGGCGCTGGCAGCGGTGTGCCAGGCGCTCGTCATGGGTGACCAGCACCAAGGTGGTGCCGCGTTCCTGGTTGAGCTGAAAGAGCAGGTCGCTGATACGTTCGCCGGTGTGGCTGTCGAGGTTACCGGTGGGTTCGTCGGCGAACAGCACGTCGGGCTCGGCGGCGAAGGCCCGCGCGATGGCCACGCGCTGTTGTTCGCCACCAGAAAGCTGGCGCGGGTAGTGGGTCAGGCGTTGGCCCAGGCCGACGCGCTCGAGTAGGGCGCGGGCGCGCTGGCGGGCATCGGCGTGACCTTCCAGCTCCAGCGGTAGCATCACGTTTTCCAGCGCGTTGAGGCTGTCGAGCAACTGGAACGATTGGAAGACGAAACCCACATGCTCGGCGCGCAGGCGCGCACGCTGGTCCTCGTCGAGCTCGCTGAGGTTGTTGCCGGCCAGCAATACGGCGCCGCCGCTGGGCAGGTCGAGGCCAGCCAGCAGGCCGAGCAGGGTGGATTTTCCGGAGCCAGAGCTGCCGACGATGGCCAGGCTATCGCCTTTGTTCAGGCCGAGGTCGAGGTCATGAAGGATTGTCAGCTCGCCTTCCGTGCTGCTGACCACTTTGCTAAGGTTCCGCGCAGCGAGAATGCTCGAAGTCATGGAGATTCCAAATGCGTGCATGGTGGCTGAGTGGTGCCTTGGCCCTGATGTTCTGGGCTCAGGGAGCGGTTGCAGGCACCCTACTTGTGGTCGGCGATAGTATCAGCGCCGCTTTTGGCCTGGATAGCCGCGTGGGGTGGGTTGCTTTGCTGGAAAAACGCCTTCAGCAGGAGGGTTTCGAGCACGCCGTGGTCAACGCGTCGATCAGCGGCGATACCAGCGCAGGCGGCGCGGCGCGGCTCTCTGCGCTGATCGCGGAGCATAAGCCGGAACTGGTCATCATCGAGTTGGGTGGCAACGATGGCCTGCGCGGGCAGCCTCCTGCGCAATTGCAACAGAATCTTGCGTCGATGGTCGAGAAATCACAGCAGGCAGGGGCCAAGGTGCTCATTTTGGGGATGCGTCTGCCGCCAAACTACGGGGCGCGCTACACCACGGCTTTCGCCCAGGTGTTTGCTGATTTGGCGGAGCAGAACAACGTGCCGCTGGTACCGTTTTTCCTCGAGGGCGTTGGTGGTGTGCCGGGAATGATGCAGGCCGACGGCATTCACCCGACCGAGTCTGCGCAGGCGGTGTTGCTGGACAACGTCTGGCCGACGTTGAAACCCATGCTTTGAGCGCCTGTGGATGGCGGAAAACTGAGTAGGCAGAGGCTTTTCCGCCTCAGGCCTTTCGGCTAATGTGGCCGACCTGTCACGGAGCCCCAGATGCCGCGTCCTGCCTGGTCCCTTTATGCCTACCAACTGATCGAGCCGGATGAGCAGCTGGATCTGTTCGCCTGTCGTGAGGTGCGTGTGCACCTGGTGGCTCGTCAGTTGCGCCTGGGTGGGCATGCTGATCGCACATTGTGTGGCGGTTTGTTACCGGCGCAGCCGCGTTGGCGGGCGCTGGAAAAGGTCTGGCTGCGCGACCGCCGGCTCTGCCCTGCGTGCCTGGCTACCTTCGAGGCCCAGCGTCAGGGACTGTGCTCGAATTGGGCAGATGGCTGACGCCTGCCTGCCTTGCAAATCGCGGTGTACAATCGCCGTAATATCATTCAACTCTTCAAGGGACATCCCGGATGTTGTCGCGCTTTTCTGCGGTCAACCGCTGCCTGACTCTGGTCGCACTGTGCTCCAGTGCCGCAGTGCAGGCTCTCGAACTTCCACTGCCGCCGCCAGGCGAGGATGTGGTGGGCCAGGTACAGGTGATCAAGGCCAAGTACGAGGACACCTTTGCCGATCTGGGAACGGCAAACGACCTCGGCTATCTGGAAATGGTCGCCGCCAACCCGGGCGTCGACCCCTGGCTGCCGGGCGAGGGCACCGAAGTCATCCTGCCGACACGGTACGTGCTGCCACCCGGTCCGCGCGAAGGCATCGTGATCAACCTGGCCGAATATCGTCTGTATTACTTCCCGAAAGGCCAGAACGTGGTGCACACCTTCCCGCTGGGCATTGGCCGTGAGGGCTGGGGTTCGCCGCTGGGCACAGGCCGCGTGACCGTGAAAACGCCGAACCCGGCCTGGTATCCGCCGAAGTCGATTCGCGAAGAGCATGCGGCCGAGGGCGACATTCTGCCCACCGTGGTGCCGCCTGGTCCGGACAATCCGCTGGGCCCCTACAAGATGACGCTGTCGTTTCCTGGCTACCTGATCCATGGTTCGAACAAGAAGTTCGGTATCGGCATGCGCGTCAGCCATGGCTGCTTCCGCATGCTCAATCACAACGTGCTGGAGTTGGCGGGCATGGTGCCTGTCGGCACTCCCGTGCGCATTCTGAACGAGCCGTACAAGTTCGGCGTCAGCGGTGGCAAGGTCTATCTGGAAGCGCATGCGCCGCTGGATGATGAGGGTGATCCATCCGTCGTCGACAAGCACACGGCGGTGATCAACGCACTGCTCAAGCGTGACGAACTCAGCGGCCTGCGTCTTGACTGGGAGATGGTTCGTGAAGTGGTTGCTGCCGAGGACGGCATGCCGGTGCCCATCGCGGCGCAGACCGAGAGCGTGGTGGCGAGCAGCGACAACCCGTTCTGATCTCTCCAGTTGCAAAAGCCCGCCTGCATGCGTGTACGCGGGTTTTTTATTGCCTGCTAATCGAGCTGTTCTGAGGGTGGCAGGTCATTAGCGGGTAATAAAAAAGCCGCACCAGTTGCCTGGGGCGGCTTTCGAAAAAACGAGTCGCAATTACTTGCGGCTGGCTTTTTCCAGCATGCGCAGAGCGCGCTCGTTGGCTTCGTCAGCAGTTTGCTGAGCTTTCTGAGCGGCGGCCAGAGCTTCATCAGCCTTGCGGTAGGCTTCGTCAGCACGGGCTTGAGCGCGAGCTGCTGCGTCTTCGGTAGCAGTCAGGCGAGCTTCGGTTTCTTTGGACATGCTGCTGCAACCGGTAGCCAGAACTGCGGCCAGAGCCAGAGCAGAGAATTTCAGAACGTTGTTCATCGTGTTCCCCTTGAGGTGGAGTTTTCCATAAAGAGCAATTCCCCAACTGCGGGAAATTAGCCGGCGTACATACTACCTATTACTTTTAGTAAGTAAACGGAGCCAGGGCAAGAGTTGCAGGTTTTTTTTCTTCGAGCAGGGCGCTGAAGGGTAGGGCCTACGCGGGCTGGCTAAAAAACAGCCAGTTACGTAATCCATACAGTGTAGCGATTGTACGAGCTGTTATAACTGTCCCGACGTTGAAACTAAAACAATAAAGAGGGGATGCAGATGCTTGGGAATTTGGGGCTCTTGCTGGGCTTGGCGCTACTTATCTTTATGGCGTTGCGCGGGGTGAACATATTCATCGCCGCATTGCTCTGTTCGATTTTGGTGGCACTGAGCAATGGCGTCGCCGTACCAGGTGCGCTCCTCGAGCACTTTCCATTCGGCCCCCTGGGTGCATTTACCTTTGCCGGCAAGTTCTTCGTGCTGTTTCTCTGCGGGGCGATCTTCGGCAAGGTCATGGCTGCCAGTCAGGCGGCCAGCAGTATTGCTCAGGCCATCACTCGCGGCCTGGGTACGCAGCGCACGCTCTGGGTGGCGATGCTGGTGTGTGCGGTTCTCACCTATGGCGGGGTGGTGGTGTTCGTGGTGATCTTCACCATGTATCCGCTGGGTATTACCTTGATGCGCGAGGCCAATCTGCCCAAGCGATTGTTCTGCGCAGCCACGGCGCTGGGTGCGGGAACCTTCACCATGACGGCCTTGCCTGGCTCACCGTCGATTCACAACGTGATCGCTGCCAGTGCGCTGGGTACCGATCTGTTCGCAGGTGCCTGGATTGGTCTGCTCGCCTCGCTGGTAATGATCGTATTGGGTATGGCCTATCTGCAGCGCGAATGGCGCCTGGCGCGCGAGCGCGGCGAAGGGTTCGAGCCTAACGCGCAGGACGAGCGTATGCAGCAGTTGGCCGGTGCGCCGGGTAGCGGGCCGCATTGGGGGATGGCGCTGGTGCCGATCATCGTGGTGCTGGGAATCATCCTGCTGCCGCGCCTGCTCGCTCTGTCTGGCGCGGTTGTATCGGGTGAGGGGGCTCTAGGTGGATTGTTGGCCTTCAGTCAGTCGCAGCCGATTCTCTGGCCCAGTCTGGCCTTGGTGATCGCTACCGGTGTAGCGGTGCTGATGTTTTCGGCGTTGCGTCGTAATACCCTCGGCCTGCTGGGGCAGGGGGCGGATGATGCGATCATGCCGCTGCTCAATACTGCTGCGGTGATCGGCTTTGGCGGTGTGGTTACCCAGACCGCAGGTTTCGCTCAGTTCGCCCAGTGGATACTGGGGGTGGACCTGCCGCCGCTGTTGTCGGTGTTCGCCTCGGTCAGCGTGGTGTCGGGGATCGTCGGTTCTTCGTCTGGTGGCCTGCAGATCTTCATGCAGACCCTGGCGCCGCGTTACCTGGAGATGGGGGTAGAGCCCGAGGTGTTGCACCGGATCGCCAATATCACCGCTGGTGGTCTCGATTCGCTACCACATTGTGGTGCAGTGATTGCGATGCTGATGATCATGGGGCTGACTCACAAGCAGGCGTACAAGGACATCTTCGTCATCACGGTACTGATCCCGGTGATTGCGGCTTTGCTCTGTATCGCAGTGTTGAGCTTCTGATTGCTCGTGGCTGGGCGCTTCGCCGACTGATAAGCTTGGCCAATTGCATAGGTCGGCAGTGGCATCAGAATTTGCGCTTTTGCCGCAGCACCGGTATGAAGTAAAAATAGATGCGCCGCTAATGGTTGGCGGCTAGAGGAGTGAAGATGAGCGAGGGTTTGTCCATCCACCATGACCAGACGAGTCACCAGTTCGTGACGACCGTCGATGGTGATCGTGCCTATCTGGCCTATATGGATCTGGGCAAGCAGACGCTGGACATCTATCGCACCTTCGTGCCCAACGGTCTGCGTGGCCGTGGCATCGCCGCCGCGTTGACCGAGCATGCCCTGCAGTACGCCGAAGGCAAGGGTTACACGGTGATTCCGTCGTGCTCGTATGTCGAACGCTACATGGAGCGACGTGCGCGTCACCAGTAGGAGTCGGTTCGCGCTGGGCTGAACCCACCTTACCTGTTGAGCACAGATACGAAAACGCCGGGCATTGCAGACTGTGTGAAAACGTTCTGAACTGAACCGGTTCAATACAAACGCCTCGATTGATTCGGGGCGTTTGTGTTTTTACTGGTGCAATGATGCAAAGTGCAGCGCTCAGGT
>NZ_JBLUPX010000038.1:0-33547 GCF_048068235.1 Pseudomonas sp. NY15364 | reverse complement strand
CGCCTTGGCACTGCGCCGCTGTTGCTTGGGGCGCAGCGAATCGGCTTTTAGCGCCTGCTCTAGCGTGGCGTGAAAAGGGCTGAGTTTGTTAAAGATCGCGCGGCGTTGGTAGACCGGCGGCTTGGCCTCAGGTGCTCTGACCCACTTGCGAATCGTGTTGCGCGCCAACCCGGTGCGCTTGGCTATCTCATGCAGCGACAGCTTGTCGCGGAAATACATCCGGCGGATTTTGCCCATCATTTCCATACTGATCACCCTGTGTTCTCCTGCTCAAAAATTGAGCAGAAGCAGTTGAACACCTGGGTCAGTTTTCAGTCGGCAGAACAGCCTCTACTGGGTCAGTTTTCGGTCAGCGGCAACACTCATGGAGCAGCGAGAAATCTCGGGCTGGGTTGAATGGCTGGAGTTCGCCATGCTCGTTCTGGCGTCCGCTGACGAAAAAAACCGAGTTTAGATCCGCTCCTGCTGCGATTAGGCGGGGTGTGAGAGTGTCTTCAATATCATCCTCAGCGGACCATATAAACGTCTTGCCGGGGCCACGGCTTGAGGCTCCATCTGGCCAGGCTGCTCCAATAGAGTTAATCGCTGCTAGAGATAGGGCTAGAGTCGTTTTTCCGCATCCGCCTGCCCCGGCTAGGATGCTGATTTTTCCGCGAGCTATCCATTTGTCCCAGAGCCATGAGATGGGCTGTGGTACTACGTTCGCTGCAGGGGTCAGAACTGCTTGATACCTGCTGCTCATTCGGATGCCTCTTCGCCGGCAATGATCCCAGCCACCTCTACGGTGACGAAGTAGATGCGTCTCCCGATCTTTTTGCGTGCCTTGCGCATCGCCGCCGCAGAGGGTTCAGGACTTTTGTTGAGCCACTGCCTGAATGGCTCGGTCGGCCTATGCAGCGCAGCAGCGAGCATTTCCGCTGTCATCATTGCACCGTAACGCGCCTGAAGGGTCTCGTTGAGGGTCTGTGCCTGTGGGGTCATAGTGGTGCTCCGTTGTGTTAATACCCCTAATAGCTGGTGGCTAGTGAACAAAAACGGGTAAAAACCGGTAAGCACCCGAAAAAATATGTAGCTACCTCATCTCGCTCGAGGGCCTTGAGAGCCTGCGTACCTTGCGCATCTTGAGCGCCTTGCACATCTTGAGCGTCTTGCCGCTGGCTAGCTGAGCTTTCTTGCGACAAAAAAGGGGGCCGTAGCCCCCTGTGATGTCCATTCTTTCAGCGTTTGATTCGATCAAGTATGTCGACCAACGTTTCTCCGCGTAGGTGTGTGTATCGCTTCAGCATTTGCATGGATCTGTGCCCGCTGATCGCTGCTGTCTGCTGATCAGTGACCCCTGCAGAAATCAGTCGGCTGATGGCTTCGTGCCTGAGGTCGTGAAACCGAAAGTCGGACATGCCAAGACGTGTTTTTATGTCTCGCCAGGGCTTGTTGAAGATATAAGGACGACGCACGTCGTCCCGACCTGGCTCTCCGAAGAATACGAGATTGGTGTCCTTGGGGCGGGGGAAGGCCAATGCAAGTCGCATGACTTCCGTTGCGCGCTTGCTTAGGGGGACGAGCCTTACATCCCCATTCTTGGTGTCTGGCAGCATGATGACGCGCCTCTGCAGGTCTACTTGCTCCACAGTGATGCCTGAGGCCTCTCCCAAGCGCATAGCGCTTTCCAGGGCCAGTTCTACGATCCACCCTAAAAAAGGGTTTGGATAGGCTCTAACTGCTTCCAGTAGCCTGTCCTCTTCATCTGCCTGTAGTCGACGATTTCGCCCTCTGCCAGGACTGGGTTTGCGCACACCAGTGATTGGGTTATGAGTCAGGCCAATGTGCCACTCCTGAATTGCTGTCGTGAACAGGTGGCTTAGCAGTGCAAGCTCGTGACGTACGGTGCTGGCGCTGACCTTGCGCTTAGGCGTAGCAGGGTTGTTCGATTTGACTTGAGTGTTTTCATTGAGACGCTTGTCGCGGTAGCTAGCAATAACGTCTGGCGTCAGGGCGGCCAGGGAGTAAGAGCCGAGGATCCGAATCAGAGGCTTCGATTTCGTTTTCTCTGACTTCTGGGTGGATTCGCTTTTTGTGGTGGAAACCTCGGCTAGGTAGCGCTCCATTGCCATGCGCAAGGTGGTTTTTTCCGAGGCTACGCGGTGGATGTAGACGCGACGACTCATCTCATCTTCCACACCTTTTGCCCAGCTCTCTGCATCCCTCTTGATCCGGAAGGTCTTGCTTACGGTGGGGTAGCCGTTACGGCGTACGACGGCTTTGTACTTCGTGCCTCTTTTGCCTGTAATTTTGGCGAGCGTTGCCATTTCTTCATCCCTCGATCTGATGGGAGCGGCCAGGCATCGCTTTGGAGGCTTCTGGCAGCATCGAAGGGAATAGCTGGGAGTTGGTGAACAATTCCTGTGGGCGATGCCAGCGGAAAAGCGCGCCATCAAGCGTCAAATGTGCAGAGGGAATAACAACGTCATACGAGCTGAGCGTGTGAGATTCGAGTAGAGCTGGGGGGAGATGCTTGGGGAGTGTTTTCATCGTTGCTCCAGAGTACTGAGCATCGGCGATGTACCGAAACTGTACCTCTGGAGCAAGGAACTGAACCTAGCATTGCGCTAAGTCCTTGAAATTCTTGGTGCCCAGGGACGGAATCGAACCGCCGACACGGGGATTTTCAATCCCCTGCTCTACCAACTGAGCTACCTGGGCCAACGGGGCGCTATTAGACGGATTTGAAGGGTCAGTGTCAAGCGCTGGTTTGAAAAATATTTAATTATTTCGGGCGCTTAGGTTCGTGAGGGGTAGGGTGCGCCGTGCGCACCGCTATCGAGAGCCCGGCGGCCGGTGTGCAGAGTTACCAGTCCTTGTCGCGGCTAAAGCCCCTCCCACAGTTGCCGTCACTCGCTCGGCGGTACGTAGCCTTCGGCTTGGGCGTATTCCTCGCCGGAGAGGAACTTGTCCATCTCGGCCTGGAGGAACTTGCGGTCTTCGGCGTTCATCATGTTCAGGCGACGCTCGTTGATCAGCATGGTCTGGTGCTTTTGCCACTCGTCCCAGGCCTGCTTGGAAACATTGGTGAAGATGTCTTCGCCTTTGGGGCCGGGGTAGGGCGCGCGATCCAGGCCGGGCAGTTCCTGTTTGTATTTGCGGCACTGTACGGTGCGGGTCATATCGGTTCTCCAGCGGTAATGGCTTGCGCCGCGCGCTTGAGCAGCTTCTTTACCGGGGCGGCGAGGCCCAGGCGCGGCGGGGTGGCGAGGTTATACCAGAGCCAGTCGGCCTCGGCCACGCGGCCTGGCTGTTCGGTTGCCTCGATCAGCCAGGGTTCGATGGCCAGTTGGAAGTGGCTGAAGGTGTGGGTCAGGCCTTCCAGCTCGTGGCGTTCGCCGAGTTCGAGCTGTTGTTGCCCGGCGAGGTCTGCGAGCTGATCGAGATCGTCCAGCTCCGGCAGGCTCCACAGTCCGCCCCACAGCCCGGTGGAGGGGCGGCGATAGAGCAGGATGTCACCGGCAGCGTTGACCAGCAGCGGCATCAGCGTGCGTTTCTGCGGCAGTGCCTTGCGCGGCTTGGACACCGGGTAGCGGATTTCCAGGCCGAGCAGGTGCGCCTGACAGCCGCTGCGCACCGGGCACAGTAGGCAGGTGGGTTTGCTGCGTGTGCAGAGGGTGGCGCCGAGGTCCATCATCGCCTGGGTGTAGTGGTTGACCCGTTCGTGCGGGGTGAAGCGCTCGGCGACATTCCACAGCTGTTTGGCTACTTTCGGCTCGCCAGGATAGCCCTCCTGCGCCACGTAGCGCGCCAGCACACGCTTGACGTTGCCGTCGAGGATCGGCGCACGCACGCCCATGCTCAGGCTGGCGATGGCGCCGGCGGTGGAGCGACCAATGCCGGGCAGTTCGCTGAGCGCCTCTACGCTGCGCGGGAACTCGCCACCGTGCTCACGCATGACGATCTGTGCGGTCTTCTGCAGGTTGCGCGCGCGGGTGTAGTAACCCAGGCCGGTCCACAGGTGCAGCACTTCGTCTTCCGGCGCTTCGGCCAGGTCCTTCACGGTCGGCAGCGCGGCCATGAAGCGATCGAAATAGCCGAGCACGGTGCTGACCTGGGTCTGCTGCAGCATGATTTCCGATACCCAGACGCGATACGGCGTGATGTTCTGCTGCCAGGGCAGATCCTTGCGCCCGTGCTGGTCGTACCAGGCCAGCACGGCGCCGTTGAACTGCTCGGGGCTCATCGGTTGAACAGGCCCTTGAGTGCGTCTTTCAGATCCGGGCTGACCTTGTCGCCGAGCTTCTCTTCCAGCTTCTCGGTCAGCTTGTTGCCGGCCAGGCGTGCGGCGATCTTGCCGAGGCCGTCCTGGTCCAGGCGGCAGGCCTTGGCGCCCAGTTCCAGCGGGCCGCGGCAACGCAGCGGCCATTCGATGCCGACGTAGCGCTCGTTGACCTGGCAGGCCGGATCGGGCATTTCGCGCTGGTCACCTTCCAGGGTGATGCCGACCTTGTAGTCGAGGCCGAGCACGCGCAGGTCGAGGTCGCCGTTGCCGCTCACCGCCAGGCCGGGCACCAGGGCCTTGAGGTCCGGGTTGTGGGCGACGCCGTCGCGCACGCTGAGGCTGCCCTTGAGTTCGCGGAAGGGAGTGTCCTTGCCGCTCGGCGGGTTGCTCAGCGCCTTGCGGTTGAGGGTGGCGATGCCGCGGCACAGCTGCTGTTCGAGGTTGGCGTCGACCAGCACGCCGTCGTTGAGGACGAAGCTGGCATTGCCGTTGAGCGCCTCGATCCAGGCCTTCTGGCTGTTGCCGCGGGTGTTGAACTTGGCATCCAGGTCGAGCAGGCCCTTGATCGGCGAAGGCTGATCGTCCTTCTTCAGCAGCGGTTCCAGCGGCATGCGGCTGACGCGCTGTTCCAGGCTGAGCATCGGCTCGGCCTGGCGCACGTCGATGCGACCGCTGCTGACGAAGCTGCCGCCTTGCAGTTTGCCGCGTGCCTCTTCCACGGTGATCAGACCGCCACGGCCATTGGCCTTGAGATTGACGTCGCTGAGCTGATGCTTGTCGTAGGTGAGCTGGGCGAGGCTGAGCGCCAGTTGCAGGTCGAGCTTGCGCAGCTGGTCCACCGGCAGCACTTTCTCGTCGCTCCACGCCTGTTGGGTGGGTTTGTTGGGCAGTGGGGTGGAGCCGTCCTTGCCGGCGCCGGCGATGCTGTCCTTGACCTCGGCCTTGCGTGCGGCTGCGGCGCTGTCCTGGGTTTTGGGCGGCAGGTAACGGTTCAGATCGAGCTTGTCACCCTTGAGGTCAGCGCGCAGGGCCTGCTTGGCAAAGTCGCTTACGCCGAGGTTGCCGCTGAAGGTGCTGCCGTCGAGCTTGAGGTTGAGCTCTTCGAACATCATGCCTTTGCTCGAACCGTTGAGGCGGCTGACCAGTTCGAACTGGCTAAGGCTATCGCTGGCCTGCATAGCCGGCAGTTCGACCCCGACACCGTCGAGGAACTCGCGCAGGTTGAGCGAGGCGATGGACAGCCCGCCGGAGATCTTCGCGTCCTTGTCCAGTTCGCGCGCCTTGATTTCGCCAAGGGCGCGCAATTGGTTGGCGGAGAGCTTGAGGCCATTCCACTCGGCGACGTTGGCGGCCAGGTCGACCAGCAGTTGGCCCTGGGCGGAGAAATTCAGGGTCTTGCCCTTGAGCGGCTCGCCCGAGGCTTCGCCAGCCAGTTTCAGGTCTTCGAACTGGTAGCGCTTGAGCGCGCGGTCGAAGCGCAGCTGGCCTTCAACCTCGCTGCGTGCACGCAGCACTGGCTGGTTGGTGCCGAAGAAGGCGCTGAGCTTGACCGGGATGCTGGCGCCTTCGCGGATGGCGCCGGTTTTCAGCTCGATATTCTCGACGGTGAATTGCTGACCTTTCTGCGCGTCGCTGTAGTCGATGCGCGAGTTGCTCAGGGTCAGGCTGTCGATATCCAGCTTGACCGGCTGGCCGGCTGGTTTGTCACTCGGCTGGCTTGGCGGCGTTTCTTCGCTCGGCGCCGGCTCGCTGGGCGTTTGCTGTGGCGCACTGGCCTGGGCCGGGCGGCCAACGCCTTCCCAGTTGCCATGGCCTTTGTCGTCACGCTGCAGGTTGAGGTTGAGGCCGTCGACGCGGATGTCGCTCATCTGCACTTCCTTGCGCAGCAGCGGCATCACGCGGACGGAAAGGCCGATCATGCGCAGGTCGGCGAACGGTTTGTCCGGGGTGTCGGCGCTGGCCAGGGTGGCGTCGGTCAGCTCCAGGCCCAGCCAGGGGAACAGGCTCCAGCCGATGTCGCCCCTGAGCTGCAGCTCGAGGTTGGCCTTGTCGCGGGCGATCTGGCGGATCTCGTCCTTGTAGTCGTTGGGATCGAACAGATGAGTCAGAGCGAACAGCAGCGCCACTATGATCAGCAGCAAGCCGAGAAAGAAAAGGCCCAGGATCTTGCCTAACGCTTTCATGGACGGGTCCTTGGTTTCGAGAGCTGGAATGGCGGTGTGCAGAAGACTGCCGATTATAGCGTCATGCCGCCATGTCCAGGCGCCTGCTTGAGGCGCTGAACAGGGATCGGCTCGAGCTTGGATCGGAATAGGTTCGAGCGGTTCCCCGCAGCTGCGCCGTGCCGCGGATTGGCAGTGGTATCGACGCCATCTATCACGCAATAGATGAGGTCTTTTGAGTTTTTGCGTAAAAAGCAAAAAATCTGCATGAATTGATAAAAATTGACTTCTTGCGCGGCGATTTGTCGCGCCCCGGTGCTACTCTCCGCAAGCTTTTACCTCGGCGAGCTGGCGCTATTGCCATTGCTTGCTCGTAACCATAAGAAGAGACCTACCTATGACTGACGCCTTTGCATTGGATGGTGCTGCTGCGAAGCCGGCATTCCTGTCCAAGGAAAGCATCATCGCGCGCCCCGGTTTCAACCGTTGGCTGGTTCCGCCAGCCGCTCTCGCCATTCACCTGTGTATCGGTATGGCCTACGGCTTCTCGGTATTCTGGCTGCCGCTATCCAAGGCGGTCGGTATCACCGCTGCCACGGCTTGTGCCCCGGAAATGGGCTTCTTCGAGCAGATCTTCGCCAGCAACTGCGACTGGCAGATCTCCATGCTCGGCTGGATCTACACCCTGTTCTTCGTTTTCCTCGGCTGCTCGGCTGCCATCTGGGGTGGCTGGCTGGAGCACGCTGGCCCGCGCAAGGCGGGTGTGGTTTCCGCGCTGTGCTGGTGCGGCGGTCTGCTGATTTCCGCGCTGGGTATCTATACCCATCAGATCTGGCTGCTATGGCTGGGCTCGGGGGTAATCGGTGGTATCGGTCTCGGCCTGGGTTACATCTCGCCGGTTTCGACCCTGATCAAGTGGTTCCCGGATAAGCGCGGTATGGCCACCGGCATGGCGATCATGGGCTTCGGCGGTGGTGCGATGGTCGGTGCACCGCTGGCGGCAATCCTGATGAATCACTTCGCCTCGGCTGAAGGTGTTGGCGTGTGGCAGAGCTTCGTGGTCATGGCGGTGATCTACTTCATCTTCATGATGGGCGGCGCGCTGTCCTACCGCGTACCGCCCACCGGCTGGAAGCCGGCAGGCTGGACCGCGCCGGCAGCCAAGGCCAACAACGCGATGATCACCAAGGGTCACGTGCACGTTAATACTGCGTGGAAGACTCCGCAGTTCTGGCTGGTCTGGGCTGTGCTGTGCCTGAACGTGTCGGCCGGTATCGGCATCATCGGCATGGCTTCGCCGCTGCTGCAGGAAGTCTTCGCCGGCAAGCTGATCGGTATCGACCTGGCATTCAACGAACTGAACGCCGCGCAACTGGCCGAGATCGCCGCGATTGCCGCCGGCTTCACCGGTCTGCTCAGTCTGTTCAACATCGGCGGCCGCTTCTTCTGGGCCTCCTGCTCGGACTTCATCGGGCGCAAGGGCACGTACTTCGTGTTCTTCGGCCTGGGCTTCGCGCTCTACGCCGCTGTACCGATGTTGGGTCACCTGGGCAGCCTGGCGCTGTTCGTGCTGGCGTTCTGCATCATCCTGTCGATGTACGGCGGCGGTTTCGCCACCGTGCCGGCTTACCTGGCCGACCTGTTCGGCACGCAGATGGTCGGTGCGATCCACGGTCGCCTGCTGACCGCCTGGGCGGTGGCTGGTGTGCTCGGTCCGGTGCTGGTCAACTACCTGCGCGAATACCAGTTGAGCATCGGTGTGGAGAAGGCCGCGGCCTATGACATCACCCTGTACATCCTCGCCGGCCTGCTGGTGCTGGGCTTTATCTGCAACGCCCTGGTGCGTCCGGTGGCGCCGAAGTACTTCATGACCGAGGCCGAGCTGGCCGCCGAACGCGCCCATGGCGAGAAATCGACACCGGCAGCGAGCGAGCTGGAGTGGTCGGCTGACCCGTCGAGCAAGCCGGTGGCAGTCGCTGCCTGGCTGGTGGTGGGCATTCCGCTGGCTTGGGGTGTGTGGATCACCCTGCAGAAGACCGTCGTGCTGTTCCAGTAACGTCGTGCTTGTGAAAAGCCCGCGCAGGCCTGGGGCCTGCGCGGGCTTTTTCGTTTCTGTCCGTCCGACCATCGCCGGTAGCCGTTGCCGCCCCGGCACGCCTATAATGCGGGCCTTTTTCCGTTAGTAATTCGTGGAGCTGGTGATGGCCGAACGTACGGCATTCGTCGAGCGCAATACCCTGGAGACCCAGGTCAAGGTCTCGATCAACCTGGATGGCACCGGCAAGGCCAAGTTTGACATTGGTGTGCCTTTTCTCGAGCACATGCTCGACCAGATCGCCCGTCATGGTCTGATCGACCTCGATATCGAGTGCAAGGGCGATCTGCATATCGACGATCACCACACCGTCGAAGACGTCGGCATTACCCTCGGCCAGGCTTTTACCAAGGCCATTGGCGACAAGAAGGGCATGACCCGTTACGGCCATTCCTACGTGCCGCTGGACGAAGCGCTGTCGCGCGTGGTGATCGACTTCTCCGGGCGTCCGGGCCTGCAGATGCACGTGCCGTTCACCCGCGCGGTGGTCGGTAACTTCGATGTCGACCTGTTCCAGGAGTTCTTCCAGGGCTTCGTCAACCATGCCCTGGTCAGCCTGCACATCGACAACCTGCGTGGGCACAACACCCACCACCAGATCGAGACCGTGTTCAAGGCCTTCGGCCGCGCGCTGCGCATGGCTGTCGAGCTGGACCCGCGCATGGCCGGGCAGATGCCGTCGACCAAGGGCTGCCTGTAAATGCAGACGGTAGCCGTAATCGACTATGGCATGGGCAACCTGCACTCGGTGGCCAAGGCGCTGGAGCATGTCGGCGCTGGCCGTGTGCTGGTGACCTCGGATGCCAAGGTGATCCGCGAAGCGGACCGCGTGGTATTCCCCGGTGTCGGCGCGATCCGCGACTGCATGGCCGAGATCAAGCGCCTGGGCTTCGATGAGCTGGTGCGTGAAGTCAGTGCCGACCGTCCGTTCCTCGGCATCTGCGTCGGCATGCAGGCGCTGCTCGAGCGCAGCGAGGAGAACGACGGCGTCGATTGCATCGGTCTGTTCCCCGGTCAGGTGCGCTTCTTCGGCAAGGATCTGAGCGAGGACGGTGAGCGCCTGAAGGTGCCGCACATGGGCTGGAACGAAGTGGCGCAGGCGGTCAAGCATCCGCTCTGGCACGACATTCCCGACCACGCGCGCTTCTACTTCGTGCACAGCTATTACATCGAAGCCCTCAAGCCGCAGCAGGTGGTCGGTCGCGGTCACTATGGCAAGGACTTCGCCGCGGCGCTGGCCGAAGGTTCGCGCTTCGCCGTGCAGTTCCACCCGGAGAAGAGCCATACCCATGGACTGCAACTGCTGCAGAACTTCGCCGCCTGGGATGGTCGCTGGTAATGGCCCGCAGTAAGGTCCCCAGTCTCGCGCTCGATCCTGCCCAGGAACAGGCCGCGCTGCTGATGCTGCAGCGCTTTCTCGACGAGCGTTTCGAGCTGCAGCTGGGCACCTTCGAAGTACAGGAAGTCCTCGACCAGATCACTCGCGAGCTGGCGCCGCACTATTACAACAAGGCGATTCTCGATGTGCAGGCGTACCTGAAAGACAGGTTCGAGAGCATCGAGAGCGACCTCTGGGCGCTCGAGAAGAGCTGAGCGCCTTACCGAATTCAAACTTGAGCAGGTTCAACCGATGCTGATTATCCCCGCTATCGATCTCAAGGACGGCGCTTGCGTGCGTCTGCGTCAGGGCCGTATGGAAGACTCCACGGTGTTCTCCGATGATCCGGTGAGCATGGCCGCCAAGTGGGTCGAGGGCGGTTGCCGCCGTCTGCACCTGGTCGATCTCAACGGCGCCTTCGAAGGCCAGCCGGTCAACGGTGAAGTGGTCACCGCCATCGCCAAGCGCTACCCGACCCTGCCGATCCAGATCGGCGGCGGCATCCGCACCCTGGAGACCATTGAGCACTACGTGCGCGCCGGCGTCAGCTACGTGATCATCGGCACCAAGGCCGTCAAAGAGCCCGAGTTCGTTGCCGAGGCGTGCAAGGCCTTCCCTGGCAAGGTGATCGTGGGTCTGGATGCCAAGGACGGTTTCGTCGCTACCGACGGTTGGGCAGAAGTGTCCAGCGTGCAGGCGACCGACCTGGCCAAGCGCTTCGAGGCTGACGGTGTGTCCGCCATCGTTTATACCGACATCGCCAAAGACGGCATGATGCAGGGCTGCAACGTCGAAGCGACCGCCGCGCTGGCTGCCGCCAGCCGCATCCCTGTGATCGCTTCCGGTGGTATCCACAACCTCAGCGATATCGAGAAGCTGCTGCTGGCGCGTTCGCCCGGCATCATCGGCGCCATCACCGGCCGTGCCATCTACGAAGGCACCCTGGATGTGGCCGAGGCGCAGGCCTTCTGCGACAACTTCAAGGGTTAAACCGTAGGGCGGGTGAAACCCGCCACCACTGACGCAATCTTTATCGGTGGGTTGCACCCACCCTACGGGAGCTCCGTATGGCACTGGCTAAACGCATCATCCCTTGCCTGGACGTGGACAACGGCCGCGTGGTCAAGGGCGTCAAGTTCGAGAACATCCGCGATGCCGGTGACCCGGTGGAAATCGCTCGTCGCTACGATGAGCAGGGTGCCGACGAGATCACCTTCCTCGATATCACCGCCAGCGTCGATGGCCGTGACACCACCCTGCACACCGTCGAACGCATGGCCAGCCAGGTGTTCATCCCGCTGACTGTCGGTGGCGGCGTGCGCACCGTGCAGGACATTCGCAACCTGCTCAATGCCGGTGCCGACAAGGTATCGATCAACACTGCCGCCGTATTCAACCCTGAGTTCGTCGGTGAGGCCGCTGCACGTTTCGGCTCGCAGTGCATCGTTGTCGCCATCGACGCCAAGCGTGTTTCCGCGCCGGGCGAGCCGGGCCGCTGGGAAATCTTCACCCATGGCGGGCGCAAACCGACCGGCCTGGATGCCGTGATGTGGGCGCGCAAGATGGAAGAGCTGGGCGCCGGTGAGATCTTACTGACCAGCATGGATCAGGATGGCGTCAAGAGCGGCTACGACCTGGGCGTGACCCGCGCCATCAGCGAGGCCGTGCGCGTGCCGGTGATCGCCTCTGGTGGCGTCGGCAACCTGCAGCACCTGGCCGACGGCATCCTCGAAGGCAAGGCCGATGCCGTGCTGGCCGCGAGCATCTTCCATTTCGGCGAGTACACCGTGCCGGAAGCCAAGGCCTACCTGGCCAGTCGCGGTATCGTGGTGCGCTGAGCCGTCGAGGCCTCGCAGTATTGCTGTGGGGCGCTTCAGCGGTAACCGGGAGTGGGTGAGCCTTTCACACTGCGGCTGCTGAAGCCCTTCCACACGTTGCCCGAGTCACATCCCCCAAGCCCCGAATACGCGCCATGCTCAGGACGTGGAGATCGCGGGGTGGTGGACGGATGAAGCGTCGCCCACCCGCGACAGGCCCTTCCACCTGTAATCGCCGACTCAGGCGTTCAGTGCTTCGTCGGCATGCATGCTGCGTTTGAACTCCGAGGGCGACTGCCCCACCTTTTTCTTGAAGAAGCGGCTGAAGTAAGCCGGATCCTCGAAACCCAGGCGCGTTGCCACGGTGGCGATGTTGAATTCGGAGTGGGCCAGCAGACGCTTGGCTTCCAGCGCCAGGCGGTGCTGAATGACCTCGGTGGCGGTCAGCCCTTCGGCGGCCTTGGTCGCCTCGGAGAGCCTGCGCTCGGTGATATGCAGCATCGAGGCGAATCGCCCTGCACTGACCAGAGTGATCGGCTCCTTCTCCAGCAGATTGCGAAAGCGCCTCGCCAGCACGATGTTCGGCGAGGCATGGTCCTGGATGTCAGTCACGCTGATCAGCCGCGCAGCGTGCAGGAAGAAGATGTGCAGGTAGGAGCGGATGATGTCGTGGTAGCCCGTGCGCTCGCCGCGGTACTCCTCCTCGATCCTGTCGATGACTCGTTGTAGCTGGGCGGCGACATCGTCGGTCAGGTACAGCGCCTGGATCGGATCGGCCATGCGGAAGAACGGAATGTCGCTGATCGCCACATCGTTGCGCATGTTCAGCAGGAAGTACTCCGCGCTGAAATTGAGGTTGTAGCCGGTGGTGTCGTCGGACAGTTCGAAGTCGTGGATCTGTCCCGGCATCATGAAGAACAGGGTGTTGGGTTTCACGCAATAACGCACTGAGTCGATGATGTGCGTACCTGACCCGTGGGTGACCCAGATGACGTGGAAAAAATCATGTCGATGGGGGTAGGGCAGGATGTTCATGCGGTGTTGCATGCGGGCGAAATCGAACGTCGCCGACTTCACCGATTCACCGAAGTCCCTGATTTTGTACGTCGGAATGCTGCAGCAATTGCACGCATACATGGCTCGCTCTCTTGCCCTTTTGGCTTTTGTTTTTGTTAGGAAAGTTTTGCTGTGCGAGCGCGGCGGCCGAGGCCTTTCCGCACCGTCTGACAGTGAGTTGAACACAGACTTGGACAATTAGTACAGGCAAACCTCCCCCTGGAAAAAAGTCCAAGAATGCCGTGGTTTTTGTCCTAACGACCCCCGTAAAGGCGTTCCTATACTCGCCTCCATCGATGTTCCAGATGCCCTGATCCATAACGACGCCGGGACTGGAAGCTGCCATTCGGCTGGCTGTCTCCGCCCTGCGAAAACCCGCGAGAGAAAACTGCGATGAATAATAAGAACAAGACATTGGCATTCGACGAGACAGGAGGGAAAGGGGCGAGCCCGCGCTTCGATCCGCTTGCCGTCGTCGACCGTCTCAACGACCTCGTTACCCGCCTCTGCGGTATCGCCATGCTGGTCATGGTGCTCTGCGTGGTCACCGGGATTCTCACCCGCTTTGTCTTCAGTCATCTGCAGTACGACCTCGCTACGCCATGGACCGAGGAAGTGTCGCGCTACCTGATGATCTGGGTGGTTTTCCTCGGTGCCGCGATCGCTGCGCGCAAGGGCAAGCTGATCGGTGTGCAGGTGTTGATCTACGCCCTGCCGCGCAAGTTCGGCGCTGGCCTCAAGTACCTGTCGATCCTGCTTTCCCTAGGCTTCTACCTGATTCTTATCTGGGTTGGCCTGGCCTGGGCCGAGCTCGGCAGCACCCAGGGTTCTCCGGTCATGGAGATGCCCATGGTGGTGACCTATTCGGCGATGTCGGTGGGCTTCAGCCTCTCCGTGCTCAACACCCTGGCGCTGGTCTATGAGGCCTGGCATTCGCGGGACGGCATTCTCGGCGCCGAAGAGGACGACGAAGTCGTCACGGCGCTGGCGGAGGGCAAGGCATGATCGGCATTCTCTTCATCTCTCTGCTGGTGCTGATGTTCATCGGCGTACCGATCGCCATCGCACTGGGTGCATCCTCGATGGTGGTGCTGAGCTACCAGGGCATGCCCTTCATCACTGTGGCGCAGAGCATTTTCGAATCCCTCGATTCGTTCAGCCTGATGGCCATTCCGTTCTTCATCCTTGCCGGCAACCTGATGCAGTCCGGCGGCATCGCCAAGCGCCTGGTCAACCTGGCCAACGCCATTCTTGGCTGGATTCGCGGTGGCCTTGGCGGCGTCGTGGTACTGACTTCGATGTTCTTCTCGACCATGTCCGGTTCGTCCTCGGCGACTACCGCGGCGGTCGGCTCGGTGCTGATCCCGGCGATGGAGAAGAAGGGTTATCCGCGTCCCTTCGGTGCTGCGGTGGCGGCCAGTTCCGGTGAGCTGGGCGCGATCATTCCGCCGTCGATCCCGATGATCGTCTACGCCCTGACCGCCAACGTCTCGGTGGCCTCGATCTTCCTCGCTGGCATCCTGCCCGGTCTGCTGGTTGGCTTCTCGCTGATCGTCTGCACCTGCCTGATTGCCCGGATACGCAACTACGACATGATCGAACCGATCACCCTGCGCCAATGGACGGTCGGTGTGCTGGTCGCGCTCAAGCAGTCGTTCTTCGCGATCCTCATGCCAATGGTCATTCTCGGCGGCATCTACAGCGGCATGTTCACCCCGACCGAAGCCTCGGTGGTGGCGGTGGTGTATGGCCTGGTGGTGGGGTTGTTCATCTACCGCGAACTGACCTGGCGTGATCTGCTGGACGTGTTCGGCCGCTCCGCAGTGACCTCGGCGATCATCCTGATCATCGTCGCCTTCGCCGCGATCTTCGCCTACATGCTGACCATCAACCGTGTGCCGCACATGCTCGGCACGCTGATCACCGGCATTTCCGACAACCCACTGGTGTTCCTGCTGATCGTCAACGTGTCGCTGTTCCTGATCGGCATGTTCCTCGAGACCCTGGCAGCGATCATCATCCTCGCGCCGATCCTGGCCCCCGCGGCCGCACAGTTCGGCATCGAACCGGTGCACTTCGCTTGCATCATGGTGGTCAACCTGGCGGTCGGCATGGTCACCCCACCGGTCGGCGTCAACCTGTTTGTCGCCTGTCAGGTAGCCAACGTGCGCATGGAACAACTGATGCGCCCGCTGTTCTTGTTCCTCAGCGTGCTGATTCTGGACGTGATGATCATCACCTACGTGCCAGCGCTGTCCACCTGGTTCCTGCCCTGAGCCCTCCATACAACAACAATAGGAGAATCACCATGAAACCCATCATCCGCTCATTCGCGAGCTGCCTGTGCGCCCCGGCGCTGCTGTTCGCCGCCGGCTCCGCCTCGGCGTTGACCCTCAACCTCGGCCACACCCTGGCGCCAGAAAGCCATTACCAGGTGATGGCGGAAAAACTCGGCGAACTGGTCGAACAGAAGTCGGCTGGCGACATCACCATCAACACCTTCCCGCAGTCGCAACTGGGCGGCGAGGTGAAGATGATCCAGTCGGCCCGCACCGGCGCCCTGGATATGTTCATCACGGCCCAGGCGCCTCTGACCTCGACGGTCAAGGCCTTCAGCTTCTTTGACGTACCTTACCTGTTCGATGGGCTGGACCAGGCCAACGCCGCGCTGGCCGGGCCGCTGGGCACGCACTTCCTCGACATGCTGCCGAAGTACAACCTGGTCGGTCTGGGCTGGCTGTCGGTCATGGAGCGCAATGTGTTCGCCTCCAGGCCGGTCGACGGCGAGCAGGGCATGCATGGCCTCAAACTGCGCGTGATGCAGTCGCCCGGCTACGTGAAGACCTACGAGTCGCTGGGCGTTCAGCCCACGCCCATGGCTTACGGCGAGCTGTACATCGCGCTGCAGCAAGGGGTGATCGACGGTGCCGATACCTCGCCCGATCAGTTCGTGATGGACAAGTTCACCGAGGTCAGCAAGTTCTACAGCATCACCCGGGTGCATTACCTGCCGGGCCTGCTGGTGGTCTCCAAGCGCCGCTGGGATTCGCTGAGCGATGAGCAGAAGGGCTGGCTGCAGGAGGCCGCCGACGAAGCGCTGGCCTATGGCATCGAGTACTACAAACGCTCCTATGACGAGTCCATCGAGCGCATGCAGGCGAGCGGCGTGACCGTGGTCCGGACCGATGTGGCGCCACTGCGCGAGCGGACCACCAAGGTCCGTGAGCAGCTCATCGATCAGGTGCCCGATGGCCGCAAGCTCTTCGAGCTGCTGGAAACCTCCACCCAAGCCACGCAACCGTGAAGGAGGGCGCCGTCATGCAAGCCAGAGCCAATATGGAACGCTACGCCATGGGCGACATCGAGCGGTTCTCCAAGACCGTGGGTGAGTCGGACGTCTACCTGTTCGCCGGCATCGTTGGCGACTTCTACGGCGTGCACCTGAACGAGGAGTTCGCCAAGCAGACGCGCTTCGGCAAGCGCATCGCGCAGGGTGCCCTGTCGATCGGCTTCATCGCCACGGTGATGGGCTACCTGGCAGCCCGCGCCGAAGGGCCGGGAGCGGTGTCCTACCGCTACGACATCACCTTCCGCGCCCCGGTGTTCATCGGTGAGACGGTGAACGTGCAGCTGGAACTGGTCGAGAAGAATCTCGAACGCAGCATCTGCGTCTTCAAGGCCACCGTCCTCAACCAGGATGGCGTCACCGTCGCCGATGGGCAGACGTACCTAAAAGTTCTGTGAGCGAAAACCTATGAACGATCCGCGAAACGATAGCGGCGGGGTTAGTGTGCGCCGCGAAGGGCCGGTGGCCGTACTCGCCATCGACCGGGTGCACAAGCACAACGCCCTCAGTCCGGTGATCCTGCAGCAACTCGACACGCAGTTGACGCTGCTGCAGGACGCTCCCGAGGTGCGCGTGCTGGTGCTGACTGGTGAAGGCGAGCGCGCCTTCATCGCCGGTAACGACATCGAACACCTGGCCCAGGTCGAGGCTCACGAGGCGTTCGCCCTGATGGAGTCCGGCCAGCGCCTGGTGAGCCGCCTGCGCAACTACTCCAAGCCCGTGGTGGCGATGATCAACGGCTACGCCCTGGGCGGGGGCCTGGAGCTGGCGCTGGCGTGCGACTTCATTGTCGCCTCGCGCCGGGCCAGCTTCGGTTTCCCGGAAATTCGCCTGAACACTTTTCCCGGCTGGGGCGGCACGCAGTTGGCGGTGCGCGCGATCGGTCTGGCCCGGGCCAAGGAAATGATCATGAGCGGCCGTCGCTACAGCGCCGAAGAGGCCTGGGAAATGGGCCTGGTCAATCGGCTCTGCGACCCGGCGGGCCTGCGCCGGGAAACGCTGGCGTTCGCCACCTCGCTGATCGAGCGCGACGCCACGTGCCTGAGCCTGGCCAAGCGCCTGTGCAACGGGGCCGAGGACTGGACCTTTGCCGATGGCCTGGCCAGCGAAGCGGCCCTGTATGGAGTGAATTTCAGCCGGGAACAGGCGCGTGACGGTTTGCGCGCTTTCCTTGGCAAGAGTGGAGAACGCAACAATGGCTGAGTTACTTGCAACCGCGTTGAGCTCGCTGCCTATGGGGCTGAGCGATGAACACGCAATGATCCGCGAATCCGCTCGGCGTTTTGCCGAGGAGCATATTGCCCCCATTGCCGCCGAGCTCTGGGAGGAGCAGGGCTTTCCCTATGCGGTCTGGCGCGAGGCTGCGCAGCACGGCTTCAGTGGTCTGCCCTACGCCGAGCAGGATGGCGGCGCTGGCGGCGACTGGCTGTCGTTCGTCATCGTGCTGGAGGAGTTCGCCCGCGTCGACTGCGCCATCGCCAATGCCTTCATGGCCAACTCCAGCGTTGCCACGTTACTCGCCGAGTTTGGCGATGCGACCCAGAAAGCCACCTGGCTGCGGCCAATCCTCCAGGGCGAAGCGATTGGCGCAATCGCCCTCACCGAGCCAAACGCCGGTTCCGATGCTGCCGCCATCCGTACCCGAGCCGAACGTGACGGCGACGGCTGGCGGTTGAACGGGGCCAAGACCTTCATCAGCAATTCCGGCACCGAGATCACCGGCCCCATCGTGGTCGCGGCAGTCACCGGCACCCGTCCGGACGGGCGCAAGGCAATTTCCAATCTGGTGGTGCCCGACGGCACGCCTGGCCTGAGTTACGGGCGCAAACTGAACAAGATCGGCTGGCGTGCGTCGAGCACCTACGAGCTGTTCTTCGACGATTGCCGCATCCCTGCCGGCAACCTGCTCGGTGTCGAGGGCGCGGGGCTGCGCCAGACCCTTGGCACGGTCACCGGCGGACGCATCCTGATCGCCGCGCTGGCCCTGGGCATCCTCCAGGGCTCTCTGGATCGAGCCCACGCCTACCTGCGTGAGCGCAGTGCCTTTGGTGCGCGCCTGGAATTCTTTCAGTCACTGCAATTCAAGCTCGCCGACATGGCCCGCGACACCTACACCGCGCGCCTGGCGATCTACGACGCGGCACGGCGCAAGGACGCCGGCCAGCCCTACGCCCTGGAGGCCTCGATCGCCAAGCTGCACGCCAGCGAATGTGCGATGCGCGCGGCGCACCAGGCAGTACAGATCCACGGCGGCTACGGCATCTGCAGCGAATTCGCCGTTGCCCGCGCTTTTGGCGACGCCAAGGTGCTGGAAATCGTCGAGGGCACCTCGGAAATCCAGCGACAGATCATTGCCCGGGCCATGGGCCTGGCACAGGAGGGTTGAACATGCTCAAGGGAATCAAAGTCGTCAGTCTCACGCACTATCTGCAAGGGCCATCGGCGGTGCAGATGCTCGCCGATGCCGGCGCCGACGTGATCAAGATCGAACCGCCTAAGGGCGCCTTCGAGCGTCAGTGGGCAGGGCACGACGCCTTTCTCGACGGCGTCAGCGTGTTCTTCCTGCTGGCCAACCGTAACCAGCGCAGTATCTCCCTCGACCTGCGCAGCGAGGAGGGCAAGGCCATCGCCCTCAAGCTGATCGGCGAGGCCGACGTGCTAGTGGAAAACTACCGGCCCGGGGTGCTCGACAAACTGGGGCTCGGCTATGAGGCGATGAAAGCGCTGAACCCCGGCCTGGTCTACTGCTCCTGCACCGGCTACGGCAGCGATGGTCCCTACGTGCAGCGCCCCGGCCAGGACCTGCTGCTGCAGGCAATGAGCGGCCTGGCGATGCTCAGCGGCGACGGTAACTCCGCCCCGGTCGGGGTCGGTTCGGCGATCGTCGACCAGCACGCGGCGATCCTAGCGGCCTTCGGCGTCACCGCCGCGCTGCTGGCGCGCCAGCACACCGGTAAGGGGCGTCGGGTGGAAAGCAACCTACTGAATGCCGCCCTCGACCTGCAGATCGAGCCGTTCAACTACTACCTGAACAAGGGCGAACTGTGGCCGCGCACCACGCCGGCCATGGGTTCGCGCTTCCACCCGGCGCCCTACGGCATCTATCGCACCGCCGATGGCTGGATCGCGATTTCCCTGAGTGCCATGGAGCCATTGTCTGTCGCCTTTGATGAGCCGGACCTGAAGGCCTATTCCAAGGGTGACCAGTCCTACAAGCGCGACGAGATCCACGCTCGGGTCTCCGAATTGCTGCTGACCAAGGGCACCGAACAGTGGTTGGCCATCTTCACCGAACATGGCATCTGGCACGCCCCGGTCAACGACTACGCCAAGGTCGAGCAGGACCCGCAGGTGCAGTGGAACCGCAGTATTGTCGAGTTCGACTACCCGCGTGCCGGCAAGGTGCGCCTGCTCAACCACCCGCTGCGCTACGACGGCGAAGTGCCACCGCTGCGCCGGCCGCCGCCGCTGCACGGTGAGCACTCGCGGGAAATCCTCGAGGAGCTGGGCTATGGCCGCGAGGCGATCGATGCGCTGCTGCAGCAAGCCGTGGTGATTGGTGCGGAGACATCGCGATGAACCGCGCGGTCAGTACCTTCGACGACCTGCAGGTGGACGACAGCCTCAGCCTCAGCCGCTCGATCAGCGCTGACGATGTGGAGCTGTTCGCCCAACTGTGCGGCGACGATAACCCGCTGCACATGGATGATGCCTTCGCCGCCGGCACCGCTTTCGGTCGCCGGGTGGTGCATGGCATGTTCTCCGCCGCGCTGATTTCTGCGGCGCACACCCGGCTGACCGGGCCAGGGTTCGTGTATGTCGGGCAGAACCTGAGTTTCAAGGCGCCCGTGCATATCGGCGACACCCTTAGCGTGGAAGTGCGGGTGGCGGAAAAGAAGTCCGCCAAGCAGGTGCTGGTCTGCGAAAGCCGGGTGGTCAACCAGAATGGGGTCAGCATCGTCGAAGGGCGCTCGGCCCTGAAAGCCCTTGGCGCTGTCAGCCTTGACGCCTGAAGCGGCGGTCGCCGCGCAGCGCCGCAGCACCGTGATTGCTTACGGCGTGCTGGCCTATGCGGTGCTGATCTGGGGCGCCAACGTCTCGGTGATCAAGGTGCTCACGGAGGACTTGCCGGCGCTGCCGCTGTCCGCGTTGCGGATGATCCTGGCGCTGCTGTGCATCTGTGTCATCTGCCTGCTGCGCCGCCAGCGCCTGGTACGCATCGGCTGGCACGACTGCGCCTGGCTGGTCGGCGCTGGCGGGCTGATGGTCTATGCCCACCAGATTTTCCTGGCCCAGGGCGTAGCCACATCGTCGGCCACCAACGGGGCGCTGATTCTCGGCCTCAATCCGATTTTTTCCGTGCTGATCGGCTACCTGCTGCTCGGTGAGCAGCAGACCCGACGCAGCCTGGTGGGCATCACCCTGGGTCTGATCGGCGCTGCGCTGGTGGTGCTGCACGGCGGCGCGCTGCACCTGGGCGCATCCGGCGACACGGCGCTGTTCGCTGCGCTGTTCACCTACGTCGGCGCCGGGGTGTGCATACGCCGCGTGTCGTCTGCGGTACCGCCCTTGTTGCTGGGCCTGTACATGCACGTGGTTGGCGCAGTGCTGCTGGTGCTGCACGTGGGTGTCATCGAGCCCGAGGTGGTATGGCGCCTGCCCGAACTGGACGCGAGTTTCTGGTGGCTGGTGGGGATTTCGGCGTTCTTTTCCACGGCCCTGGGCAATCTGTCCTGGGCCTACGGCATCGCCACCATCGGCCTGAGCCGCTCTTCGGTGTTCCTCAACTGGCTGCCGATTTCCGGCGTGCTGTTCGCCGTGCTGTTTCTGCACGAGCCACTGGGGATCTGGCGCATCGCCGGGCTGGTGTGCGTGGTGCTCGGCACCTACATCGCGCTCAAGCCGCAAGGCGTCAGGCGCTGAGGTGAACGGCAAATCGTACAAGCATTTCTCGGCATCGTCCTAACCGGCCCAACAGACGAGTTCCTATGCTGGGCCGCACTCTCTTACAACAACAATCGAGGAGCGACACACCATGCAGAACGCAACACTTTCCCCGCCTGCGTCTAGCCCTGAACTGAGCCGTCTGGCCGGCGAGGCGCTCGATCTTTTGGCGCGCAAGCTGCTGGAGGACGAGCGTAGCCTGGGGCTGGCCTTTCCCATCTACACCGATGCCCAAGGCAGCTGGGTAACCGAGTACGCCTCGGTGTCGGCCGGCTATTCGGGCGATGCCTGGAGCCACGGCAACTGGCATTGCGGTTTCTGGGTCGGCCTGCTGCTGGCCAGCCATATCCACACCGGCGAGCGCCGTTTCCTCGAACTGGCCCGCGAACGCCTGCGGCTGATCGAGCACCGCGCCGAAGACCCGCACACCCACGACATCGGGTTCATCTTCGACAGCAGCGCAATTCCCCTTTGGCAGTTCACCGGCGAGCGTGATTGTGCCGAGATCGCCCTGCGCGCGGCCCGGCGTCTGCGGGCGCGAATCGTCACCACTGCCAGCGGTGCCTACGTGTCCTCCTGGGGGCCGCTGGACGACTCGCGCGGGCGTAGCAGTTCGGCCATCGACACCATGGCCAACCTGCCGTTGCTGTACTGGGCGTCGGACTACAGCGGCGATGCCAGCTTCCGCCTGGCGGCCCAGGCCCACGCCGACTGCACCTGGAACCATTTCGTGCGGCCCAACCGCTCCACCTACCATGCGCTGGAGTACGACACGGTCAGTGGCGAACGCTTGCGTGGCTACACCTTCCAGGGCAGCGGCGATGAGTCGGACTGGAGTCGGGGGCAGGCCTGGGCGATCTACGGCTTCACCCAATCCTGGCTGGAGAGTGCCGACCGGCGTTATGCCGAGCACGCCCTGGAACTGACGGATTACTACCTCGAACGGCTTGGCGACGATCCGGTGCCACCATGGGATTTCGATGCCCTGCCGCCCCATGACCAGGTGCGCGATACCGCCACCACCGCCATCGTCGCCTCGGCCCTGCTCGACCTCGCGGCCAGCCTCGACGACGCTCAGCGCGCCGCCTTTCTGCGGAGCAAGGCCGAGTGGATGCTCACCGGCCTGTGTTCCACCTACCTGGCTCGCGAGCCGGCGCAACGGGGCCTGCTCACCGACGGTTGCTACTCCATGCCGCATCGCCTGGGCGAGCAAGGCGCCACGTTGTTCGGCGATTTCTACTTCGTCGAAGCGCTGTGCAAGCTGCGTTACCCAGGGCGTTTGCGCCCGGCCCATGGCGCGCGCTCGCTCAAGCTGCCCCACGCGACGTCGCGTGCAGGGGGGGGCCATGCAGCCCATTGATAGCCGTACCTGCCTGCCCGTCGACCTGGACCGCGCCGTACTGGTCGGCCGGGTCTGGCGTGGCGCGCCACACCATGGTCCGGCGCTGGTCGCGGTACGCAATGGCCAACTGTTCGACATCAGCCGCAGCGTGGCGCTGATGGCCGACCTGCTGGACCGCAGCGACCGCCTGGACATCGCTCGCAACGCTCCCGGTGAAGCCCTCGGTGCAGCCACCGACTGGCTCGCACGCAGCCTCGACCCGGAGGTCGAGGAGCGTCTGCTGGCGCCCTGCGACCTGCAGGCGATCAAGGCCTGTGGCGTGACCTTCGCCGTCAGCCTGCTGGAGCGGGTGATCGAAGAGCAGGCCGGTGGCGATGCCGGCAAGGCACGGGAAATCCGCGGGACGTTGCAGACGCTGATAGGCGACGACCTGTCGCGCATCCGGCCGGGCTCGCCCGAAGCCGAGACCCTGCGTGCCGAGCTGACGCGGCGTGGCGCCTGGTCGCAATACATGGAAGTGGGCATCGGTCCCGATGCCGAGGTGTTCTCCAAGTCCCAGCCGATGTCGGCCGTCGGCTTCGGTGACTGCGTCGGCCTGCACCCGCAGTCACAGTGGAACAACCCCGAGCCGGAGATCGTGCTGGCGGTCAACGCCCAGCGCCAGGTGGTCGGTGCCAGCCTGGGCAACGACGTCAACCTGCGCGATATCGAGGGGCGCAGTGCCTTGCTGCTGGGCAAGGCCAAGGACAACAACGGCTCCTGCGCCATCGGTCCGTTCATTCGCCTGTTCGATGAGCACTTCGACCTGGACGATGTGCGCGAAGCCGAGCTCGGGCTGACCATCGAGGGTGCGGACGACGGCTTTCACCTGCAGGGTCACAGCCACATGCGCGAGATCAGCCGCGACCCGCTGGAGCTGGTCGAGCAGACCTGCGGCGCGCATCACCAGTACCCGGACGGCTTCATGCTGTTTCTCGGCACCATGTTCTCGCCGATCCAGGATCGCGGCGAGTCCGGTGCCGGGTTCACCCATCACCTGGGGGATCGGGTGAGCATCACGGCGGCCTCCCTGGGCGCCCTGGTCAACGAGGTGCGCCACTCGACGGCGATTGCGCCCTGGCAGTTCGGCGTGCGAGCGCTGTACCGCAATCTGGGAGATAGAAGCCTTCTGCCCCGCTAGCAAGGAATGCCAGGCATGCGATTCGACAACTACATCGACGGTCGCTGGTGCGAAGGCGCCGAATACCGGGGCAATCTCAATCCGTCCGATCAGGATGATCTGATCGGCGACTACGCCCAGGCGGACGCCGCGCAGACCGGGGAGGCCATCGCCGCGGCCCGGGCGGCGTTTCCAGCCTGGTCGCAGGTCTCGCCGCAGCAGCGCTTCGACATACTCGACGGCGCTGGCAGCCTGATTCTCGCCCGTCGTGACGCGCTGGGTTGGCTGCTCGCCCGCGAGGAGGGCAAGACCTTGGCCGAGGCGGTCGCCGAAGTTGGTCGCGCCGGGCAGATTTTCAAGTTCTTCGCCGGCGAGGCCTTGCGCCTGCATGGCGAGATTCTCGGCTCTGTGCGCCCCGGCCTGAATGTCGAGGTGACCCGCGAGCCGCTCGGGGTGGTCGGTCTGATCACCCCGTGGAATTTCCCCATGGCGATACCGGCCTGGAAGATTGCGCCGGCTCTGGCCTACGGCAACTCCCTGGTGTTCAAACCGTCGGGGCGGGTATCGGGGTGCGCCTGGGCGCTGGTCGACATCCTCAATGAAGCCGGGGTGCCGAAGGGCGTGGTCAATCTGGTGATGGGCACCGGTGCGGTGGTCGGGCAGCTGTTGAGCGAGTCGCCGCTGGTCGACGCGGTCAGCTTCAGCGGCTCGGTGCAGACCGGCCAGCGCATCGCTGCGGCCTGCCTGCCGTTACGCAAGAAGCTGCAACTGGAGATGGGCGGCAGGAACCCCATGGTGGTGCTCGATGACGCCGACCTCGAGGTGGCGGTCGAGGCCTGCGTCAGCGGCGCCTTTCATGCGACGGGCCAGCGCTGCACGGCCTCCAGCCGGCTGATCGTCACCGCCGGCATCCACGATCGCTTCGTCGCGGCGATGCTCGAACGCATGGCTGCCCTGCACGTCGGCCACGCGCTGACGCCGGAGGTCGACATCGGGCCGGTGGTGGATGCCACGCAATTGCGCAAGAACCAGGATTACCTCGCCATGGCCAGGGCCGAAGGTGGGCTGGTACACGGCGGCGAGCTGCTGGATCTGGAGACGCGTGGTTTCTTCATGCGGCCGGCGCTGGTGGTCGGCGTCGAGCCGCACATGCGCATCGGTCGCGAGGACATCTTCGGCCCCATCGCACTGATTCTGCGCGCCCGGGATTACGCCGAGGCCCTGGCGCTGGCCAACGACAGCGAGCTCGGGCTTTCGGCGGGGATCTGTACCCGCTCGCTGAGCCATGCCAGCCATTTCAAACGGCATGTCCAGGCCGGCATGGTGGTGATCAACGCCGCCACCGCAGGGTCCGATTACCACGTGCCCTTCGGCGGTCGCAAACACTCCAGCTACGGTCCCTGGGAGCAGGGGCACGCCCGCGATTTCTTCACTTTGGTGAAAACTACCTACCTGAATGGGGGTGGCGTGCCGGTTTGAAGTGATCGGCTCGTGTCGCTCGGGCCGCACACGCGGCGCCGAGCGCCCAGTCAGCCCCCGAATCGCTCATCACGTTGCCTTCGCTCAACGCTGCGGGCGAGTCGACGGCAAAGTGCCAGCGATCCGGCTAGCATGAGTTCATATCCCATCACTCTGCCTCTCCGCGATTGCGGAGGGCTGCTTTTTGCCGAGCATTTTCGACACGGAGTCTGCATGTTCCTTCTTCGATTCGTGACCATCCTGGCCCTGACCTGCGGCCTCAGCCTAGCGCGCGCTGAGTCGCTGGTACTGCTCACGGAGAATCTGCCGCCGTTCAACATGTCGGTCACTGGCAACAATTTCGCCCGGGACGACAATGTCACCGGTATCAGCACCGATATCCTGCGTGTCGTGTGCGAGCGCGCCGAAGTCGACTGTCAGCTGATCCTGCGTTTCCCCTGGCAGCGCGTTTACCAGCAGACCCTGAACGATGCTGGTTACGGGCTGTTCTCGACGGCGCGCACGGCCGAGCGCGAGAAGTTGTTCAAGTGGGTCGGTCCGGTCGCCAGTAATGACTGGGTGCTATTCGCCAAGGGCGACAGCGCCATTCAGCTGGCCTCGCTGGACGATGCCCGGCGCTACCGCATCGGCGGCTACAAGGGCGATGCCAAAACCCAGTTCCTGCTGGACAAGGGGTTCGAGCTGCAGACGGCACTGCGCGACAACGAGAACGTGCACAAGTTGAACCGTGGCCAGATTGACTTCTGGCTGGCCTCCAGCCAGGCGGGCCGTTTCATGGCGCGTCAGGAGGGTATGGAGAACCTCAAGGTGGTGCAGCATCTGCATACTGCTGATCTGTATCTGGCGCTCAACCTGCAGACCCCTGATGAGCTGGTGCAGAAGTTGCAAAAGACACTGGATTCACTGCGGGCCGAGGGTGCGCTGAAAGCCATCGAAGACCGCTATTGAGGCACACTGCCAGTAATCGCTGGGCCGGGGAGGGCGTGGCGGTTATGCTGACGCCGTCTGCCTTTTATTAGAAAGAGAAATGCCATGTTCAAACGCCTGCTGATCACGCTGGGCGGCACCCTTGTGGTGCTGGCTGGCGCTGCTCGCGCCGAAGTGGATCCGAATTTCAACGTGGTCCTGCTTACCGAGAACTTCCCGCCCTACAACATGGCGGTCAATGGCAAGAATTTCGCCCAGGAAGAAAACATCAACGGCATCGCCGTGGATATCGTCAAGGAAATGTTCAAGCGTGCCGGGGTTCAGTACAACCTGACCCTGCGCTTCCCCTGGGACCGCATCTACAAGCTGGCCCTGGAAAAACCGGGTTATGGCGTGTTCGTCACTGCCCGCCTGCCGGAGCGTGAGCAACTGTTCAAATGGGTCGGCCCCATCGGCCCGGACGACTGGGTGCTGCTGGCCAAGGGTGACAACCCGATCAACCTGACCAGCCTGGACGAGGCCAAGTCGCATCGCATCGGCGCCTACAAGGGCGATGCCATCTCCGAATACCTGACCGAGAAGGGCGTCGAGCACAGTACCTCGCTGCGTGACCAGGAGAATGCGCGCAAGCTGGCGACCGGGCAAATAGACCTCTGGGCGACGGGAGACCCGGCCGGTCGCTACCTGGCCAAGCAGGAGGGCATCTCCGGCCTGAAGACCGTTTTGCGCTTCAACAGTGCCGAGTTGTACCTGGCGTTGAACAAGGACATGCCCGATGAGATCGTCGCCAGGCTGCAGGCTGCGCTGGATCAGATGCGCGCCGAAGGCTTCGTGGACAAGACTCTGAACAGCTACCTGTAAGCACCGAACACGCGACCGGCCACGAGTCGGTCGCTGGCCATGGATGGCGGAGCCGCTGAGTGCCAATGACCGGGCTCGGGCCCATGCAAGGATGTCGCTAGCCATAACCACAAATCATGCGAGCGGTACGTCTTATGCTGAAAACTCTGAAGAAAAGCCTATTCGTCGCCCTGTTCCTCGCCTCCGGCTTCGCCCACGCGGAGTTGCCGGCGGACTACAAGGTGGTGCTGCTGACCGAGAATTTCCCGCCCTTCAACATGGCGGTGGACGACAAGAACTTTGCCCGCGACGACGGTATCGATGGCATCAGCGCCGACATCGTGCGTGAGATGTTCAAGCGTGCAGGTATCGATTACACCCTGACCTTGCGCTTCCCCTGGGATCGCCTCTATCGCCTGACCCTGGACAAGCCCAACTACGGCCTGTTCTCCACCACCTATACCGAAGAGCGCAAGCCACTGTTCAAGTGGGTCGGCCCATTGGCCAAGACCGGCTGGGTGCTGCTCGCCGCGCCAGGCAGCGATATCAAGGTGTCGAGCCTGCAGGACGCCGCCAAGTACCGTGTCGGTGCGTACAAGAACGATGCGGTCAGCCAGCACCTGGAAAGCCAGGGCCTGGAGCCGATCAATGCCCTGCGTGATCAGGAAAACGTGAAGAAGCTGGTGCGCGGGCAGATCGACCTGTGGGCGACCACAGACCCGGTGGGCCGCTACTTGGCCAAGCAGGAAGACGTCAGCGGCCTCAATACCGTGCTGCGTTTCAATGACGCCGAGCTTTACCTGGCGCTGAACAAGGACACCCCGGACGAGGTCATCGAGCGTTTGCAGAAGGCGTTGGACGAGATGCGTGCCGAAGGCTTCATCGACGACATTACCGAGAACTACCTCTAGGCCACCTAGGCTATGTCGCGGCTGGTGCGCATGGCGCACCCTAAGGGGTAGGTGATCACGGTATTGCACGTTGACAAGAAAAAGCCCGGACACTGTCCGGGCTTTTTCGTATCGCCGAGCGGGATCAGTTGCCGCGTGTGACGCTCAGGCCCTTGAGCAGGTTGAGCGCCTGGCTCAGCTGGTAGTCGTCGTCCTGCGGGCGTTCGGTACGTGCAGCCTGCGCGCCTTTGCTCGGGCGATCCGCGCCGCCGTTGCCGTTGCCCAGATGCCCCTGTAGATCAGCTTCCTTGATGCCCTCAGCGTCCTGTTCGCGGGTGACCTTGGCGCGCGCGACCTCGATGTCCGGGATGATTCCCTGGGCCTGGATCGAGCGGCCGTTGGGCGTGAAGTACAGTGCGGTAGTCAGCTTCAGCGCGCGGTCGTTGTTCAACGGCAGCACGGTCTGCACCGAGCCCTTGCCGAAGCTGTCGGTGCCCATCAGCACGGCGCGCTTGTGGTCCTGCAGGGCGCCGGCGACGATTTCCGAGGCCGAGGCGCTGCCGCCGTTGATCAGCACCACCAGCGGTACGCCTTCGCTGGCGTCGGCCGGGTCGGCATTGAAGCGCAGCTCCGAGTTGGCCAGGCGGCCCTCGGTGTAGACGATCAGCCCGCTCTTGAGGAAGTGGTCGGCCACTTCCACTGCAGCCTGCAGCACGCCGCCCGGGTTATTGCGCAGGTCCATGACCAGGCCGCGCAGCTTCTTGTTGCCGTTCTCCTGGCGCAGCTTGGTCAGCGCCTTGCCAACTTCTTCGCCGGTGTTGACCTGGAATTGCGAGATGCGCAGGTAGCCGTAGCCGTCTTCGAGCATCTGGCTCTTGACGCTGCGTACCTTGATCACTGCGCGGGTCAGGGTCAGGTCGAAGGGGCGGCCGCCGTCGCGTACCAGCGTCAGCTCGATCTTGCTGCCGGCCTTGCCGCGCATCTTGTCCACGGCTTCCATCATTGACAGGCCCTTGGTCGGCTGACCATCGATCTTCACGATCAGGTCGCCGGGCTGAATGCCGGCCTTGGATGCCGGAGTGTCGTCGATGGGGGAGACCACCTTGACGAAGCCGTCCTCCATGCCGACCTCGATGCCCAGGCCGCCGAACTCGCCGCTGGTGCTTTCCTGCAGCTCAGCGAAGGCTTCCGGTTCGAGGTAGGCCGAGTGCGGGTCAAGGTTGCTGAGCATGCCCTTGATGGCATTCTCGAGCAGGGTCTTGTCGCTCACCGGCTCGACATAGGCGGCCTTGATACGGTCCATCACCTCGGCGAAGGTGCGCAGATCGTCCAGCGGCAACGGAGCCTTGCTGCTTGCCGCCGGTGCCGGCGCGGGGGCAGGCTCGGCGGCTTGCAGGGCTGGAACGCCGAGCAGCAGCCCAAGGGCCAGAGCCAGGCAGGTGGGGCGAAAGCGATGGGGCATGAAGACAACTCCTAAATGGATAAAGCGCTTATCCCTGCGCGCGGCACCATTGTGCCGGATCACTCGGACGGCCATTCTGGCGAATGGCGAAGTACAGTGCCGATGTATCTTGGCCACCGCTGCTACCAACGGTGGCGATGGGGTCGCCGGCCTTGACCACGTCCCCGGCACTCTTGAGCAGGCTCTGGTTGTGGCCATACAGGCTCAGATAACCATTGCCATGGTCGAGAATGACCAACAGACCGGCACCACGCAACCAGTCGGCGAAAACCACTCGGCCGCCATGCACGGCGCGCACCTGGCTGCCGGCGGGTGCGCCGATCAGCACGCCGTCCCACTTAGTACGAGCGTCGCCGCCGCGAGGGGTTCCGTAGCGTGCTACCAATCGGCCATCGACCGGCCAAGGCAACTTGCCGCGCGCGCTGGCGAAAGGCCCGCCATAGACTGCGCCAGACGTCACCAGGGGGCCGCTTGGCTGACTGCCTGGGCGTGCCTGCTCGGCCTTCTGGGCGGCCAGTGCGCGCTTGCGTGCTTCCTCGGCCTCACGTGCCTGGCGGGCCAGGGTTTCCTCGATTGTCTTGAGTACGCGACCCAGTTCGACCTGTTCCTGCTGGCGCGCCTTGAGCCGCTGATCGCGGCTGGCGAAGTCGCGGTTGAGCTTGGCCAATGCCTGCTGGCGCTCCTTGCGCGCCTCGGCGAGTTTGGCGTGGCGTTCATCCAGGCCTGCCTTCTGCGCCTGCAGCTGGGCCTGATGGCTGGTGATTTCCTGTTCGACGTTGGCCAGTTGGCGCAGGGTCTCGTTGAACGCGGAGAGCTGTTCGAGCCGCGCCTGGCTGAGGTAGTCGTAGTAGGTGAGGGTACGCGAGAATTTTTCCGGGTTCTGCTGGTTGAGCAGCAGCTTGACGTACTCCTGACGGCCGCTCTGATAGGCGGCGCGGGCCTGGATGGCGATCAGGCGTTGCTGTTCAGTGCGTGCGCCCTGGAGTTTTTTTTTCTCCTGATCCAGGCGCTGGATTTCCTCCTCGCTGCCCTTGAGCTCGCGTTGCAGTTCCTTGACCTGGTTTTCCAGGTCGCCCATTTCGGTCTCGGTCTTCTTCAATTGCTGCTGCACGCCGGATTTCTCCTGCTGCAGCTTCTCCAGCAGCTTCTTCAGCTCGGCGACGTCCTGACGCGCGGCTTCCAGCTGGCGCTGGGTATCGGCGCGCTGATCGGCAATGGCCGGAGCGATCAGGCTGCTGAGCAGAATCAGGGCTAGGATGCGAAGCATGGGCGAGGCGACACCGGAGGGCGAATTGAGGCCTAGTATGCCCGTGCTGCCGGGCAAAAAAAACGCCCCAGGCCTGATGGCGCGGGGCGTTTCTTTTTTATGCCGATTACTGCAGCTCGACGATGGTCTTGCCGGTCATTTCGGCCGGTTGTTCCAGGCCCATCAGCTTGAGCAGGGTAGGCGCCACGTCGGCCAGCACGCCGCCTTCGCGGATGCGCGCCGGGCGCTTGCCGACGTAGATGAACGGCACCGGCTCGCAGGTGTGCGCGGTGTGCGCCTGGCCGGTGCACTCGTCTTCCATCTGTTCGACGTTGCCGTGGTCGGCGGTGATCAGCGCCTCGCCGCCGACCTTCTCCAGCGCCTCGGTGATGCGGCCGACGCAGGTATCGAGAGTTTCCACGGCCTTGACCGCCGCCTCGAACACACCGGTATGGCCGACCATGTCGCCATTGGCGTAGTTGACGATGATCACGTCATAGCGCTGATTTTCGATGGCATCGACGATCCTGTCGGTGACTGCCGGCGCGCTCATTTCTGGCTGCAGGTCGTAGGTGGCGACGTTCGGCGACGGAATCAGAATGCGCTCTTCACCCTCGAACGGCTCTTCGCGGCCGCCGGAGAAGAAGAAGGTGACGTGGGCGTATTTCTCGGTCTCGGCGATGCGCAGTTGGGTCTTGCCGTTCTTTGCCAGGTATTCGCCGAGCACGTTGGTCAGCGCTTCCGGAGCGAAGGCGCTGGGCGCTTTGATGCTCGCCGCGTACTGGGTGAGCATGACGAAACCGACCTGCGGCGCGCGCTTGCGCTCGAACTCCTTGAAGCCGGGCTCGACGAAGGCGCGAGTCAGCTCACGGGCGCGGTCGGCGCGGAAGTTCATGAACACCACGGCGTCGCCGTCCTCGACCTGTACCGGCGTGCCGACGGTGGTGGCCTTGACGAACTCGTCGCTCTCGCCGCGCTCATAGGCGGCCTGCAGGCCTTCAACGGCAGTGGCGGTGTTGAACTGGCCATTGCCGTCGACGATCAGCTCGTAGGCTTGCTGCACGCGATCCCAGCGGTTGTCGCGGTCCATGGCGAAGTAGCGGCCGGTGAGGCTGGCGATACGGCCCTTGCCGAGGCGGGCGAAGGCTGCGTCGAGCAATTCGATGGATGGCTGCGCGCTTTTCGGTGGGGTGTCGCGGCCGTCCAGGAAGGCGTGCAGGTAGATCTTCTCGGCGCCGCGCTTGGCGGCCAGTTCGGCCATGGCGACGATATGATCCTGGTGGCTGTGCACGCCGCCATCGGAGAGCAGGCCGAGGATGTGCACGGCCTTGCCGGCGGCCACGGCCTTGTCCACGGCCTGGTTGATCGTGGCGTTTTCGAAGAATTCGCCGTCGCGGATCGCCTTGGTCACGCGAGTGAAGTCCTGGTACACCACACGGCCAGCGCCGAGGTTCATGTGGCCGACTTCGGAGTTGCCCATCTGCCCGTCCGGCAGGCCGACGTCCATGCCGCTGCCGGAGATCAGGCCGTGCGGGTAGGTGGCGCGCAGGCGGTCGTACACCGGCGTGTTGGCAGCGTAGATGGCGTTGTACTCGGGTTTGTCGCTGTGACCGAAGCCGTCGAGGATGATCAGAACCAAGGGTTTTGGCGTGGCACTCATTAAACTGGCTCGCTCTGCGTCTGAGGGGGCAATGGAACAGCCCGGCATTTTAGGGCCAAGCGCCTGGCGCGTCACTGCCAGACGGGGTTTGGCCGACCTGTGGGCCTGTGTATACTGGCCGGCATTTTACCGTCCTGGGCCATATAGATGTTCGCCAACCTGATTGAATTCATCATCAACCACTACGTACTGAGTGGAATGTTCGCCGTTCTGCTGGTGTTGCTGATCGTCACCGAAATGCGCAAGGGCGGGCAGAGCCTGTCGAGCCGCGAGCTCACTGCGCTGGTCAACAGCGACAAGGGCGTGGTGCTCGACGTGCGTGCGCAGAAGGATTTCTCTGCCGGCCATATCGTCGATTCCCTGCACATCCCCTACGACAAGGTGGTCGCACGCATCGCCGAGCTGGAGAAGCACAAGGCCAAGACCATCGTCGTGGTCGACGCCATGGGTCAGCACGCCGGCAGCATCGCCCGCGAACTGAAGAAGGCCGGTTTTACCGCTGCCAAGCTGTCCGGTGGTATCGCCACCTGGCGTGGCGACAACCTGCCGCTGGTGAAGTGACATGGCCAGCGTGGTCGTCTACTCCAGCGATTGGTGCCCCTACTGCATGCGTGCCAAGCAACTGCTGGCCAGCAAAGGGGTGGACTTCGAGGAAATCCGCGTCGACGGCCAGCCGGCCATCCGCGCGGAGATGACCCGCAAGGCCGGGCGCACCTCGGTGCCGCAAATCTGGATCGGCAGCACCCATGTGGGTGGCTGTGACGACCTCTATGCCCTGGAGCGCGCCGGCAAGCTCGATGCGCTGCTGCAGAGCCCCGCTTGAAACCTCAACGTTAAGGAAGGCAAACGCCATGACCGAGCAAGCCAACAGCGGCGCAGCCGCTGACGAATCGCAGAATCCGCAATTCTCCCTGCAGCGCATCTACGTCAAGGACCTGTCCTTCGAAGCGCCGAAGAGCCCGGAAATCTTCCGCCAGGAGTGGACGCCGAGCGTTGGCCTGGATCTGAACACCCGCCAGAAAGCGCTGGAAGGTGACTTCCACGAAGTGGTGCTGACCCTGTCGGTGACCGTGAAGAATGGCGAAGAAGTCGCCTTCATCGCTGAAGTACAGCAGGCTGGCATCTTCCTGATCAAAGGCCTCGACGCTGCCTCGATGAGCCACACCCTCGGCGCGTTCTGCCCGAACATCCTGTTCCCGTACGCTCGCGAAGCGCTGGACAGCCTGGTGACCCGTGGCTCGTTCCCGGCGCTGATGCTGTCGCCGGTGAACTTCGACGCGCTGTACGCCCAGGAGCTGCAGCGCATGCAGCAAGCCGGCGAAACCACCGCTCACTAAGTGCGGCTCGGTTGCATGAAAAAGCGCCCCTCGCAGACTGTGTGAAAACCTAGCAGTCTGAGTGCAAGGTGAAGACAATGCCTCTATCGGTCGATAGGGGCATTGTCGTTTATGGGCTATATCCAAGGTGAAGATCGGCAACA
>NZ_JBLUPX010000037.1:0-34604 GCF_048068235.1 Pseudomonas sp. NY15364 | reverse complement strand
CTGACGACCTTCGCCCTGGATGTAGCCCATAAACGACAATGCCCCCATCGACTGATGGAGGCATTGTCTTCAGCTTGCTCTCAGACTGCTAGGTTTTCACACAGTCTGCTAAGCCGGTCTTTTCATGCAGCGCTTCGGGATCACTCCCACTCAATCGTCGCTGGCGGCTTGCTCGACACGTCGTAGGTGACGCGGGAGATGCCTTCGATTTCGTTGATGATGCGGCCGCTGACGGTTTCCAGCAGCTCGTAAGGCAGGTGCGCCCAGCGAGCAGTCATGAAGTCCACGGTTTCCACGGCGCGCAGGGCAACGACCCAGGCGTAGCGACGGCCGTCACCAACGACGCCAACCGACTTCACCGGCTGGAATACAACGAATGCCTGGCTGGTCTTGTGGTACCAGTCGGCCTTGCGCAGCTCTTCGATGAAGATGTGGTCGGCGCGGCGCAGCAGGTCGGCGTATTCCTTCTTCACTTCGCCGAGGATGCGCACGCCCAGGCCAGGGCCCGGGAATGGGTGGCGATAGACCATGTCGTAAGGCAGGCCCAGCTCCAGACCGATCTTGCGCACTTCGTCCTTGAACAGTTCACGCAGCGGCTCGACTAGTTTGAGGTTCATTTCCTCCGGCAGGCCGCCAACGTTGTGGTGCGACTTGATCACGTGAGCCTTGCCGCTCTTGGCGCCAGCCGACTCGATCACGTCCGGGTAGATGGTGCCCTGGGCGAGGAACTGGATGTTGTCCAGCTTGCTGGCCTCGGCATCGAACACGTCGATGAAGGTGCGACCGATGATCTTGCGCTTCTTCTCCGGGTCGGACTCGCCGGCCAGGTTGCCGAGGAACTGCTCTTCGGCGTTGGCGCGGATCACCTTGACGCCCATGTTCTCGGCGAACATGGCCATGACCTGGTCACCTTCGTGCAGGCGCAGCAGGCCGTTGTCGACGAACACGCAGGTCAGTTGGTCGCCGATGGCCTTGTGCAGCAGCGCCGCGACCACCGAGCTGTCCACACCGCCGGACAGGCCGAGCAGCACATTGGCGTCACCAACCTGGGCACGCACGGCGGCAATGGCGTCTTCGACGATATTGGCCGGGGTCCACAGGGCTTCGCAGCCGCTGATTTCCAGCACGAAGCGCGAGAGGATACGGCCACCCTGCTTGGTATGGGTCACTTCCGGGTGGAACTGCACGCCATAGTAGTGACGAGTGTCGTCGCACATGGCGGCGATCGGGCAGCTCGGGGTGCTGGCGAGGATGTGGAAGCCTTCCGGCAGGCGGGTGACCTTGTCGCCGTGGCTCATCCACACGTCGAGGCCCAGCACGCCGTCGGCGTCGACATGATCTTCGATACCAGCCAGCAGCTGGCTCTTGCCGACCACGTCGACACGGGCGTAGCCGAATTCACGCAGGTCGGAACCTTCCACCTTGCCACCGAGCTGCTCGGCCATGGTCTGCATGCCGTAGCAGATGCCCAGTACCGGCACATTCAGGTCGAACACCGCTTGCGGCGCGCGCGGGCTATTGGCTTCGTGCACCGACTCCGGGCCACCGGCGAGGATGATGCCGCGCGGAGCGAAGGCACGGATGTCCTCGTCGCTCATGTCCCAGGGGTGCAGTTCGCAATAAACGCCGATCTCGCGCACGCGGCGCGCGATCAACTGGGTGTACTGGGAACCGAAGTCCAGAATGAGGATGCGGTGGGCGTGAATGTCGTGGGCCATGGCCGTCTCTCGTAGGTGTTCACAAATGACACGGGGCTGATCGAACAGCCCCGTTATTCATACATTGCAAAAATCGATTTGCCGCGTCGCGAGCGACGAGCAGGCAAGGCGGAGAGAAACGAGAAAGCGGAGTTTGCTGAAGCAAGCATTTACTCACTACGTTCGCCCTCCGGGCCGTCCTTTCGGACGTTCACTGGCGAGCCAGTGTCAAGTTTTTCTCCAACGCAGCATGCCCAGGCGCAGCAGCGTCAAATCGATTTTTTCAGCCGACGCGGTAGTTCGGCGCCTCTTTGGTGATCTGCACGTCGTGGACGTGCGACTCAGCCATGCCAGCGCCAGTGATGCGCACGAACTCGGGCTTGGTGCGCATTTCCTCGACGGTGGCGCAACCGGTGTAGCCCATGGAGGCACGCAGGCCGCCCATCAGTTGGTGAACGATGGCACTCATCGCGCCCTTGTAGGGAACGCGGCCTTCGATACCTTCCGGCACCAGCTTTTCGGCACCGGCCGAGGAGTCCTGGAAGTAACGGTCGCTCGACCCTTGCGCCTGCGCCATGGCACCCAGCGAACCCATGCCACGGTATGCCTTGTAGGAGCGGCCCTGGAACAGTTCAACTTCGCCCGGGGCTTCTTCGGTACCGGCCAGCATGGAGCCGATCATCACGGCGGAAGCGCCAGCGACGATGGCCTTGGACAGGTCGCCAGAGAAGCGGATACCACCATCGGCGATCAGCGGCACACCGGTGCCAGCCAGAGCGGCGGCCACATTGGCCACGGCGCTGATCTGCGGCACACCGACGCCGGCAACGATACGCGTGGTGCAGATCGAGCCTGGGCCGATGCCGACCTTGACGCCATCGGCGCCGGCTTCGACCAGCGCCTTGGCGGCGGCACCCGTGGCGATGTTGCCACCGATCACCTGGACTTCCGGGAAGTTCTCTTTCACCCAACGCACGCGGTCGATCACGCCCTTGGAGTGGCCGTGGGCAGTATCGACGATGATCACATCAACGCCGGCTGCGACCAGCGCCGCAACACGGTCACCGGTATCGGCACCGGTACCCACGGCAGCGCCCACGCGCAGACGGCCCTGATCATCCTTGCTCGCCAGCGGGTAGGCCTTGGCCTTCTCGATGTCGTTGACGGTCATCATGCCCTTGAGGCGGTACTGGTCATCGACGATCAGCACGCGCTCGATGCGGTGCTTGTGCAGCAGCTTGCGCACCACCTGGGTGTCTTCGCCTTCCTTGACGGTGACCAGACGCTCTTTGGGCGTCATCACGTCGCGCACCTTGGCAGCCATATTGCTTTCGAAACGCACATCTCGACTGGTAACGATGCCGACCAGATCACCATGATGCAGCACCGGCACACCGGAAATATTGTTCTGCCGGGTCAGGTCGAACAGATCACCCACCGTGGCATCGGCCTCGATGGTGATCGGGTCTTTCACCACGCCCGACTCGAAGCGCTTGACCTTGCGCACTTCGGCAGCCTGCTGCTCGACGGTCATGTTCTTGTGGATGATGCCGATGCCGCCTTCCTGTGCCATAGCGATGGCCAGGCGTGCCTCGGTGACCGTGTCCATTGCAGCGGACAGCAGCGGGATATTCAGTTCGATACCGCGCGTCAGGCGGGTCTTGAGGCTGACATCCTTGGGCAGCACCTCGGAATAACCGGGGATGAGCAGGACGTCGTCGAAAGTGAGTGCTTCTTGGCTGATGCGCAGCATGGAGGGCTCCCGAGCGGGAAAATAAGAAGCGCGGCATTATACCCAGCGAGCTCATTTCACTCAATGCAAAGTGTGTCTCTAGGCAGTCATACCTCGAAACACATAAAATAATGATTCTCAAAAACCCTTGCACTTGAGTGCCAAATGAAATTCAACCGCTTTTCCTTGAGTGGCCAAGGCGCCGCCCTTCTCACTTTTTGCCTGCTTCCAGCAGGCCACCTGCTGGCCCAGGAGCTGGAGCTGCCCAGCCAGGAAGTCGTCGCGGCGCCTGTGGCTGGCGAGAATGGCTACCAGGCCAAGCGCGCCAGCACGGCGAGCAAATCTTCAGTGGCACTCAAGGATGAAGCCCAGTCGGTACAGGTGGTAACGCCACAGACCATCGAGGACTTTCAGGTCAGATCGCTGGACGATGCGATGAAGTTTGTCAGTGGTGTCAGCCAGAGCAATACATTGGGTGGCACCAAAGATGCGTTTATCAAACGCGGTTTCGGCACCAATTCCGACGGTTCGATCCTGCGCGACGGCGTTCGCTCCAATCTGTCGAGAAACTTCACAGCCACCAGCGAACGAGTGGAAGTACTCAAAGGGCCATCGGCACTTCTTTATGGTGCGATGGATCCGGGCGGTTTGATCAACGTAATCAGCAAGCTCCCGCAGTACCAACAACGTACGATAGTGAGTGGCTCTGCGTTCAGCGAAGGTGGCGGTTCGCTGTCCCTGGACACAACAGGGCCAATCGGCGATAGCGGCCTTGCCTACAGGTTGATCACGGAGCGCCAGAATGAGGATTACTGGCGCAATTACGGCTCTCACGAACAGGTGCTCATAGCACCCTCGCTGACTTGGTCCGGTGAACGTGCCAGCCTGACACTCTCATACGAGTACAACGATTATTCCGCACCATTCGACCGCGGCACGGTATTCATCAATGGCCGCCCTACCAATGCCGATTACGATAAACGCCTGGACGAGCGCTGGGCCAAAACCCAAGGCATAGCCGAGAGTGCTCGCGCAATATTCGAGTATCAGCTAAGCGACGACTGGAAGACCCGTTTTACCCACGGCTGGAACAATGACACCTACGGCCTTTCCATTGCCCAGCCGGTGCCCAACTCGCTGAACGCCGCGACAGGCACTTTCCGGCGAGTCGGCAATGGCGCGCACTACGACGATGAAACCCGTTATAGCAGCCTGGACTTCATCGGCCAGCAGCACGTGTTCGGCCAACAACACGACCTGCTGATCGGTGTCGAGCATGAACTCAATGACCAGTACCGAGGCAAGACCTACCGCAACCCCACGGCTCTACGCCGTGACATCAATATCTATGACCCGGTTTACGGCAACCTGCCCGAGCCCAACGTAATCAGCTCAGCACAGAGCAACCGCCGCAACGAGCTGACGTCGGCCTCGATCTACGTCAAGGACAACTGGCACCTGGACGAGCGCTGGATTCTGGTACTGGGTGGTCGTTATCAGCACTACGACCAGTACATCGCCCAAGGACTGGGAGCCAGCCGCACCACGCTGTACGACAAAAATGATCAGACCCTGATTCCATTCACCGGCCTGGTCTACAAGGCCAGCGAAGCACTTTCCCTGTATGGCAACTACAGCCGCTCCTTCGTCCCCAACACCAGCGTCACCGATGCCGGTCAGACATTCGACCCCGAGGAAGGGCGCAGCTATGAAGTGGGAGCCAAATACGACCTGCGACCGGACCTCAGCCTGAATCTGGCCTTGTTCGATATCGTCAAGGAAAACGTAGTGGTGGGATCCGGCGATGACATGGAGGCCGCTGGCAAGGTTGGCTCGCGCGGCGTGGAGCTGGACCTCACCGGCCAGATAAGCGACCGCCTGACACTGATCGCCACCTACGCCTACACCCACACGGAAATTCTCGACGACCCTAGTGACGAAGGTAATCGACTCGCCCAAGCTCCTCGCCATACCGGCAGCCTTTACCTGACCCACGAGTTGCCAATCGATGAACAACTGGGCACCTGGCGTGTAGGCGGCGGCGCTCGCTATGTAGGCGAACGCACCGGCGACAATGCCGATAGCTTCAGCCTCAGCAGCTATACCTTGGCCGATGCGTTCATTCGCTGGGAATATCCGCTTTTGGGCCAGAAAACCGCATTGCAGTTCAATATCGACAACATCTTCGACAAGCACTACTACCCCTCCACCACAGGTAGCGAGCTCAATGTCAGCGTTGGTCAGCCCCGAACTGCCCGCCTGTCGGCCAGCGTCGAGTTCTAAAGAACCACTGTAGGAGGGACTTCAGCCGCGAAGGAGAGTGGAGAGCATCGCGGCTAAAGCCCCTCCCACAACGCCAGAACGTGGTTCACGCCGGATCGTCCACCCGCACCTGGCTCACCGCAAAGCCCAGGCGTTCGCCGAACTCTTCGACGAACGCCGGGCGCAGGCCGGCTTCAGCCCAGCCGTTGAAGATGAAGCCCAGGTTGGAAAAGCCGCATGGCTGCAGGAACAGGAAGCCGTTGATGTCATCTTCATGCCCGCACTCCGGGCAGGTGAAGTTGTCGGTCTCCCCTGGCCACCACACCTCCAGGCTGTCGAACAGCGGCACGCCCACTTCCCTGCGGCATTCGGCGCAGCCCGCCTCTTCGAGAAAGCCGCGCGTCGGTACATAGATGCAGCGGTGGGTAATGATCTCCAGACCATTGTGCGCCTGGCCATAAGGCAGCAAATCGGGACGCTGGGCGATACGCCGCGCGCCTGGTCCGATGGCGTAGGCCATACCGTTACCACCCTGGCCGCAGGTGGTCGGCAATGCCTCGACGATTTCCCGTTTGACCAGCCAGCGCAGCATGGCCTGGGCCTTTTGCTCGTGAGCGGGAAGCGTGGATATCTGCGGGACGAGGATCAGTTGCGCGGTCATGGTGTTCGAACGGCTGGCAAGGAAAGGGCGGCAGCTTAGGCGCTACCGCCGGCAAATCAAGCCCCACGACAGATCACAGCAGCCTGCTGCGCTTCACGACGGGCCACCCAGCGAGCACGCAGCACGTCGTAGATCCAGTTGAACGCCATGGTGTACGGCAGGAAAAACAGGATCAGCACGATATCCAAGAGCAGCGCCTCGAGCAGACCGATGGACAACCACCAGGCCGCCAGCGGTACCAGCACGACGATCAAGCCCACCTCGAACAGCAGCGCATGGCTGACCCGCGCTCGAAAACCGCGCTCGAAGCCCAGACGACTCTGTGCGCGGTCGAAGAGGTAGTTGAACAGCATGTTCCACAACATCGCCACGGTGGAGAACATCAGCGTCAGCACACCCAGGTGCAGCAGCGGCTTGTCCATGAACCAGGCCATGGCCGGCGCGCAGATAAGCACGGCAATACCTTCGAAGGCCAGGGCGTGACCGATGCGCTCACGCAGAGAGCGCGGCAAGGGCTGAGTCATGAAGCGAACCTCGTGATAAGTGACAACGAGCGCTATGATCATCGGAATATCAGCCAAACCAAAGGCAGCTGCCATCGGCAAAACCGATATGAATATTTCCCCCGATTCCCTCCAGGCCTTCGCTCAGGCCGCCAACTGCGGCTCGCTCAGCGCTGCGGCGCGGCGCCTGGGCAAGAGCCAGTCGACTATCAGCGAGGCCGTTGCGCGCCTGGAAATCGACCTGGGCGTGACGCTGTTCGAGCGCGGCCCACGCACATTGCAACTGACCGAAGCCGGGGCCAGCCTGCTGGCCCACGCCGAAGAGGTGCTCTGTGCCAGCGACCGCCTGGCGCGACACGCGGCCGGTTTGGCCAGAGGCCAGGAAGCGCGCCTGACCCTGGCTCTGTCCGATGCGTATCAGCCGAAACAATACGAAGTTCGCCTGCAGGAGCTGGATCAGCGCTTCCCCGACTTGCAGTTCGAAAGCCTGATCGCCGAACAGGCCGATGTACTCGATCTGGTTACTCAGGGCCGCGCACAGTTGGGGCTGCTAGGCGCGCAACCGACCTACCCGCCGCATATCGCCCACGCCCGCCTGGAAATGAGCAGCGAGTTCGGCCTGTTCGTGGCCAAGGATCATCCGCTGAGCAGGCTGGCCCAGGTACGCCAGGACGACTTGTCACGCTGGCGCTTGCTGCGCCTGAGCAGCGTCGCCCATGACGATGCCAATATCGATGACCTGCCCGGCAGTGGCGGACGTTGCTGGGCCGCACCGGACTACCTGATGCTGCTGGAGATGGCGCGCCTGGGCTTCGGCTGGGCCGAACTGCCACGACAACTGGTCGACGCCTACGGCTTCGACAGCCTGCATGAACTGCCCTGCAGTGGTTGGCCACGGCGGGTCACGGTGGACGCCATCTGGTCACGCCAGCGCGAACTCGGCCCGGTCGCAGCCTGGTTGCTCGAGCGTCTGCTGCAGGACGCCTGATGAAGGTCGCACCTGCGGTCCTCTCGGCTTATCATGCCGCCCCATGATCAATGATCCCTTTGCTCGCCTGAACCTCGACCGCGAGGTGCTCAGTGTCAGCCAGCTCAACAACCGCGCCCGCCTGCTGCTGGAGGACGTGTTCGCCGGTATCTGGGTCGAGGGGGAAATCTCCAACCTCGCCCGACCGGCCTCCGGTCACATCTACTTCACCCTGAAAGACAGTCAGGCGCAGGTGCGCTGCGCGCTGTTCCGGCAGAACGCTGCGCGTGTGCGCCAGGCGCTGCGCGACGGATTGGCGGTGAAGGTACGCGGCAAGGTCTCGCTGTTCGAGGGGCGCGGCGACTATCAGCTGATTCTCGACGCCGTCGAGCCTGCCGGTGACGGCGCGCTGCGCCTGGCTTTCGAGGCGCTGAAGGAAAAGCTCGGCGCCGAAGGGCTGTTCTCTACCGAACGCAAGATCGCCCTGCCCGCCCACCCCAAGCGCATCGGCATCGTCAGCTCACCGACCGGCGCGGTGATCCGCGACATCATCAGCGTATTTCGCCGCCGCGCGCCGCAGGTTGAGCTGAACCTGATCCCCACTGCCGTACAGGGCCGCGAAGCCACCGCACAGATCGTGCGCGCCCTGCAACGCGCCGACGCGCAGGGTTTCGATGCGCTGATCCTCGCCCGTGGCGGCGGCTCGCTGGAAGACCTCTGGTGCTTCAACGAAGAAGCCGTGGCCCGCGCCGTGGCTGCGTGCGTCACGCCCATCGTCAGCGCCGTGGGCCACGAGACGGACGTTTCCATCGCCGACTTCGTCGCAGACGTGCGCGCGCCGACGCCTTCGGCCGCCGCCGAACTGCTGGCCCCGGACAGCAGTGAGCTGGTGCAGCGCCTGCACAATCTGCAACGACGCTTGGTGCTGCAGATGCAGGGCCGTCTGGCCCGCGAACGTCTGCGTCTGGAAGGCGTGAGCAAACGCCTGCGTCACCCTGGCGAGCGCCTGCGCCAGCAAGCCCAGCGCCTGGATGACCTGGACATGCGCCTGCGCCGCGCCTTCAACCAGCAACTGGCCAATCAGCGCGAACGCCTGGCCCGTCTCGACGCGCGCCTCGCCTCCCAGCATCCGGGCCGCAACCTGGCACTGTTGCGCCAGCGTCTGGATGGCCTGGCTACGCGCCTGCCACGCGCCATGCAAGGCCAGCTACGTAGCCAGCGCCAGCAACTGGGCGCACTGGCCGCGCAACTGCATATCGTCAGCCCCCTGGCCACCCTCGGTCGTGGCTACAGCATCCTCCTCGACGAACGCGGTCAGGCCGTGCGCAGCGCCGCGCAGACCCGTCCTGGCCAACGCCTCAAGGCGCGCCTGAGCGAAGGCGAACTGGACGTACGCGTCGAAGACAACCACATACAACCGGCGACCTTGTCGCTCCTGGATTGAGAACCGATGTACAGCCTTACCCGCACGCAATTGTTCGCCGGCCTGCTGGCTCTGTGCCTTACCCTGCCCGCCCACGCCGAGGGTTTTATCACTCGCCTGCTGAACAAGCCGGTGCCGGGCGGTGTGGCGGTGGTCGATCTGGGCAACCCGGCGCAGGCACCCAAAGTGCGCTATCAGGGTAAGCAGGTGCTGACCGTTCACGAAGATGGCCAACGCTGGATCGCCGTTGTCGGCATCCCGCTCAGCGTCAAGCCAGGGACTCAACAGGTCGAGGTCGAGGGCGGTGGCCGCTTGACCTTCCAGGTCGGCGCCAAGCACTACGCCGAGCAGCGCATCACCATCAAGAACCAGCAGCAGGTCACCCCCAACGCCGCCAACCTGAAACGCATCGAGCGCGAGCTGGCCGAGCAGACCCGTGCCTACCAGCAGTTCAGCGCGCGCCAGCCGAGCAACTTGATGTTCGACAAACCGGTCAACGGCCCGCTGTCCAGCCCGTTCGGCCTGCGCCGCTTCTTCAACGGCGAGGAGCGCAACCCGCATTCGGGCCTGGACTTCGCCGCCAACCGCGGCACGCCGATCAAGGCTCCGGCTGCCGGTAAGGTGATCCTCATCGGCGATTATTTCTTCAATGGCAAGACGGTATTTCTCGACCACGGCCAGGGGTTGATCAGCATGTTCTGCCACCTGTCCGAGATCGACGTGAAGCTCGGCGACGAAATCTCCCGAGGCGGCCATCTCGGCAAGGTCGGCGCCACCGGGCGCGCCACCGGCCCGCACCTGCATTGGAACGTCAGCCTCAACGATGCGCGGGTTGATCCGGCGATCTTCATTGGTGCGTTCAAACCCTGAGCCGACGCAGCGTGCAACACCTGCCGTTTGGGTTAACGACACATTTTTGCTAGGGTACGGCGGCTCAGATGGCCGGCCGTGTAGCGTCGGCCTTTCCTCCTGCCTGCTTCGGAGCCGGAAATGCCGAATGAGCTGACTACCTGGATGAACTGGCTGAACACTCAGCCGGAACTGCTCACCCTCACCGCTACCCTCGTCCTGATCGTCGCCGCCTGGCTGTCGAACTGGGTGGTCAAACACATTCTGGTCCGCGCCATCTACCGCCTGGTCGGCGCGACCGCCCTGGGCCGCCATGGCCAGATCAAGGAAAGCGGTATCATCAAGCGCCTGTCCAACATCGTGCCGGCGCTGGTGCTGTCCAGCGGCGTGGTCTTGGTACCCGGCATGCCCGCTGCCGTAGTAGAAGTGACGCGCAACGTCTGCGGCGCCTTCGTGGTGCTGACCATCGCCATGGCCATTGGCGCGCTGCTGGATATTCTCAACACCCTCTACCAGCGCCGCCCGAATGCGCACCTGAAGCCGATCAAGGGCTATCTGCAGGTGATCAAGATTGCCATCTTCGCCATCGCCGCGATCCTGATGGTGGCCGCCCTGATCGACCGCTCTCCGCTGATTCTGCTGTCCGGCCTCGGCGCCATGGCTGCGGTGCTGATGTTGATCTTCCAGGACACTCTGCTATCGCTGGTGGCCAGCGTGCAGATCTCCTCCAGCGATATCATCCGCGTCGGCGACTGGGTGGAAATGCCGCAGCTCAACGCCGACGGCGATGTGATCGACATCGCCCTGCACACGGTCAAGGTGCAGAACTGGGACAAGACCATCACCACCATCCCGACCAAGCGCTTCATCACCGACCCGTTCAAGAACTGGCGTGGCATGCAGGAGTCCGGCGGACGTCGGATCAAGCGCGCGCTGTTTCTGGATCAGACCAGCGTTCACTTCCTCAGCGACGAAGAAATCGCACGGCTACGCCGCTTCATGCTCCTCGACGAATACCTCGACCGCAAGGATCAGGAGCTGCAGGACTGGAACACCAGGCTGGCCGAACACGGCAAGGAAGCTGTGAACACCCGCCGTATCACCAACATCGGCAGCTTCCGCGCCTACGTCGAGCACTACCTGCGGCACAACCCGAACATCCACCAGAACATGACCCTGCTGGTGCGCCAGCTCAGCCCGACTGCCGACGGCCTGCCGCTGGAAATCTACTGTTTCACCAATACCATCGCATGGAATGCCTACGAAGGCATCCAGTCGGACATCTTCGACCACCTGCTGGCGATCCTCCCCGAGTTCGGCCTGCGCGTGTTCCAGCACCCGAGCGGTGCGGACATGCGCGAATTGCGACCCACCATCGCCGAGCAGCCAAGGGCGGTGCAATAAAACGCTAGTGGTGCGTCCCGGAACGACGTATTACAGAACCCTGCCCCAAATCGGCCGGAGCTTGCCATGATCACCCTGCATCACCTGAACAACTCGCGTTCGCAACGTATTCTCTGGATGCTCGAAGAGATTGGTATCGACTATCAGGTCAAGCATTACCAGCGCGACCCGCAGACCATGCTCGCCCCTGCCGAATTGCGCCAGGTGCACCCTCTGGGCAAGTCGCCGTTGATCACCGATGGCGAACTGACCCTTGCCGAGTCCGGCGCCATCATCGAATACCTGGCCGAGCGCTATGGCGATTGGTTGCTGCCTGCCGCCGGTAGCGCGGAACGCTTGCGCTGCCGCTACTGGCTGCATTACGCCGAAGGATCGGCGATGCCACCGCTGCTGCTCAAGCTGGTGTTCGACAAGCTGCGCAGCGCGCCAATGCCGTTCTTCATCAAGCCAATCGCCCGTGGCATCGCGAACAAGGTCAGTCAGGCGTTCATCTCGCCGCAGTTGAAACTGCATTTCGACTACCTGGAGGGCCAACTGAGCGAGCACGACTGGTTCGCAGGCGATGCGTTCAGCGCTGCCGATATTCAGCTCAGTTTCCCACTTGAAGCAGCTGCCGCCCGTGGCGTACTCAACAACCACCCGCGCCTGAGCGATTTCCTGCAACGCATCCATGCCAGGCCAGCCTATCGCCGTGCCCTGGAAAAAGGCGGCGCCTACGACTACGCCGACTGAAGACGGATCATCGAGGGACGGGGGCGAGCCTGTGCACGCCCCCTGGAAACACGATTCGCCGAAAACATCACTTTCAAAGCAATAAAATCCGCCAACAAAAGCTATCCAGCAATAAATCAGCGTTTTTTAAGCAAGCATTGCCATATCCACCTGCTATGGATAGGGTGCCCACATGAAAAACATCTTTCTCGTCCGCCAGCTCGCATGCCTGCGACTGGTCAGCCCGCGACTGCGAAGCCCCGCCTGAAACCCCGTTTCATGGCCGCCCGGCCTCGTGTTCGACTCCCATTTCGCAGGACCCGCTCATGACCATGCTCAAAGACCCGTCGAAGAAGTACCGCCCGTTCACTCAGATCCAGATTCCGGACCGTACCTGGCCGGACAAGATCATCGACAAGGCGCCGATCTGGCTGTCCACCGACCTGCGCGATGGCAACCAGTCGCTGATCGAGCCGATGGATGCCGAGAAGAAGATGCGCTTCTTCAAGTGCCTGGTGGCCGTGGGTCTGAAGGAAATCGAAGTGGGCTTCCCGTCCGCCTCGCAGACCGATTTCGACTTCGTGCGTGAGCTGATCGAAGGCGGTCACATTCCAGAAGACGTGACCATTCAGGTGCTGACCCAGGCCCGTGACGACCTCATCGAGCGCACCTTCGAGTCGCTCAAAGGCGCCAAGAAGGCCATCGTCCACTACTACAACGCCTGCGCACCGAGCTTCCGCAAGATCGTCTTCAACCAGGACAAGGCCGGCGTCAAAGCCATCGCCGTGGCCGCTGGCACCACCATCAAGCGCCTGGCCGATGCCGCGCCTGAAACCCAGTGGGGCTTCGAGTATTCGCCGGAGGTGTTCAGCAGCACCGAAATCGACTTCGCCGTCGAGGTGTGCAACGCAGTGATCGGCGTGTTCCAGCCGACCCCGGCGAACAAGCTGATCCTCAACCTGCCGGCCACCATTGAGTGCGCCACGCCGAATAACTACGCCGACCAGATCGAGTGGTTCGGTCGTCAGGTCGACCGCCGTGACAGCGTGCTGATCAGCGTACACACCCACAATGACCGTGGCACCGGCGTTGCGGCCTCCGAGCTGGCCGTCATGGCCGGCGCCGACCGCGTCGAAGGTTGCCTGTTCGGCAATGGCGAGCGCACCGGCAACGTCTGCCTGGTGACCCTGGCGCTGAACCTCTACACCCAGGGCGTCGACCCGGAGCTGGACTTCTCCGACATCGACGCCGTGCGCAAGGTGGTCGAGGACTGCAACCAGATTCCGGTGCACCCGCGCCACCCGTACGTCGGCGACCTGGTGCACACCGCTTTCTCCGGCTCGCACCAGGACGCCATCCGCAAGGGCTTCGCCCAGCAGAAGGACGATGCCCTGTGGGAAGTGCCGTACCTGCCTATCGATCCGGCCGACATCGGCCGTGACTACGAGGCGGTGATTCGTGTGAACAGCCAGTCCGGCAAAGGCGGCATCACCTTCCTGCTCGAGCAGGAATACGGCATCAGCCTGCCACGTCGCATGCAGATCGAGTTCAGCCAGGTGGTGCAGCGTGAAACCGACCGCCTCGGCCTGGAAATGACTGCCGCACAGATCTACCAATTGCTCGAGACCGAGTACCTGCAAGCGCGCAGCCCCTACGCCCTGAAAGGCCATCGCCTGCAGGAAGAGAACGGCACCAGCGCGGTGGATGTGGAAGTCATCGAAGGGAGTGAGAACCACCATTGGCGTGGCATCGGTAAAGGTCCACTGGAAGCGCTGGCTGCCGCGCTGCCGGTCGCCGTTGAAGTCATGGACTACAGCGAGCACGCCATCGGTGCCGGCACCAACGCCAAGGCGGCTGCCTACATCGAACTGCGCGTCAATGGCGGTCGTGCCCTGCACGGCATCGGGGTCGACGAGAACCTGACCACCGCAAGCTTCCGCGCCCTGTTCAGCGCCTTGAACCGCGCCCTGAGCCAGGCCGAGTCGCAAGCGGCCTGAGCCTTCAGCGCCACTCACAAAAACGCCGGGCATTGCCCGGCGTTTTTGTATGCGTAACCCGGATGAAATCCGGGAACTTGACACTCAAATATCGAAAATCATCAGCACCGCGAACATCAGTGCGGCCAGGCCAATGGTGAACATCAGGCCAATACCCGCCGCCCGCCAATTGGAGAGGTACGCACCACCTGCCTCGGCATGCTGCTTGAGATCGGCCTCGATCAGGTTCTTGGCCAACATGATCATCGCCATCAGTTGCGCGATGGCGAAAGGCAGGGCGGGTACCTCCTCGGGCAACACGAAAGCCAAGACCAAGGTGACGATCAGAAGCACGACGGAAATGCCCCAGACCATCGCTACTCGATCTGCCTTGCCGAGCAATTGCAGGTTATGCGCCAGCAGCCATGCACCGGCCAGCGGCGTACCGATGAAGGTCGCCAGGCCAACGCCTGCGATGCTGTAGAGCGGCAACTGAGTGGTGGTGCTCGGCTGCAGGTCAGCCTGCGGCGTCTGGAAGGGATTGCTCTGTTGCACGTCCATGTCATGTAGCTCCTTGTTCAGTTGAATGTGAAAGCGTCCGCGTCCAGGTGCGCCGGGAAGCGCTCGCGATAGGTACTCAGAGCATCATGCGACAGCCGAGTACGGAACACACCATCGCCCTCGCCTGCCGTCAGCAGCGCCTCGCCCTGGAAGTCCAGCACCTGAGAGTCGCCAGTATAACCGTGGCCCTTGCCGTCCTCGCCAACGCGGTTCACAGCCGCGACGTAGCACAGGTTCTCGATGGCTCGCGCCGGCAGCAGGCGGTTCCAGTGCTGACGACGCGCGCCCGGCCAGTTGGCGGTATACAGCAGCAAGTCGGTACCGCCGGCGTCACGGCTCCAGACGGGGAAGCGCAGGTCGTAGCAGATCAACGGGCGCACGCGCCAGCCGTTTAGGTCGAACACCACCTGCTGATCGCCAGCGCTGTAGTGCTTGTGCTCACCGGCCATGCGGAACAGGTGGCGTTTGTCGTAATACGCGAAAGAGCCATCCGGGCGCGCCCAAAGCAGGCGATTACGGTAGCTGCCGTCAGCGGCCTGAATGATCAGACTGCCGCAGATCACCGCGCCGATACGCTGCGCCTGCTCGCGTAGCCAGATGCTGCTGGGGCCAACCTCAGGCTCAGCCAATTCGGCCGACTCCATGGAAAAACCGGTGGTGAACATCTCCGGCAGGATCACCAGGTCAGCGCCACGGGCCTGTTCCAGCAAGGTCTGGAAGTGCTCGCGGTTGGCGGCCGGATCGTGCCAGGCCAACGTGGTCTGGATCAGCGCCAGTTCGAGATCGGGTTTGTTGTTCATTTGTAGGCCTCGCTCACCGTAGGGCGGGTGAAACCCGCCAACACCTCAGAGGCGGGTTACACCCGCCCTACCCCTCATACCGCGCTGAGTTTCTCCGCCGCCTGGCGCAGGGTTTCCTCGCGCTTGGCGAAGCAGAAACGCACCAGGCGCATATCCTTGGGCGCTGACTGATAGAACACCGACACCGGAATCGCCGCCACACCATGCTCGCGGGTCAGCCATTCAGCCATGGCCACGTCGTCCAGATCGGGGCGAATGGCCGAATAGTCGGCCAGCTGGAAGTAAGTACCCGGCGCACGGGTAAAGGTGAAGCGCGAGCCGGTCAGCAGATCGCAGAACAGGTCGCGCTTGGCCTGATAGAAGGCCGGCAGTTCTTCGACATGCTCCGGGTGCGCCGCCATGAAGTCGCCCAGGGCATGCTGCAGCGGCGTCACCCCGCAGAAATTGACGTACTGGTGGATCTTGCGCAGCTCGGCGGTCAGTGCAGGTGGCGCCACCACGTAGCCGGTCTTCCAGCCGGTGACGTGATAGGTCTTGCCGAAGGAGCTGACCACGAAGGCGCGCTGATACAGCTCGTCGTGGGCCAGCACGCTGGCATGCCGCTGGCCGTCATAGATCAGGTGCTCGTATACCTCGTCGCTGATCACATGGATATTGCGCCCACGAATCAGCTCGGCCAGCTTATCCAGGTCAGCGCGGGTCAGCAGCGCCCCGCTCGGGTTGTGCGGGGAGTTGAGGAAGATCAGCCGGGTACGCGGCGTGATCGCATCGGCCAGACGCTGCCAATCGACAGCGAAGTCCGGCAATGCCAACGGCACATGCACGCAACGCCCACCGGCCAGTTCCACCGACGGCTCGTAACTGTCGTAGCAAGGGTCAAGCACGATAGCTTCATCCCCTGGATGAATCAGCGCCTGCACCGCGCAGAAGATCGCCTCCGTGGCCCCCGGCGTGATGGTGATTTCGCTATCGGCATCGCGCTGCACGCCGTAGCTGCGGGCGAGCTTGGCCGCCACCTGCTGGCGTAGCGCGGGCAAGCCGGTCATTGGCGAATACTGGTTGCGCCCTTCCATGACGTGGCGCGCCACGGCCTCACGCAGTGCCTGGGGCCCGTCGAAGTCGGGAAAGCCCTGAGACAGGTTGATCGCGCCAACGTCGGCAGCGAGCTGGGACATGCGCGTGAAGATGGTGGTGCCGACGTTGGGCAGTTTGCTGGCGAGCATCGCGACTTCCTGGAAGAACAAGGCAAGCCGCGAGGATAGCCGAAGGGCGCAGCAGGCGGCACCTGCGCTGCTTATGAAAAAGAGTTTGAAGCTTATGCCGTGCGCGCCGGGCGATACCCGGCGTGCAGGGGCCAAAGGCGATTACTTGCGCTTGTCCTTGCGCTTTTTCTCGGCCTTCTTGTGGTGGCTCATCAGCCGGCGCTTCTTGTTCACCTGACGGTCGGTGAGCTTGTTCTTGTTGCCCTCGTAGGGGTTCTCGCCGCCCTTGTACTCGATGCGAATCGGCGTACCGACCAGCTTCAGCACACGGCGGAAGGTGTTTTCCAGGTAACGGGTGTAGGCGCGCGGCACGGCGTCGACCTGATTACCGTGGATCACGATCAGCGGCGGGTTGGCGCCACCCAGGTGGGCGTAGCGCAGCTTGATGCGGCGACCGTTGACCAGAGGTGGCGCATGGTCGCTGACGGCATCTTCGAGAATCTGCGTCAGGCGGCTGGTCGGCCAGCGGGTGATCGCCGACTTGAACGAGGCCTGCACCGACTTGTACAGATGGCCCACGCCAGTGCCGTGCAGGGCGGAAATGAAGTGGATATCGGCGAAGTCGACGAAGAACAGCCGGCGCTCCAGCTCGGTCTTCACATAATCCTTCTGCCCCTGGTCCATGCCGTCCCACTTGTTCAGGGCAATGACCAGAGCGCGGCCGCTTTCCAGCACGAAGCCGAGCAGGTTGAGGTCGTGGTCGACCACACCTTCGCGGGCGTCCATGACGAACACCACGACGTTGGAGTCCTGAATGGCCTGCAGCGTCTTGACCACGGAGAATTTCTCCACAGCCTCGAAGATCTTGCCGCGACGGCGCACGCCGGCAGTGTCGATCAGCGTGTACTTCTCGTCGTCGCGCTCGAACGGAATGTAGATGCTGTCGCGCGTGGTTCCCGCCTGGTCATAGACGATGACCCGCTCTTCACCGAGCATGCGGTTGACCAGGGTGGACTTGCCGACGTTGGGGCGACCGATGATGGCCAGCTTGATGCCGTCCTTCTCGCTCGGGCCGGGAATGCGCTTGGCCTCCTGGCCTTCCAGCACTTCCTCCTCTTCGGCACCCTCCTCCGGCTCGCCGGCGTCCTTGGGGAACGCGCCGAGCACCACTTCGAGCATCTGGGTGATGCCACGGCCATGGGCACCGGCAATCGCCAGCGGCTCGCCCAGGCCCATGGGGCTGAATTCGGCGCGGGCCAAGTCGACATCGAGGTTGTCGACCTTGTTCACCACCAGGAAGCTCTGCTTGTTACGACGGCGCAGGTGCTCGCCGATCATCTGGTCGGAGGCAGTCATGCCTGCGCGCGCGTCCACCAGGAACAGCACGGCATCGGCCTCTTCGATGGCCTGCAGCGACTGCTCGGCCATCTTCGCGTCGATGCCTTCCTCGTCACCGGAAATACCACCGGTGTCGATCACGATATAGGTGCGCCCCTGCCACTTCGCCTCGCCATACTGGCGGTCGCGGGTCAGACCGGACAGGTCGCCGACGATAGCGTCGCGGCTGCGGGTCAGGCGGTTGAAGAGCGTGGACTTGCCGACATTCGGCCGGCCCACCAGGGCAATTACGGGAACCATCAGGCTCTCCACTCGGTTAATTCAGAAAATGCAAAGGCCGCTGCAGGGGCAGCGGCCAGGGTGTTTCATGCTGTCGGGTTACCGGCAGCATAGCGTGTTACTTGATGGTCAGTGCCACCAACTTGCCGCTGTTACCGTAGACGTACAACCAATCACCCACCACCAACGGCTGGGCACGCAGGCCGTCGCTGTCGATGCGGGTACGGCCGACGAAGCGACCATCGACCTGGCTCAGCAGGTGCAGATAGCCTTCGAAGTCACCCACGGCGACATAGCTGGAGAATACTGCCGGGCCCGACAACTGGCGACGCGCCATCGAATCGTTGCTCCACAGGGCCGAAGCGCTGCGCTCATCGATACCTTCGACGGTGCCGTTGGCCATGCTGACATAGACGTTGCCGAAACCTTGAGCGACGCCAACCGAGCTGGATGCCTCGCGCTGCCAGAGTACGCGACCGGACTCCAGATCCATGGCCGCGACACGGCCCTGGTAGCTCACCGCGTAGACGGTGCCGCCGGACAACAGAAGGCCGCCGTCGATGTCGACAACACGCTCCAGTTCGGAACGACCCTGCGGGATGGCGATACGCTGCTCCCAGACCGGCAGGCCGCGCTGGGCGTCGACCGCAATCACCTTGCCGCTGGACAGACCGGCGACCACCAGGCGGTTGGTCACCAGCGGAGCGCCAGTGCCGCGCAGGGTCAGTACGGCCGGGGTGTTTTCGACGATCCAGCGCTGGCTGCCGGTGCTGGCATCGAAGGCAATCAGACGGTCGTCCTGGGTCTGCACCACGACGATATCGCCGTTGCTAGCCGGCGCAGCCAGCACTTCGCTGGTAACGCGCGAACGCCATTGTTCTTCACCGTCACTGGAGTCCAGGGCGATCACTTCACCCTTGAGGGTACCCAACAATACCTGGCCGTAGCCGACACCGATGGCGCCGGATACCGGGATTTCAAGCTTCTTGCGCCAGATGACCTTGCCGCTGGTGCGGTCCATGGCCATGACCAGACCTTCGACATCAGCGGCGTAGATCACATCACCGTCGATGGCCGGCACCAGCATGTTGAAGGTATCGCCTTGACCATCACCAACGGAGCGGCTCCACTCGGTACGCAGCTCGACTTCGGCGTCGAACTTGGTCAGTTCGGCGGGCGGCAGTTCCTTCTTGCTATTGCTGCTGCAACCCACGGCCAGAACGGCCAGAGCCAGCAGTGCGGCATTCTTCCAACGCATCACGTCACGCATCCCCTTTTGCCAGGTCGTCCAGCTTCATCTGCAGACCGCCAACAGCGGCGTCTTCGGCCAGCGCATCCTTGGCCTTCTGATAGGCGGCGTGCGCGTCATCGCTGCGACCCAGCTGTACCAGCAGATCGCCCTTGAGTTCTTCGCGGCTGGCGAGGAAAGCGTCCTCGACCTTGGCATCGAGCAGCTTCAACGCATCGTCAGTCTTGTCCTGGGCTGCCAGAACACGGGCCAGACGCTGACGCGCCAGCTCACCGAGCGTGGCGTCGGCCGGCTTGTCGAGCACGCGCTGCAGCGCGGCAGCGGCATCGTCGAGACGGTCGGCTTCGACGGCGACCTTGGCGACGAACAGGTTGCCGTACTGGGCGTAGTGGCTACCGCCAAACTCACTGTCGAGCTTGCCGGCCAGTTCGGCGACTTTAGCAGCATCGGGCTTACCGGCTGGGTCCAGTGCCGTTTCCAGCAACTGCTGATAAAGCACCGAGGCGCTTTGCGCCTGATTGTCCTGATACTTCTGCCAGCCCTGCCAGCCGAATACAGCTACCAGCGCCAATACGCCGCCGGCCAGCAAAGGCTTGCCGTTACGATCCCACCAGTCCTTCATTTGTGCGATCTGTTCGTCTTCGGTCTGCATGTCTAACCCCGTACTCCTAATCGAGAACCTGCTCAGGCCTGCTGGCAGGCAGCCAGATGCTCAGCCAGAGCATCCCAGGCAACACTTTGTTGTTCACTGTCGTCACGCAGCGGTTTGCAACCTACCACGCGCCCAGCCAATTCGTCGTCCCCCAGAATCAGCGCATAGCGTGCGCCGCTCTTGTCGGCCTTCTTGAACTGGCTCTTGAAACTGCCACCACCGGAGTTGAGCAACAGGCGCAGTCCCGGCAATTCGTCACGCAGACGCTCGACCAGCGCCAGAGCAGCCAGCTCGGCAGCCTCGCCAAAGGCACAGATGTAAACATCGGCCGCACGGTTGAGGTCAGCCGGTAGCAACTGCAGGGTTTCCAGCAGCAGCACCAGACGCTCGACACCCATGGCGAAGCCGACGCCTGGCGTGGCCTTGCCACCCAACATGGAAACCAGGCCGTCATAACGACCACCGGCGCACACGGTGCCCTGGGCACCGAGCTTGTCGGTGACCCACTCGAACACGGTGCGGTTGTAGTAATCCAGACCGCGCACCAGCTTGTGATTGATCTGGTAGCGAATGCCGGCCGCATCCAGGCGCGCCTTGACGCCCTCGAAGTGCAGGCGCGAATCCTCATCGAGGTAATCGCCCAAGGTCGGTGCGCCTACCAGCGCGGCCTGGGTCGCCTCGTTCTTGCTGTCGAGGATGCGCAGCGGATTGGTAGTCAGGCGACGCTGGCTGTCTTCATCGAGCTGATCGAAGCGCTCCTGCAGGTAGGCCACCAGGGCATCGCGATAGGCGGCACGCGCCTCACTGGAGCCCAGGCTGTTGAGCTGCAGCGTCACTGCGTCGGCCAGGCCGAGCTTCTTCCACAGACGCCAGGTGAGAACGATCAGCTCGGCATCCACGTCCGGCCCCGGCAGGTTGAAAGCTTCCACGCCGACCTGATGGAACTGGCGATAGCGACCTTTCTGCGGCTTCTCGTAGCGGAACATCGGGCCGGCGTACCACAGTTTCTGCACCTGGCCGCCGCCGGAAAGACCATGTTCGAGCACGGCACGCACGCAACCGGCAGTGCCTTCGGGACGCAGAGTCAGGGATTCTTCGTTGCGATCAAGGAAGGTGTACATCTCCTTGTCGACCACGTCGGTACCTTCACCGATACCGCGAGCGAACAGCTCGGTGTACTCGACGATAGGCAGGCGGATTTCCTTGTAGCCATAGCCATCGAGCAGGCTGACCAGGGTACTTTCCAGGTAACGCCAGGCAGGCGTCTGCTCCGGCAGGATGTCGTTCATGCCACGAATGGCTTGCAGGGACTTGCTCAAGTGTATTCCTTACGCACGGATCAGCCGCGCACGATCACGGCCGCATCGGCGGCGACCTTTTCGGCCGCCTTGTCGCGGATGAGCTTTTCCAGCTCGTCCACCAGGTTTTCATTGGTCAGCTTCGAAGCGGGCTTGCCGTCGATATAGACCAGGTTGTTCGGGCTGCCGCCGGTGAGGCCGATGTGCGCCTCCTTGGCTTCCCCGGGGCCGTTGACCACGCAGCCGATCACGGCCACGTCCAGCGGCACCAGTAGGTCCTCGACACGCGTTTCCAGCTCGTTCATGGTCTTGACCACATCGAAGTTCTGCCGCGAACAGCTCGGGCAGGCGATGAAGTTGATACCGCGAGAACGCAGACGCAGGGATTTGAGGATATCGAAACCAACCTTGATCTCCTCCACCGGATCAGCAGCCAGAGAGATACGGATGGTATCGCCAATGCCGTCGGCCAGCAGCATGCCCAGACCGACTGCCGACTTGACCGTGCCGGAGCGCAGGCCACCCGCTTCGGTGATACCCAGGTGCAGCGGCTGCTCGATCTGCTTGGCCAGCAGGCGGTAGGCTTCTACAGCCATGAAGACGTCGGAGGCCTTCACACTGACCTTGAAGTCGGGGAAGTTCAGGCGGTCAAGGTGTTCGACATGACGCAGCGCCGACTCCACCAGAGCTTCCGGGGTCGGCTCGCCATATTTCTTCTGCAGATCTTTTTCCAGTGAACCGGCATTGACGCCGATACGAATCGGAATGCCCTTGTCACGGGCAGCCTCGACCACCGCCCTGACGCGATCCTCGCGGCCGATGTTACCCGGGTTGATCCGCAGGCAATCGACGCCCAGCTCGGCCACGCGCAGGGCAATCTGGTAATCGAAGTGGATGTCGGCCACCAGCGGAACACGCACCTGCTGCTTGATCCGGCCGAAGGCCTCGGCAGCATCCATGTCAGGCACGGAAACGCGCACGATATCAGCGCCGGCATCTTCCAGGCGACGGATCTGTGCCACGGTAGCGGCCACATCGTTGGTGTCGGTATTGGTCATGCTCTGCACGGTGATCGGCGCATCGCCGCCCACCGGTACCGAGCCAACCCAGATCTTGCGCGACAGTCGGCGCTTGATCGGCGATTCGCAATGCATGCTTTACAACCCCAGTTTCAGGCGCGCGGTTTCGCCGGTCATATGCGGCGCAACGTCCACGCTTTGGCCGTTGTAGGTCACCTGGGCGCCACGGGCAAAGCCCAGGCGCAGCTCCATCGGTGCTTTGCCGGTCAGTTCGATGCTTTCGCCACTGCGCTTGAGCGCGCTGACCAGGACCTTGCCATCGGCATCGGTCACTTGTGTCCAGCAATCAGCAGTGAACTGTACGTTCAGCGCAGCCTGCCCGGCTGGAACGGCAACAGGGGCGGCAGGCTCCGTGGCAGGCGCTGTTATATTGGCAGCAACTGCTGGCTCATTCGCCACGGCGGCTGCCGGAGTTTCTGGCGCGCTTTCCGGCGCAGCATCTGAAGCTGCAGGCTGTTCTGCGACCGAGGACTCTTCCGGTGCCTCACCCGGCTCGACTGGCAACAGCAGAGGGCTGCCCTGCTCGCCGCCCTGAGCATCGACTACCGCCTGGTCTTCCGGCTCGGCAAGCGAATGAACCTGGGTGGTACCGTCGGCCCCCTCGACTTCTACATGTTCCAGGCCCAGGTCAGCCAGGCTGGCACCTGGGCGCCCCTGATCCTGCCACCAGACAAAACCGCCGCCGATCAACGCCAGCAACAACAGGAAACTCACCAGGCGCAGAATGCTCTGCGAATAACGCACAGGCTCTTCGATACGACCAAGAGCATGCACGCTACTGCCAGTGGCATCGGTACCGGTGAACTGATCGAACTCCATCACCAGCCGGTTCTGGTCCATTTCGAGTAGCTTGGCGTAGGCACGGATATAGCCACGCGCAAAGGTGGTGCCCGGCAGCTTGTCGAAAGCGCCGGCTTCGATCTGGGCCAGACGTTGTGGCGTCAGGTTCAGCTGGGTTGCCACTTCGGCAACACTCCAGCCTTTGTCTTCCCTGGCCTGGCGCAGGGTTTCACCTGGATTTGTCGGCATCGGCTGAGCCACTTCGCTATGTGCCGCGTTCATTGTTGCCCCGAAACAAATTGCTGATATTCCTGAGAAGCCGGATACAGACGACGCAACTGCAAGCCAAGGCTGGCAGCACGGTCACGGTCCTCGAATACGTTGGCTAGACGCGCGCCAAGCAACAGGCTACGCGCATTCTGTGGCGCTATTTCGCTGTAGCTGTCGTAGTAACGGCGCGCTGGCACGTACTCTTTGCTCTCGTAGGACAAGATGGCCATTTCCAGCAATGCCTGTGGTTGGCGGCTACTGAGGCGCAGGGAACGTTGGAAATACTCCTTGGCTTGCTCACGCTGGCCGAGCTGCAGAGCGGTCATGCCCAGATTCTCGAATACCCGCGAGCGCTCTGGATAGAGATTGTCCTCAGCAGCTTTGAGATAGGTGCTCATGGCCTCCGGATAACGCTTCTGCTCGAACAGGAAACCACCATAGTTGTTTAGCAGACGGGCGTCCTTCGGGCGCTGGGACAACGCTTTGCGAAAATGCTCATCGGCCAGCTTCGGCTCCATTTCCAGCTGGAACGCCATGGCCAGCGCGGCATGCGCATCCGCATTGGAGGAGTCCAGATCGAGTGCGTTCTTCAGCGGCACCTTGGCGCGCTGGGTATCACCTTGCTGGATATAGGCAATCCCCAGTTGTACGTAGGCATCACGTGCCTTCTCACGTCCTTCAGCCGTACGCATAGGGTCAACATCGCCGGTGGTCACACAACCAGCAAGCAGGCTGACAACGAGCAATAACAGCGCAGGGCGCAAGGTCATAGGCATCCTCTCTTCAATTTCGATTGGCGGCAGTGCGAGGCTCTTGCGCCTCGTTGCCCAGCTGACGCACGGCGATGTAACGCTCACTGCGCCGAGTACGGTCCATGACCTGGCCAACCAATTGGCCGCAGGCAGCATCGATATCGTCACCACGCGTCGTGCGCACCGTGACGTTATGACCAGCCTTGTGCAACAGGTCCTGGAAGCGGCGAATGGCGTTATTGCTCGGCCGCTCGTACCCCGAGAAGGGGAAGGGATTAAACGGAATCAGGTTGATCTTGCAAGGTACATCGGCCAGAAGTGCGATCATCTGCTCAGCGTGCTCAGGCTGATCGTTGACGCCTTTGAGCAGGGTGTACTCGATGGTCAGCACGCGTTTCTCGCCCAGCTTGGAGACGTAGCGCTTGCAGGCCGCCAGCAGCATGTCCAGCGGGTACTTCTTGTTGATCGGCACCAGCTGATTACGCAGTTCGTCGTTGGGCGCGTGCAACGACAGCGCCAGGGATACGTCGATGACTTCGGCCAGCTTGTCGATCATCGGCACCACGCCGGAGGTGGACAAGGTCACCTTGCGCTTGGAAATGCCGTAGCCGAGGTCGTCCATCATGATCTGCATGGCAGAGACGACGTTGTCGAAGTTCAGCAGCGGCTCGCCCATGCCCATCATCACCACGTTGGTGATGGCGCGATCGATCTTGGCGGGCACGCTGCCGAAGGATTTGTTGGCGATCCACACCTGGCCGATGATCTCGGCACTGGTCAGGTCGCTATTGAAGCCTTGTTTGCCGGTGGAGCAGAAGCTGCAATCCAGGGCACAACCGGCCTGGGACGAAACACAAAGCGTGCCGCGACCGTTCTGCGGGATATAGACGGTTTCCACACAGCTACCCGACGCCACACGCACCACCCACTTGCGCGTGCCATCGGCAGAAATATTTTCGCTAACCACTTCCGGGCCGCGAATCTCGGCAGAGGCCTCGAGCTTTTCGCGCAAGGCCTTGCCGACATTGGTCATGGCGGCGAAATCATCGACGCCAAAGTGGTGAATCCACTTCATTACCTGGCCGGCACGGAAGCGCTTCTCGCCGATGGACTCGAAGAACTGTTCCATTTCCGGCTGGGTCAGGCCCAGCAGGTTGATCTTGCCGGTGGTATTGGTCATGGCTTCACCCTCGCTTCAATCGCCAATCAGCGAATGCGCGCGCACTGCTCGGTAGCGGAGAAGAAGTAAGCGATCTCGCGCGCAGCGGAAGCTTCGGAGTCCGAACCGTGAACAGCGTTTTCGTCGATGGAAACGGCGAAGTCAGCACGGATGGTGCCGGCAGCGGCTTCTTTCGGGTTGGTGGCACCCATCAGTTCACGGTTCTTGGCAACGGCGTTTTCGCCTTCCAGAACCTGAACGATGACCGGGCCGGAAGTCATGAAGGCAACCAGATCCTTGAAGAAGCCACGCTCACTGTGCTCAGCGTAGAAACCAGCGGCTTCGCGCTCGGACAGTTGCACCATCTTCGAAGCGACAACGCGCAGGCCGGCTTTTTCGAAACGGGTGGTGATCTCACCGATGACGTTCTTGGCAACGGCGTCAGGCTTGATGATGGAGAAAGTACGTTGAACAGCCATGTGAAGCTCCAGAAACTTTAGGGTTAAAGCGAAAAATTAAACCCGCGAATTATACGCGGGTTCCGGTTAAAAGCGTAGGGCGGGCGCCGTAAGCGCCTGTTTCAATCGAGCTCTTCGATCCAGGCGGCCTGTATTGCCTCCAGCACTTTCTCCCCCCCGCGTTGCGGGTCATCGGAAAACTGCGGCAAGGACACGACCCAACGGTGCAGATCGACGAAGTTCACGTAGCGCGGATCGACATCCGGCTTCTGCTCGCTCAGCTCGATGGCAATGTCCAGTACATCGGCCCATTTCAGACTCATGATCATGCTTCCTGCTTAACGTGAAAGTCGCGTAGCGACAACTTCCTCTGGGCCCTTCTCCCTTTGGGAGAAGGTGGCGCGAAGCGCCGGATGAGGGAGCTGCCTGTCAGTGCGGCGCTTCGGCTGCGTGGTTAAGCGAATATTTGGGAATCTCGACGGTGATATCTTCCTCACCAACGATAGCCTGACAGGCCAGGCGCGACTGAGCCTCGAGCCCCCAGGCCTTGTCCAGGTAATCCTCTTCCAACTCATCCGCCTCGTTCAGCGAATCGAAACCTTCGCGCACGATGCAGTGACAGGTGGTGCAGGCACACACACCGCCACAAGCGCTTTCCATCTCGATATGGTGCCCGTGCGCCAGCTCGAGGATGGAAACACCAGGCTCAGCCTCTACCACCAGACCATCCGGGCAGAATCGCTCGTGAGGCAGAAAAATTACCTGCGGCATCAATTATTCCTCGATCTCATTCAGATTGCGCCCTGCCAGCGCGGCTTTTACCGTCGAATCCAGACGGCGAGCCGCAAAAGCGTCAGTGACCTGCGACAGCCGCTTGGTCTGCCGCTCGATCGCCAGGCCATCATTGCCCGCCAGCAAATCGCGTAACTCCTGCACCTGCAGTTCGATGACCTCGCGTTCCTCGGCATCCAGCAAACGCTCGCCATCGGCCTGCAGCGCCGCCTCGACCGCCTCGATCAAGCGCTGACCGTCAACCTGCTGCTCACGCAGCACGCGGGCAGCCTTGTCGTCTCCAGCATTCTGGAAGGAGTCCTGCAGCATGCGTGCAATTTCGCCATCGGTCAGACCGTAAGACGGCTTGACCTGAATGCTCGACTCGATGCCGGAGCTCAGCTCACGCGCCGCGACACTAAGCAGGCCGTCGGCATCGACCTGAAAGGTCACGCGGATCTTCGCAGCGCCGGCCACCATAGGCGGAATGCCGCGCAATTCGAAACGCGCCAGGGAGCGGCAATCAGCGATCAGTTCGCGCTCACCCTGCAGCACGTGAATCATCATGGCCGTCTGGCCATCCTTGTAGGTGGTGAACTCCTGCGCACGCGCTACCGGAATGGTGGTATTACGCGGGATCACCTTCTCCATCAGCCCGCCCATGGTTTCCAGGCCGAGCGACAGGGGTATCACGTCAAGCAGGAGCAACTCCTCGCCGTCATCACGCTGATTGCCCGCCAGGGCGTCGGCCTGGATCGCAGCACCAATGGCCACTACCTGATCCGGATCGATATTGGTCAGCGGCGCCCGACCGAACAGTTCGCCGACGGCCTCACGCACACGCGGCACGCGGGTCGAACCGCCCACCATGACCACGGCACTGACCTCTTCCAACTCAACACCGGAATCACGTACCGCGCGCCGGCAGGCCTTGAGACTGCGCGCCACCATCGGCTCGATCAGCGCCTCGAACTGCTCGCGGCTCAACACAGCGCGCCAGTCGCCATGGCTCAGTTCGGCGCTGTCCGCCTCGGTCAGCGCCTCTTTTGCGGCACAGGCAGTCTGCAGCAGACTGCGCTGGGTCGACGGATCGAGGTCACTGGAAATACCAGCCTGCTGGATGATCCAGTCGGCTACAGCATGATCGAAGTCGTCACCGCCCAACGCACTGTCGCCGCCGGTAGCCAGCACCTCGAACACACCGCCGGTCAGGCGCAGGATGGAAATATCGAAAGTGCCACCGCCGAGGTCATAAATAGCGACCACACCCTCGGCTTTCTGATCCAGGCCATAGGCGACTGCAGCGGCAGTAGGCTCATTGAGCAGTCGCAGAACGGTCAGGCCAGCCAGGCGCGCAGCATCCTTGGTGGCCTGACGCTGAGCGTCATCGAAATAAGCCGGCACGGTAATCACCGCCCCTACCAGCTCGCCACCCAGCGCTTGCTCGGCACGCAAACGCAGCGACTTGAGAATTTCGGCGGACACCTCGACCGGACTCTTCGCCCCCTGCACCGTTTCGATGAAGGGCATGTGCGACTCGCCCGCAACGAAGCGATAGGGCAATTGTTCGCCAAGCTGATGCACATCGGCGATACCGCGCCCCATCAGACGCTTGACCGACAACACGGTGTTCAACGGATCACTGGCGGCAGCCGACTTGGCCGACTCGCCGACCTCGATGCTGGTGGCGTGATAACGCACCGCTGAAGGCAGGATGACCTCGCCGGCAGCATCGGCCAGAGGCTTGGCCAGACCACTGCGCACAGCAGCGACCAGTGAATTGGTGGTGCCCAGGTCAATGCCCACTGCCAGCCGACGCTGGTGCGGTTGCGGGCTCTGTCCTGGCTCGGCGATCTGCAATAAGGCCATGGTCTTCTTGAAATCATCAGGCAGGCTGCCGAGGCAACCCACAGGTTAATCGTCGAGGCGCTCTTCTAGTTGGCGCACTTCATGGGAGAGCTTGTCGAGGAACTGCATGCGGCGCATCAGACGCTCAGCCTCTTCGCGACGAGCATCGTCGTCCCAGCATGCCGCGAAGCACTCATTGAGCGCCTCCTGAGCGGTCTTCAGACGACGCTTGAAGGCCGCGACACCAGCCAGGTCGGCGTCGTCCTGCAGCTCTTCCAGCTCTTCGCGCAGCTGCATCTGCTGCAGGAGAAAATCCGGATCCTGCACCGTCACTTCCAGCGGCAACTCGGGGCCACGCATGGCTAGCAGGTAGCGGGCACGCTGAGACGGCGTTTTCAGAACCTGATACGCCTCGTTGAGGCAGGCCGAGCGCTCAAGCGCCAGGCGCTGCTCACGCTCACCGGCATCGGCGAAACGATCCGGATGAACCTGGCGCGCCAGCTCGCGGTAGCGAGCAGCCAGTTGATCCAGATCCAGACGAAAGCTCGGCTGCAGGTCGAACAGGGCGAAATGACAAGGATTACCCACGCGAGCGCCTCAAACGTTGAAGCTTTCGCCGCAACCGCATTCGCCGCGCACGTTAGGGTTGATGAACTTGAAGCCCTCGTTGAGGCCTTCCTTGACGAAGTCCAACTCGGTGCCATCGAGATAGACCAGGCTCTTGGGATCGATGATCACCTTCACGCCATGGCTCTCGAATACCTGATCCTCTGCCGCCAGCTCATCGACGAACTCGAGCACGTAGGCCAGGCCGGAGCAACCGGTAGTGCGCACCCCGAGGCGAATGCCCTCGCCCTTGCCGCGCCCTTCAAGAGAGCGTTGCACGTGGCGGGCAGCTGCTTCAGACATGGTGATGGCCATTACAAACCTCGTATCAGAGCAAGCCTTTCTTCTGCTTGTAGTCGCGCACAGCAGCCTTGATGGCATCTTCAGCGAGTACAGAGCAGTGGATTTTCACTGGCGGCAGGGCCAGTTCTTCGGCGAGCTGGGTGTTCTTGATGCTTTCGGCCTCATCGAGGGTCTTGCCCTTCATCCACTCGGTCGCGAGGGAGCTGGAGGCGATAGCCGAGCCGCAGCCGTAGGTCTTGAACTTGGCGTCTTCGATAACGCCACTTTCGCTGACCTTGATCTGCAGGCGCATCACGTCGCCACAGGCCGGCGCACCGACCATGCCGGTACCAACGTCAGGATCTTCGGCGTTAAGCTTGCCGACGTTACGCGGATTTTCGTAGTGGTCGATGACCTTGTCACTGTAAGCCATGTTGTACTTCCTCTCTCATCAGGTGCCGCTCTCCGGCGAACCGCTTGAAACCAAGCGATCCGCCTCGGCAGCTTTTAGTGTGCTGCCCATTCCACGGAAGAAATGTCGACACCTTCTTTGAACATATCCCACAGGGGCGACAGTTCGCGCAGCTTGTCCACGGCCTCACGGACCTTGGCAGCGGCGTAGTCGACCTCTTCTTCGGTGGTGAAACGACCGAAGGTGAAGCGGATCGAGCTATGCGCCAGTTCATCGTTGCGGCCCAGAGCACGCAGCACGTAGGACGGCTCCAGGGAAGCCGAGGTGCAAGCAGAACCGGACGATACAGCGAGATCCTTGAGCGCCATGATCAGCGACTCACCCTCGACGTAGTTGAAGCTCAGGTTGAGGTTGTGCGGCACGCGAGCAGTCAGACTGCCATTTACGTAAAGCTCTTCCATATCTTCCAACTGGCGGTAGAAACGATCACGCAGAGCCGCGATACGCTGGTTCTCTGCCGCCATTTCTTCCTTGGCGATACGGAATGCTTCACCCATACCGACGCACTGGTGAGTGGCCAGAGTGCCCGAGCGCATACCGCGCTCGTGACCGCCGCCGTGAGTCTGCGCTTCCAGACGCACACGCGGCTTGCGGCGCACGTAAAGGGCACCGACGCCCTTGGGGCCGTAGGTCTTGTGCGCGGAGAAGGACATCAGATCGACCTTCATCTTTTCCAGATCGATTTCGACCTTGCCGGTGGACTGCGCGGCATCGACGTGCAGCAGCACACCGCGCGAGCGGGTCAGCTCGCCGATGGCAGCGATGTCGTTGATGGTGCCAATTTCGTTGTTGACGTGCATGAGCGACACCAGGGTGGTGTCATCGCGCAGCACCGCCTCGACCATAGCTGGTGTAATCAGGCCGTCTTCACCCGGCTCCAGATAGGTCACTTCGAAACCTTCACGCTCGAGCTGGCGAGTGGTATCCAGTACCGCCTTGTGCTCGATCTTCGAGGTGATGATGTGCTTGCCCTTGCTGGCATAGAAATGCGCTACGCCCTTGATCGCCAGGTTGTCGGACTCGGTAGCACCGCTGGTCCAGACGATCTCACGCGGATCAGCATTGACCAGTTCGGCGACCTGGCGACGGGAGTTTTCCACCGCTTCTTCGGCCTTCCAGCCGAACACGTGGGAGCGCGAAGCCGGGTTGCCAAAGTTACCGTCGACCAGCAGGCATTCACTCATCTTCTGCGCAACACGCGGATCTACCGGCGTGGTGGCGGAATAATCGAGATAAATGGGCAATTTCATTGGGTTTCTCCTATCAGGCAAACGCCCTGCTCAGTCGATGGCAGACGCTTCAATCTTATCCAGGCGCGGCGTCCTGCCATTGCAGCGGCGCTGATCCTGGCGCAACGCGACCTCTTGAACCTCATGGCGCGCAACCAGATCAGCCAGGCTGATGCCACTGAGGAACTCATGAATCTGCTGACTGAGATCGCACCACAGGTGATGGGTCAGACAGGTGTCACCAGAGTGGCAATCACCTTGCCCCTGGCAACGCGTGGCATCTACCGACTCGTTGACCGCATCGATCACCTGAGCCACCTGAATGCCGCGCATGTCACGCGAAAGCTGATAGCCGCCACCCGGCCCGCGAACACTGGAAACCAGACTGCCACGGCGCAGCTTGGCGAACAGTTGCTCGAGATAAGACAGGGAGATGCCCTGCCGCTCGGATATATCAGCCAGGGAAACGGGACCGTGCTGTGCGTGCAACGCCAGATCTAGCATGGCGGTAACGGCGTAACGGCCTTTGGTGGTCAGTCGCATGGCTCTACCACGGAATCACTGAATTGCGACGAAGTATGCGATTCCCGAGTATTTAAGTCAACTATAAGACCGATTGATTTACTCAGGATTGACCGCAAAAAGAGGCAACATCATAGCAAATGCCGCCCCTGCGCGCATCAGGCAGCAGGCTTGTCGCCCTGCCCCTTGCACACCTCGGCGAAGTCTTCGTCACGCAATGCAGGCAGCGCCTTGGCGCGGTAGTCGCAATCCATCGAGTCCAGCGCCTTGTTGACATCCTCGAGCCGCCCGTCGACAGCATGCAGATGATCGAGCAACTGGCCGATGGCGCGCGCTACCGGGTCGGGCATGTCCTGACCGACACCATAAGCATCGAAACCGATCTTCTCGGCCATGGCCTGACGCTTGGCTTCCTGCTCGTCATCGGACTTGACGATGATTTTGCCGGGAATGCCGACCGCAGTCGCCCCTGCTGGCACAGCCTTGGTCACCACCGCATTGGAACCGATCTTGGCCCCGGCACCGACAGTGAACGGCCCCAACACCTTGGCGCCAGCGCCAACCACAACACCATCTTCCAGAGTGGGATGGCGCTTGCCCTTGTTCCAACTGGTGCCACCCAGAGTCACACCCTGATAGAGCGTGACGTCATTACCGATCTCGGCAGTCTCGCCGATGACGATACCCATGCCATGATCGATGAAGAAGCGTCGCCCGATCTTCGCCCCCGGGTGAATTTCGATACCGGTCATCCAGCGCCCGAAGTTGGACACCACGCGCGCCAGCCACTTCCAGCCCGAACGCCACAATGCATGCGCCACACGATGCAGCCACACCGCATGCAGTCCCGGATAGCAGGTCACCACCTCGAAGGCATTGCGCGCCGCCGGGTCACGGTGAAAAACGCTCTGTATATCCTCTCGAATGCGTTCAAACATCAGACTTCCCCTGTTTATGAGGCTCTCCACGCACGGCCTTCTCTGTCTCGGTAAGGATGCCGCGCAGGATATTCATCTCCAACTTGCTCACCGCACTGCGCCCATATAGCCGACGCAAGCGAGTCATCAGGTGCCGCGGCCTCTGTGGATCGAGAAAACCGATCATCACCAGAACTCGACGCAAATGTCCGTAGAAGGACTCCAGCTCATCTGCCGTCGCCGCCTGCGAATTGCGCATCGTGGTCGCCTCAAGCTTCTCCGCCTTGGTCGGCAGACTCGAAGCCGCCAACCAGGCCATGCGCACCTCATAGGCCAGCACCTGCACCGCCGCCGCCAGGTTCAGCGAACTGAACTCAGGGTTGGACGGGATATGCACGTGGTATTGACATCGCTGCAGTTCCTCGTTGGTCAAACCGGCGTATTCACGACCGAAGACCAACGCCACTTCGCTACCAGCAGCGGCCTGCTCACAACTGGCCACGCCGCACTCGCGCGGATCCAGCAGCGGCCAGGGAATACGCCGATCACGTGCACTGGTACCAATCACCAGAGTGCAACCGACCAGCGCCTCTTCAAGACTACCAACGACCTGCGCAGCATCCAGCACATCGCTCGCACCGGACGCGCGCGCCACGGCGTCAGCACTGGGAAAATCCTCCGGCGCGACCAGCACCAGACGCGACAAGCCCATGTTTTTCATCGCCCGCGCAGCACCGCCGATATTGCCCGGATGACTGGTGCCCACCAAAACGACGCGAATATTGTCCAGCAACGCAGACACTCTCAGAAACGATTAGGGCAACGATCTTACCCAAGCCCTTGTGTGATTGCCATGCGGGGTACAGACGGCGCTTCATCGGCAACGGTTTTCTGCTAACATGGCCGGCTTTCTTTAACGCCCCAGGTGAACCTCCCATGCAGCCCATGCTGAATATCGCCCTGCGCGCCGCTCGCAGCGCCGGTGAAATGATCTTTCGCTCCATCGAGCGCCTGGATGTCATCTCGGTAGACGAGAAGGATGCCAAGGATTACGTCACCGAGGTCGACAAGGCCGCCGAGCTGATGATCGTCCAAGCCATTCGCAAGGCCTACCCGACCCATAGCTTCCTGGGCGAAGAAGGTGGCGTGCTTGAGGGTAGCGGCGATGGCGCCGACTATCAGTGGATCATCGATCCGCTGGACGGCACCACCAACTTCATCCGCGGTGTTCCCCACTTCGCCATCAGCATCGCCTGCAAATACCGCGGCCGCCTCGAGCACGCCATCGTCCTCGACCCGGTGCGCCAGGAAGAATTCACCGCCAGCCGTGGCCGTGGCGCCGCCCTCAATGGCCGCCGCCTGCGCGTGAGCAACCGCAAGAGCCTGGACGGCGCACTGCTGGGCACTGGCTTCCCGTTCCGCAACGAGCAGCTGGATAACCTCGAGAACTACCTGGGCATGTTCCGTAGCCTGGTCGGCCAGACCGCCGGCTTACGCCGTGCCGGTGCCGCCAGCCTGGATCTGGCTTATGTCGCAGCCGGCCGCTACGACGCCTTCTGGGAGTTCGGCCTGTCCGAGTGGGATATGGCAGCTGGCGCCCTGCTGATTCAGGAAGCAGGCGGCCTGGTCAGCGATTTCACCGGTGGCCATGAATTCCTCGAGAAAGGCCAGATCGTTGCCGGTAACACCAAATGCTTCAAGGCCGTACTGACCGCGATCCAGCCACACCTGGCGCCCTCGATGAAGCGCTGAGCTTCCGTCGAGCAATAAAAAACGCCCCGAGGGTAATGCCAGTCAGTTAAGCTGACTGGCATTTTTATTTCTGGTCGGATACTTGGACGGCTTGGGTTTGACCGCTCGCGGATAACTGCGATCCTCACGGCGATGAGGTAGGA
>NZ_JBLUPX010000036.1:0-36920 GCF_048068235.1 Pseudomonas sp. NY15364 | reverse complement strand
GACCTGAGCGCTGCACTTTGCATCATTGCACCAGTAAAAACACAAACGCCCCGAATCAATCGAGGCGTTTGTATTGAACCGGTTCAGTTCAGAATGTTTTCACACAGTCTGTGAGGCGGGCGTTTTCCAGCTCGGCAGCGATTGCGGCGACATGAGCCTGAGCTTCGGTGGCGGCGCTGGCGCGGGCATCGGCCAATTCTGCGGAGATGGCGTTGCTCTGGCGCAGGCGTTCGCCGCGGCGGGCTTCGTTGGCGGCACGGGCCTGGCTGGCGCGGGCCTGTTGCAGTTGGGCTTCGAGGCGTTTGACCTCGGCCTGGAACGGACGCGGGTCGATCTGGAACAGCAGATTGCCTTTCTTCACCAGCGTGCCTTCTTCGAAGGCGACCTTGTCGATGTAACCGGAGACGCGTGGGCGGATTTCGACGGACTGCGGTGCTTCGAGGCGCCCGGTGAACTCGTCCCATTCGTTGATCGGCTGCTCGATCACTTCGGCAACGCTGACCTTGGGTGCGGGCATTTGCGCCTGACTCTGCTCAGCCTGTTCGCAGCCGCTGAGTGCGAGGACGCCGGCGAGGGCCAGGGGGAATATCCAGATGTACTTGTGCTGCTGTTCCATGGGTGACTCCACCAGTCGGATTTGTGGATTGGCGGAGTCTGCGACGAGACTTGGAGGGCTACGAATCGAATGCCATGAATTTGAACATCATCGGGAATGATAAAAGGCGGACTTATATCAATTTTGATCTATGAGAGTGCGCCAAGGTTCCTGGAGACACTTGGATCGTGCATTTCCAGATATTTATCAGAGGCTATCCGGGTCGCCGCAGAACATCTGAATACGCGAACGTAGCCAGCGCTCGGCCGGGTCGTTGTCCTGGGCGCCGCGCCAGGCCATGTGCAGCTCGAAGGTCTGCGTTTCCAGCGGCAGATCCTCGGCGCGCAGGCCGCCGGCTGCGGTCAAGGCAGCGGCGGTGTAATCTGGCACGCTGGCGACGATATCGGTTTCCGCCAGCAGGGTGGCCAGACCGTTGAACTGCGGAACAGCCAGTACGATGTGGCGCTCACGCCCGACCTTGGCCAGTTCATCGTCGATGAAGCCGGTGAGGTCGCCGGCGAAGGACACCAGCGCATGCGGGCGCGCGCAATAATCATCAAGGCTGAGCGCACCGGGTACGGTGTCGGCACGCAGCAGTTTGGCCTTGCTGCGGCGGAGAATCTTGCGCTTGGCGTTGGCCGGCAGCTCCTCGGTGTAGGCGACGCCCACCGAGATTTCGCCTGAAGCCAACAGCCCCGGCATCATCAGGTAGTTGGTACGGCGAATCACCAGCACCACGCCGGGGGCCTCAGCGCGCAGACGGCGGAGCAGGGCGGGCAGCAGGGCGAACTCGACGTCATCGGACAGGCCGATGCGAAAAATCGCTTTACTGGTGGCAGGATCGAAGTCGGCGGCGCGGCTGACAGCGGTGGAGATCGAGTCCAGCGCCGGCGAGAGCAGGGCGAAGATCTCCTGCGCGCGCGGTGTCGGTTCCATGCTGCGCCCGGTACGCACGAACAGTGGGTCATCGAACAGGGTACGCAGGCGAGCCAGCGCCGCACTGATGGCGGGCTGGCCGAGAAACAGTTTCTCCGCTGCTCGCGTCACGCTGCGCTCGTGCATCAAGGTCTCGAAGACAATCAACAGGTTCAGATCGAGGCGGCGCAGGTCGTTGCGGTTCATCCGGGTACCATTCGAGGGATACGGGCCTTGTCAGCGCGGCGCTGCAAATGAGAGCCTTTGCCCAGGCAATATTACGGGCAGTGTGCAGCGGATTGAAAGCTGCTGAATCACTGATAGGCATGAAGACTATCGATAGAGTCTGATAGTGTCGCCGCCGCACAGCGGATAGAGTCCACAGTCATTGAAGTGTTAATCCGCGATCAAGCTCGAGGTAAGCGATGTCCCGCATGATCCGTTTTCATAAGTTCGGCGATGCCGATGTGCTCCAGAACGAAGAGGTTCCGACCCCTGTGCCCGGCCCTGGCGAAGTCTTGGTGCGTGTGCAGGCAGTCGGCCTGGGCTGGAAGGACGTGCTGTGGCGGCAGAACCTGGCGTCCGAACAGGCCAAGCTCCCGGCCGGCACCGGTTTTGAATTGGCCGGTACAGTGGCCGCGCTGGGTGACGGCGTGAGCGACTTCGACGTCGGCGCCGCCGTCGCCGGCTTCCCGGCGGGCACGCCGAATCATTATCCGACCTGGGGCGATCTGGTGCTGATGCCCAGCCACGCCCTGACCCGTTATCCCGACGTGCTCAGCCCGGTCGAGGCCAGCGTGCATTACACCAGCCTGCTGTTCGGCTATCTGGCGCTGATCGACCTCGCGCATCTGAAGCCCGGCCAGCATGTACTGATCACCGAGGCTAGCCACTGCATGGCGCCGCAAACCGTGCAACTGGCCAAGGCATTGGGTGCCAAGGTCATCGCCTCCACCAGTTCCTCGGAGGATCGCGAGTTCCTGCGTGGCCTGGGTGCTGACAAGGTGATTGCGACCGAAGAGCAGGACCTGGTCCTGGAAGTCGAGCGCTACACCGAGGGCAAGGGTGTCGAGGTGATTCTCGACCAGTGTGCCGGCCCGCAGATGAAGCTACTGGGTGATATCGCTGCACCGCGCGGCAAGTTGATCCTGTACGGTATTAATGGCGGCAACGACACGGCATTTCCTGCCTGCGCAGCCTTCAAGAAGCACCTGCAGTTTTTCCGTCACTGCGTGCTGGATTTCACTGGCTGCCCGGAACTGGGGATCGAGCCAAACAATGATGCTGTGCAGCGCGCACTTACGCACATCAACCAGATGACGGCGGACCGTTTGCTGACGCCGGTGATCGATAAGGTGTTCGATTTCGAAGACTTCGTCGAAGCGCATCGCTACATGGAAACCTGCCCTAATCGCGGGCGAGTGGCCCTGAAACTGGCCACGGATTAAAGTCCGTGGCCACCCGGTCGTTATATCCGGTAGGTCTAATCGTTCTTTCAAGGAAAGTGGCATGAGTATGGTCATCGGCGACGCGCTATCGCTGTTGTTGTTTCGTTTGCATAGCGGCCGCCTGCTGGGGATCAACCTGCTCAAGGTCAATGAGATCATTCCCTGTCCGGCCTTGACCAAACTGCCTAATCGTCACCCCAATGTTCGCGGCATCGCCACCTTACGCGGTGCCGCGATGACGGTGATCGACCTGGCGCGCGCCATCGGCGAGCGCGGTGCGGCTGACGAAGACGACGGCTGCCTGATCGTTACCGAGCTGAGTCGCTCGCGTCAGGGCCTGCATGTGAAAAGTGTCGAACGCATCGTGCAGTGCTCCACCCGCGACGTGCGTCCGCCACCTGCCGGGGCCGGTAATCGGGCCTTCATCACTGGCGTGACCCAGATCGATGGCGCCATCGTGCAGATTCTCGATATCGAGAAGGTGCTGCACGATATCGACCCAGCACTGGAAGAGGCGCCAGTTGGGCAACTGCTCGATGGCCAGGACGCGCGCTTGTTACAAGGCCGCCGCGTGCTGTTGGTCGACGACTCGCAAGTTGCGCTGCAACAGACCCTTAACGTGCTGCGCCAACTGGGGCTCGACTGCACCGCAGTGCGCAGCGCCCAGGCTGCCCTGCAACAACTGCATGAATACCATCAGGCCGGCATGCCATTCGAGCTGCTGGTCTCGGACATCGAGATGCCGGAGATGGACGGCTACAGCCTGGTTCAGGAAATTCGTCGCAGCCCCGATATCGCCGATACTTACGTGCTACTACACACCTCGCTGGACAGCACCATGAATACCGAGAAAGCACGCTCGGTCGGTGCCAACGCGGTGCTGACCAAGTTCTCCTCGGTCGATCTCAGTCAGGCACTGCTCGATGCCTTCCGGCAAATGAGCGGTCAGCACTAAGCCTGCCCCTGCAAGCCCTTGCCACCAGCGGCAAGGGCTTACCTCGTCATCCTTATCTATCTAAATATTCAACACTTTCAATTGGTTAAGTGCGCCTGGCAATTGCAACTCAGTCAAGGAGCACAGCATGAGCACGATTGGAGGTATTGGCAGTTACGGTGGCATATCGCTGACGGGGTTTCGCAACAAACCCGGTGAGGAGCAGGGCGGGTTTGCCCAGTTGGCGCGCAATCGCGCGTTTGCAGGTTGCTGGTATCGACGCGCAGCCACTGGCGAGTTTCTGCGTCAATCCGCGATGGCCGGGACTGGTAATAGGCTTTGCACCCTATGAAGAACGTGCCATCGAGGATGCCGCCAGGGCCGTTGCGCAAGCTCTGCGTGGTTGAGAACTGCCCCGGCCAAGGCCGGGGCAGCGACCATCAGAGGATGCTCAGCGGGTATTCGACGAAAGCGCGAATCTCGTTGAGATCTGGCCCTACATCAGTGCTGGAACGGTAAATGGAGTGACGCAAGCGCAGGTGCAGATCCTTGGCGGCCCCACTCTGGATGGTGTAGCCGATCTGGTTGAAGATCTCGCGCTCGGTGCCGTTGTTGTCGTTGCCGGTATCGATGGTGTCACCGCGTACATAGGCGAACTTGTAGCGCAGACCCGGCACGCCGTACTCGGCGAAGTCCATCTCGTAGCTGGCCTGCCAGGAGCGTTCGTCCTTCAGGTTGAAGTCCGAGTAGTAGGAGTTGGCCAGGTAGATGCTGGAGCCGCCATCACCGTAGTCGTAGGCGAAGCCGGCATCGCCGCTGTTGCGCTGATGCGCGACGATGAAGGCATGAGCGCCGATGCTGTACTTGGCCGCCAGACTCCAGATGGTGTTGCGATCACCCTGGCCGTCACCGCCGAGATCGATTGCGGCCACCGAGCCGGTGTCGTACTTGGTGCGGTAGATGTTGAAGTCGAAGTTCAGCGCCTGATCGGTCGCCAGCGCCAGGTTGTAATTGACGTTGGCGTAGTAGCGTTTGTACATGTCCTCGAGATCGGCGTGATACACCGCCAGACTCAGGTCATCGCTGACGGCGTAGCTGCCGCCGAGCACGTCGATGCTCTTGAGGCGATTAGGGTCGCGCGCCGAGTCGCCCATCGGGCTGTCAGCGGTGAAACGACCGGCGTTCAGCTCCAGGCCTTCGATCTCGTTGCTGGTAACCAGCGTGCCGGTGAAGGTCTGTGGCAGCAGACGGCTGTCGTCATGGGCCAGAACCGGCAGGGAAGGGAACTGGTTGCCGTACTTGATAACAGTATTGGAGACGCGCAGCTTCACCGCACCACCGGCCTGGGACAGGTCGTCCACCGGACGGCCTTCGCTATCGGTGTCGAAGAAGGCGCGATAGTTGCGGCCGCGGCCGCTGTCGAGCTTGACCCCGAGCAGACCGAAGGCATCGACGCCGAAGCCGACGGTACCTTGGGTAAAACCGGACTCGAAGGTGGCGATGAAGCCCTGACCCCAGGTCTTGGCGTCGTTGGTATTGTCTTTGTAATCACGGTTGAAGTACGCGTTGCGCAGCAACAGATTGAGGCTGGCGTCTTCGACGAAACCGTTGGCCTCGGACTGGCTGCTGGCGTGCGCCAACTGCCCGCCCAACGCGAGGCTGCAAGCCAGCGCGAGACAGTGCTTCTTGTGCATGGGTGCTCCCGGTGTTGTGTGCTGTTCTAAACGCGCCTCACAGCGAGGTAAGGCCCGGCCCAGAGGGCGCGCTTAGAGTTATCACCCCGTCTGCCGATGCACTATTCGAGCTGATTGATGATCACTATCAATGACTTCGATGCGCTGTTGCAGTCGATCGACGATAGGCTTCACCCTGATGAAGATTCCAGGGGCGGCGGTTTTGCATCACTCCCGAAAGCCGTCGCCTTGGCTCCACTTCATCTCCTTTGGTTAAGACGACTTGTGGCCGCCTGGTGATCCAGTGCGGCCTTTTTTTCATCTTCTTGGCCTGCGGTGAGTGCTGGCCAGACGAGTGATTCAATGAAAGTCGCGGCTGCGTATGTCCAACCCGGTCAGCAGCTCCGTCATATCCGTCAGACGCCCCGCGATCACATGGCGGACGCCATCTTCCGCCTCCAGATGACCGTCGATGCGCAGCATCTGCGACTGCACCAAGACTCGCCGCTGGCGCTCGGCCAGGTCATGCCAGACGACCACATTGACCAGGCCGAACTCATCTTCGAGCGTGACGAAAATGACCCCGCTGGCGGTTTGCGGCCTTTGCCTGCCGATCACCAGACCGGCCACGCTGACAGGACGGCCATGCTCGACGGTCTGCAATTCACGCGAGCTCCGGCAGCGCCGTGTCCTTAGAGCCTGGCGCAGCAGGGCCAGAGGGTGCGGGCCGAGGGTGGTGCCGAGCGTCGCATAGTCGGTCAACAGATCTTCCCCCTGCGATGGGGCAGGCAGGCCCGGAGCGGCTTCATTCGGCGTAGATACACCGGCGAACAGCGGTAATTGTTCCTCGACGCCAGCCACCGCCCAGCGCGCCTGATAGCGGTGGCCAACCAGGCCGCCGAGTGCGCCGGCATCGGCCAGGCGCTCGCGCGCCGAAGCATCCAGACGTGCCCGCACGCTGAGGTCCTCGACATCACGGAATGCACCTGACTGGCGCGCCTGTTCGATACGGCGCGCGTCGTCTTCGCGCATGCCACGAATCATCCTCAGGCCCAGGCGGATGGCCGGCTCGCCATGTTCATCGGGCTCCAGGCTGCAATCCCAGTCGCTGTAGCGTACGTCCACGGGGCGCACCTCGACATCATGCCTCCGTGCGTCCTGCAACACCTGATCGGGGCTGTAGAAGCCCATCGGCCAGCTGTTGACCAGAGCGCAGGCATAGGCAGCGGGCTCGTGGCACTTCAGCCAGCAACTGGCATAGGCGAGCAGGGCGAAGCTGGCTGCGTGCGACTCGGGAAAACCGTAACTACCGAAGCCCTCGATCTGGCGGAAGATCCGCTCGGTGAACGCCTGCGTGTAACCCTTTTCCAGCATGCGCGAAGTGAGTCGCTGACGATGTGGTTCGAGCCCGCCATGACGTTTCCAGGCAGCCATGCTGCGGCGTAGTTCATCCGCCTCGCCGGGCGTGTAGTCGGCTGCGACGATGGCCAGCTCCATGACCTGCTCCTGAAACAGCGGCACGCCGAGCGTGCGCGCGAAGACTGGCTTGAGCTCATCAGAGGGATAATCGATCGGTTCTTCGCGGTTTCGCCGACGCAGGTAGGGGTGCACCATGTCACCCTGGATCGGCCCCGGACGGACGATGGCCACCTGGATCACCAGGTCGTAGAAAGTGTTCGGGCGCAGGCGTGGCAGCATTGCCATCTGCGCGCGTGACTCGATCTGGAAGGCGCCGATGGTATCTGCGCGGCTGATCATGGCGTAGGTGGCCGGGTCTTCCTTGGGCAAAGTGGCCAGCGTCCACTGCGTGCCGCGGTAGCGCTCGATCAGGCCGAAACAACGGCGCAGGGCGCTGAGCATGCCCAGGGCCAGGACGTCGACCTTGAGCAGGCCGACCCTGTCCAGATCGTCCTTGTCCCACTGGATAACGGTGCGCTCGGCCATGGTCGCGTTCTCCACCGGCACCAGGGTGTCGAGCGCGTGCTCGGAAATGACGAAGCCGCCCGGATGCTGCGACAGGTGCCGGGGGAAACCGATCAGCTCGCCGGTCAGGATCAGCACGCGCCTGAGCAGCGGATTCTGCGGATCGAAACCCGCCTCCTGTAGGCGTTCCGGCGTTGGTGGGCCACTGCTCCAGCGGCCACAGCAATCGGCCAGCGCATTGACCTGATCCGGCGGCAAGCCAAGGGCCTTAGCGACATCACGTATCGCCCCGGCGCCGTGATAGGTGTTGACCACGGCGGTGAGCGCCGCACGCGTTCGACCGTAGCGACGAAACACGTACTGGATGACTTCCTCGCGCCGTTCGTGCTCGAAATCGACGTCGATATCCGGCGGCTCGTTGCGCTCGCGGGAGAGAAAGCGCTCGAACAATAGCCGGCTGTGCGTCGGGTCCAGTTCGGTGATGCCCAGGGCGAAACAGACGCTCGAGTTGGCCGCCGAACCCCGGCCCTGGCAGAGGATGTGCTGCTCGCGGGCGAAGCGGACGATGTCGTGAACGGTCAGAAAGTAGCTTTCGTATTCCAGCTCGGCGATCAGCGCCAGCTCGTGTTCGATCTGTGTGCGGGCCCTATCCGGCACTCCATCAGGCCAGCGCTCGTCAGCGCCGCGCTCCACCAGAACGCGTAGCCAGGAGGTGGGATTATGCTCTGCAGGCACCAGCTCGTGCGGGTAGTGATAATTCAGTTGGCTGAGATCGAAACTGCAGCGCTCGGCGATGCACAGCGATTGCGCAAGCAGCTCGGGTGGATAAAGCTCGGCCAGCTCATCAAACCGGCGCAAATGCCGTTCACCATTGGCGAACAGATAGGCGCCAGCCTCAGCCACGGGTAGATGGTGACGGATGGCGCTCATGCAATCCTGCAGGGCGCGGCGGCCACGGGCATGCATGTGCACGTCGCCACAGGCCACAGCCGGCAGGTCGTTATTGCCTGCCAGCTCGAGCAGGCGCTGCAGGCGCGCGGTATCGTCAGGGCCGCGATGCAACTCAACGCCTAGCCACAGGCGCTCGGGAAACAGCGCGCAAAGCCAGGGCAGGGCGTTGACTTCACCCTCGCTGAGCCAGATGGCCAGCAAGCCATCGAGCGGTGCCACGAGGTCCTCGTGCAGCAATCGGTAGGTGCCTTTTGCTGCTCTGCGCCGCGCCCGGGTGATCAGGCCGCATAGCGCCTGGTACCCCGTCAGGTTCTCGGCCAGCAGCACCAGCTTTGGGCCTTGCTCGATCTGCACTTCGCTGCCCACTATCAGCTTTACTCCGGTTTTCTTCGAGGCCTCCCAAGCGCGCACGATGCCAGCCAGGGTGCACTCATCTGTGATCGCCAAGGCGCGATAGTTCAGCCTTGCCGCACGCTCGAACAATTCCTGCGCACTGGACGCGCCGCGCTGGAAGCTGAAGTTCGACAGGCAATGCAGCTCGGCGTAATCGCTCATGCGAACCAGCCGTGCAGCAGCAACGGCCCATCACTGCCGACTGGCCGATACGCCCAGCCGCGCTGCCCAGCACGGGTCTGCACCACGTAATAGTCGCGGCGCACATCCTCGCCATCCCACCAGCCGGACTCGATGCGCTCCGGGCCGGAGAGGATGCGCAGTGAGCCTTCGCGCAACGGCTGGGGTTCGCTCAACAACCAGCCTGGCCGCGGGCCGTTGGGAGGCAGCAAGGGGCTGGTCGAGACGTTCATCCAGGCACGCTCGGGACGGTGATCGGCTCTGGCACCGAGGCCATGCAGGGCGTCATCACCGAGGCGCGCCCTTAGCCGCTCGCGTAATTGCTCCCAGGGCTGGTTCTGCTGCGGTCGCTCGTCGAACAGTTGCTGATGCTGCGGCGTAAAGACCGGCAATTCACGTGCCTCCAGCCGCACCGCAAGCACCGGCGCTGGCAGCTGCTGATGCTCCAGACGGCCTCGTGTCAGCTCGAACAGCATACCGGGATCACGCTCGGTGCTGAGCAGGCCCACCTGTATCTGCGTATCGGCACCCGCGCGGTGTTCCAGATGCAGAGTGAAACGCTGCACGCCGCTGTCACGGCAGGCCAGATAAGCCGCCAGATCGGCTGTCAGTCGACGTAACGGGAACAGCAGTGCCTGATGCGATTCCACCTCGAAATTCAGTTCGATACGGGTATCGAAAACATCCGCAGGCACGAAGAAATCCAGCGCTAGCGGACGCTGGCCAGACAAAGTATCGAGATGACGTAGCACTTCGACTGGAAAGCGTTTGGCCAGGCTGTCACGCGGCAAAGCCAACAGCTGTCGCAACTGTCTGAGCCCCATGCGATTGAAGGCCGTGGTTGCCGCAGGAGAGAGCCCGAGCCGATCCACTGGCAAGGGGGCGAGCATCTGCATGAGCGCCTGACCATCACTGGCCATCAGTCCATCACCGACATTCACCAGCACCCGCGCCGCAGCAGGATTCGGCGCGACAGCAATGCGATGCTGGAAGGCCAACGCCGAAAGCTCGGCGCGCAAGCGCGCTTCGAAACGCGGCCATGGGCCGAACAGCCCCAGGCTGGATTGCACCTCCAATAGCAGACAGCGCGGATAGTGCAGGCTGACCTGGGCACTGAAACCATAGGCCCAGGCGGCCAGAAATTGCTGCCAGCGCTCGATGGCCGCGCAATCGTATTCTGCCGTGGCAAACCCGCGTGTCAGCGCCTGTGCTGCAGTCAGTGACTGGCCGGATTTCAGCCCCAGGGCTCGGGCTGCCGGGTTGACCGCCTGTAGAACGCGCCGTTGTGGCGAGCCGTTGAGCAGCACCAACGGCTCGTCGGGGTTGGCGCGGTGACGCTGTACGCCGTCCATGGCCAACTGTGGCAACAGGATGCAAGCCCAGAGCATGGCAGGCTCAATGCCAGGCAAGCGCGAGCGGCTGAGCCGACGGCAAACCACCGCGACACTTGATCACCCGCAGCTGTGCTGGCTGGCTGTCGAGCACCAGCCGTAGTGCTGCCGGTGAAGGATTGGCCGCTTCTGCCTGCGGCCGATAGGCGAAAGCCAGGGTTTGCCCGGTAGCAGCTGCCACCTGCAGACGTCTCAGCGAGCGATCATCGGCCTGACGCAACCAGCTCAACACCGCGCCACAACTCCCCGAACGCAAACATTGTTCGGCAGCCCACAGAGCATCGCGGCCATCTGCCTGGATAATGCTCAATTGGCGTAGATCAACGCCGGCATCAATCCAGGCCTGAGGGTAGGGCACATGAGGAGGGGAGATCAGCACCACCCGTTCGCCTGAAACCGTCAGGCTAGCAAGGGTCGGCCACAACAAGCGCAGCTCGCCGATGCCAGGCGCCGCCGTGAGAACTTCACTGAGGGCAGCTTGGGGCCAGCCGCCACCTGGCAGTACGGCGTCGAGAAAATGATGTCCGGTTGAGAAATTGGCGCCCGATGGCGATGAAACGACCTGGCCTCGCCATACACGACGAGCATCGATCAACCGGTCAAGCGCGACCACGGAAGGCATGGATTAGCAACCAAATACTGTATAGGAATACAGTATTGTTTGAGCCGACGCATGGGTCAAGAGAATCGCGATAAGGTGCTCAACCTGGTTACCGAGACGCGGCCGAGTCAGCCGAATAAATCAGTCCGGAGACTCGTGTCGATCCAGGAAATCGCGATCTACGTACAACCAACCCATACGATCCGTCGTGTTGTGCAGACGCTGACTCGAAGCGAACCCATATGGCATCTCGGAAATTTATCGCTGCGCGCATCTAGGATTATCGACCCCAAAGCGAAGCTGCAGATGCGGTTGAGAGAATGACCAGGCGAAAGGTCTCAGGGCCCATGGGAGTATATGGATCATGGGAACGATGAAGCCTGGCATTTCAGGTGTATGGGAGCCAACGTAGGTGATTCAGTCTGGCCAAATCAAGAGTAAAGAGCCCTACATTGGATAAGCCATAGGTTCGCATAATGTATATTATGTTAAATTACTTATTGGGTGAGATGGACCTCTCACCTGGAGATCCGCTTTCAACGATCCCAGGTCAATCGCTTCTCAGGTCGAATTCCCTACGGCCTTCAGAACAGATGGCCCGCCCTCATCAGGCATCAAAAAATGTATGCCTGATGAAGCAACGATGAGCCAAAGGAGCGATTACAGGTGGTAATCGCCCGCAGCTTCCGGTTGATAAAGCACTTTACTGATCTCGATCCGGAAAGTCCGATCGGAAATCCGCCAGTCGATGGCGTCTCCCTCCTGGTAGCCGAGAATGGCCGCGCCGATATCGGAACACACCGAATATTTTCCGGCGCGGCTGTCGGCGTCTTCGGGATAGACCAAGGCCACTTCGATCTCTTCGTCGTCCAGTTGCAGCAAGGCCTTGGAGTTCATCGTGACGACATTGCGTGCCACTTCCTCTGGCTTGACGACGACAGCACGCTCGAGCTCATGTTCGAGCTCGACAATGGCCGGCCCCTCCTCGAGTGCGATCAGGTTCTCGAGCCTGGCCTTGTCGATTTCAGTGATCTGGATTCCTGTAACGTCGGTACCGGCACTTTCGCGCAGGAGCTGACGATAACACCCCGCCGTCATGGAAAACGATTTCAATGTTGGCGTTTCGTTCTCGAGCATAAAGCCGCTGCGCACAAAAGCTTTCAGCGAGCGCACGTTGTCCGGGTGGATCTTGGCGATAAGCTTCTCGGCGCGCATGTCGAGAAAGGCCAGTTTCATGCCTTCGCGGATCGTGCGGGCGCCGAGATTTCGGCCCCATTTGTCGCTGTCTCCGATGGCCAGGACGATCTCGCACTCCAGGCCGGTCTTGATCAGACGGACAAAGCCCACCGGCTCGTCATGCCGGTCATAGGCCATGAAGAAACGACCGCCCCGGTTGAACAGATGGGTCAGGATCGGCAACTGCGTCCGATCGATGACTTCCGCGATGGAACGGGAAACATGACGCGAGTCGCTCAGATAGCAGGTGACGCGCTCATCCTGCAACCACTCCATCAGCGTCAGCGCATGTGCCCGAGTAATTTCAGGGCACAGCGAAATGAAAGGCTTGTTCATCTTCACCACACACTTATTTGTAAAGAATGAAAGCCCTTCATGGCTATGGCCATGACGGTTCTTTCGGCGACCGGTTACTTTAAGCCATAACGCGAGTAACGCCGAACCGTCTGCGCACTTTTCTCTTCGACAGCCTGCACAACGGGCTGAACCGCCCTCTCCTGCAGTTGCCGCTACAGCTACGTGCGTATGACTCTTTCGAACTCCACACTGCGGATGCTGTGCTCCTGCAGCTGCTGACAGAACAGTGGTGACTCGCGAGGCGTTATTGCCTCTACATAAAATGAGGCAGGCTCTGCCACGAGTCGTTCAGGCTTTTTTCATCAGCCGTTGACCACGCTGCCGCCGTTGACATGCAGCATCTGCCCGGTGACGTAAGAGGCATCGTTGCTGGCCAGATAAACGAATGCCGGGGCGACCTCTGCAGGTTGTCCGGGGCGCCCCAGCGGCGTGTCGGCGCCGAACTCGGAGACCTTCTCGGCGCTGAACGTGGACGGGATCAGCGGCGTCCAGATCGGCCCGGGTGCAACGCCATTGACGCGAATGCCCCGCGGCGCCAGGTTGATCGACAGCGAGCGGGTGAACGAGGTGATCGCGCCCTTGGTCGAGGAATAGTCGAGCAGCATCGGGTTGCCCTTGTAGGCCGTCACCGAGCTGGTGTTGATGATGCTCGAGCCCGGTTGCAGATGCTCCAGCGCGACCTTGGTCAGCTGGAACATGGCGAAGATATTGGTGCGGAAGGTCTGCTCACACTGCGCCTAGTCGAGGGCCTCGAGGTGAGGATGTAGCGGCCGATGATCGCCAGATTCGACGGTGCGTCCTCAGGGTTGGGCTTCTCCACCATGCTGTCGATGCGGAAGATATCGTCGCGCAGCGCCTCGCCGGCAATCACGCCATAGCGCGACACCTCGACCTCAGCCAGCGGATGCCGAGGTGCCGCAGCCAGCGACAAGCCGCCCTCTAGGCGAGATAACGGCTCACTTCGATCAGATTGTCGTCCGGGTCGCGAAAATACACCGACTCGATTGGACCGACGGCGCCAGTACGTGCCACTGGCCCCTCCTCTACCGTCACGCCCTGCTCGGCCAGGTGAGCCATTACGCGCTCCAGCGGCCACAGGGTGATCAGGCACAGATCGATGGCGCCCGGTGTTGGCTTGATCGCCTTGGGCTCGAACTCTCGCCCGGCCTGATGCAGATTGAATTTCTGCTGGCCGAATGCCAGAGCGCTACGCCCGGCACCGAAGCGCTCGTGACGCATGCCCAGCACACGCTGGTAAAAGTCGACGGTGACGTCGATGTCCGCCACTGTCAGTACCAGATGATCCAGTCTCTCGATCATGCTCAATGCCTATCCAGCAGATGAAAACGCGGCAACCCGAGGTGCCAGTGAATCGCCGCCAGGCGCGCTGCCAGCACCACGAGCATCGCCGCGGCGGTATCCAGCCAGTGTGGCGTGCCCAGGGCACGCAGGCCGATAAAGGTCAGCGCGCCGGCGATGCAGGCCGTGGCGTAGATTTCCTTCTGGAAGATCAGCGGAATCTCGTTGCACAGCACGTCGCGAATCACCCCGCCGACCACACCGGTCATCACTCCCATGATCACCGCAGTGCTGATCGGCGTACCGTGTTGCAGCGCCAGTTCAGTGCCATACACGGTAAACACAGCCAGACCAAAGGCGTCGGCGATCAACAGGCCCTTCTCGTGAATCGGGCGGGTCATGCGTACCCAGGCCACGGTGCCCAGCGCCGCCAGGGAAGCGACCAGGATGTAGGTATCGTCACGAATCCAGCTGACCGGGTGGTTGTCCAGAATCAGATCGCGCAACGTGCCACCGCCCAGCGCGGTGACGATGGCCATCACCAGCACGCCGAACAGGTCCATGGACTTGCGCCCCGCCATCAGCGCACCGGTGATGGCAAATACCGCTACGCCGAACAGGTCGGCGACATAGAAAAGCTTTTCCATGCTGTCCTCAGCGGCTGACCGGCGTACGCAGGGTGACGAACTCCTCGGCGGCGCTCGGGTGCACGCCGATGGTCTCGTCGAAGATCTGCTTGGTCGCACCGGCTTTCAGCGCGACAGCCAGGCCCTGAACGATCTCGCCGGCCTCCGGGCCGACCATATGGCAGCCGAGCACGCGGTCGCTATCGGCATCGACCACGAGCTTCATCAGCGTGCGCTCGGGATCTTCGGTCAACGTCAGCTTCATGGGGCGGAAGCGGCTCTCGAAGATCTTCACCTTGTGCCCGTCCTCGATGGCTTGCTCTTCGCTGAGGCCAACGGTGCCGATGTTCGGCAGGCTGAATACGGCGGTGGGAATCATGCTGTAATCCACCGGCCGGTATTCCTCGGGCTTGAACAGGCGGCGAGCCACGGCCATGCCTTCAGCCAGCGCAACCGGGGTCAGCTGTACGCGGCCGATCACATCGCCAAGGGCGAGAATCGACGGCGTGGAGGTCTGGAACAGGTCATCGACTTCGATATAGCCACGCTTGTCCAGCTTGACCTCGACGTTCTCCAGGCCGAGGTTGTCGAGCATCGGTCGGCGACCGGTGGCGTAGAACACGCAGTCGGCCTCCAGTACACGACCATCCTTGAGCGTCGCGGCCAGGCTGCCGTCAGCGTTGCGTTCGATGCTGGCGATGTCGGCGTTGAACTGCAGATCCAGGCCCTTCTTGCTCAGTTCATCGCGCAGGTGCTCACGTACCGCACCATCGAAGCCACGCAGGAACAGCTCGCCGCGATACAGCAACGAAGTCTGCGCGCCCAGGCCATGGAAAATCGAGGCGAACTCCACGGCGATATAACCGCCGCCGACCACCAGTACGCGCTTGGGCAGTTGCTTGAGGAAGAAGGCTTCGTTGGAGCTGATGGCGTGCTCGCGACCGGGAATATCGGGAATCTGCGGCCAGCCGCCGGTGGCGATCAGGATGCGTTCAGTACTATGCCGCCGGCCGTTCACTTCGACGGTATGCGCATCGACGATACGCGCATGACCTTCGAACAGACTCACACCACTATTGGTCAACAGATTGCGGTAGATGCCATTGAGGCGTTCGATCTCGCGGTTCTTGTTGGCGATCAATGTCGCCCAGTCGAAATTCGCTTCGCCCAGCGACCAGCCGAAACCCGAGGCCTGCTCGAAGTCCTCGGCGAAATGCGCGCCGTACACCAGCAGTTTTTTCGGTACGCAACCGACATTAACGCAGGTGCCGCCCAGATAGCGGCTCTCGGCGACCGCGACGCGGGCACCATAACCAGCGGCGAAGCGCGCCGCACGTACGCCGCCGGAACCGGCGCCGATCACGAACAGGTCGAAGTCGTAACTCATGGGGTATCTCCTTGGCAGACGAGGAGCATACCGTAAAGGCCCGCGCTAAGCTGAACGCCGGAGGTGGAGAACATGCGCCCTACCCTGACTCACCTGGCCCTGCACGTCCCCGATCTCGACGCCTGCATCGCCTTCTATCAACGTTTCTGCGCCATGCAGGTGATCCACGAGCGCCCCGGCAAGGGCACACGCATCGTCTGGATGGCCGAGCCGGGCAAGGAACACCAGTTCATCTTCGTGATCATGCCGGGCGGGCAAGACCGTAACCTGGCTGCCAATGACTACAGCCACTTCGGCTTTGCCTTGGGCAGCCGCGCAGAGGTCAATCGAGTCGCCGCCATGGCCGAAGACGACGGCTGCCTGATCTGGGCTCCACGCGACGAACCCTACCCGGTTGGCTATTACTGCGGCCTGCGCGACCCGGCCGGCAATTACGTCGAATTCAGCTACGGCCAGCCGCTCGGGCCTGGTTCCGAAGAAATGCCCATCCCCTGAAATGCAAAACGCCACCCGAGGGTGGCGTTTCGTTTACCTGAAGGCGTATCAGAACGCCTTGCCGGTCTTGTACAGGTTCTCGAAGCAGAAGTTGGTCGCGTCGATGTAACCCTCGGCGCTGCCGCAATCGAAACGCTGGCCCTTGAACTTGTACGCCATCACGCAACCCTGCTGGGCCTGACGCATCAGGGCGTCGGTGATCTGGATCTCCCCCCCCTTGCCCGGCGGCGTGCTGCGGATCAGGTCGAAGATATCCGGGGTCAGGATGTAGCGACCGATGATCGCCAGGTTCGACGGCGCATCCTCGGGCTTGGGCTTCTCTACCATGTTGCTGACGCGGTAGATGTCCTCGCGAATCATCTCGCCATCGATCACGCCGTACTTGTAGGTCTCGTCCTTCGGCACTTCCTGAATCGCGACGATGGAGCAGCGGAACTGGTTGTACAGCTTGACCATCTGCGCCAGTACGCTGTCGCCTTCCAGGTTCAGGCACAGGTCGTCGGCCAGCACCACGGCGAACGGCTCGTCACCGATCAGCGGCTGGCCGCAGAGGATGGCGTGACCCAGGCCTTTCATTTCGACCTGACGGGTGTAGGAGAAGCTGCACTCGTCGATCAGACGACGGATGCCAACCAGGTATTTCTCCTTGTCGGTGCCCTTGATCTGGTGTTCGAGCTCGTAGCTCACGTCAAAATGGTCTTCCAGCGCACGCTTGCCGCGACCGGTGACGATGGAGATCTGGTTGAGGCCAGCCTCGAGTGCCTCTTCAACCCCGTATTGAATCAGTGGCTTGTTCACCACCGGCAACATTTCCTTGGGCATTGCCTTGGTAGCAGGCAGGAAGCGCGTGCCGTAACCGGCAGCGGGGAACAGGCATTTCTTGATCATGGGACTCCCTAGTGGGGACGGTTGGAATGCGCACCCAGTCTATCAAGCCGCGCTAGCCTTACAACTGCCGCTTGCAGGTCGACCGATGCCGCGATAAAGAAAACCCAGCTCCGCCAGCTGATCGGCGTCATAGATGTTGCGCCCGTCGAACAGCACCGGCATGCGCATCACGCCACGAATACGCGGGAAGTCCGGCTGACGGAACTGCTTCCACTCCGTCACCAGCACCAGCGCATCCGCACCCTGGGCGACGGCATAGGGGGATTCGCTCAGCAGCAGTTGCCCCGACTCGATGGCCGCTGGATAACGCGCAGCGACAGCTGCCGTGGCGGCAGGGTCGCAAGCCTGCACCTTGGCGCCGGCCGTTAGCAGTGCATCGAGCAGCACCAGGCTGGGCGCCTCGCGCAGATCGTCAGTACCGGGCTTGAAGGCCAGCCCCCAGAGCGCGACGACCCGACCCTGCAAGTGGCCATTGAAATGCTCGCGCAAAGCCTGGAACAGCAGCGTTTTCTGCAACGCATTGCGCGCTTCGACCGCACGCAGGATGCCCGGCTCGATGCCCTCGTGCTCCGCCGTGCGGATCAGCGCTTTCACATCCTTGGGAAAGCACGAACCACCGTAGCCACAGCCGGCATAGATGAAGTGCGTGCCGATGCGCCGGTCGCTACCGATGCCACGACGCACCTCCTCGATATCCACACCAAGGCGCGCGCAGATGCCCGCCATCTCGTTGATAAAGGAAATCTTGGTCGCCAGAAAGGCATTGGCCGCGTACTTGCTGAACTCGGCGGCGCGCACGCCCATGCACAACAGGCGGTCGTGATTGCGCAGAAATGGCGCATACAGCCGGCGCAGCAGCTCACGCCCACGCTCATCGTCGCAGCCGACAATCACCCGGTCGGGGCGCATGAAATCCTCGACCGCTGAACCTTCCTTGAGAAACTCCGGATTGCTCGCCACGGTCACCCGCGCCCGTTGCTCCCGACGCGCCAGACCGGCGTTGATGCGCTGCGCCACACGCTCAGCGGTGCCCACCGGCACCGTGGATTTGTCCACGACCAGGCACGTATGATCCAGCCGTTCACCCAGCTCGTCGGCAACCGCCAGCACATGGCTCAGATCGGCCGAACCGTCCTCGCCACTGGGCGTACCCACCGCAATGAAAATCACCTCGGCCCGGCGGATGCCGGCCTTCAACTGCGAAGTGAAACTGAGCTGCCCAGCGGCCAGCTGCGCCTTGAGCATCGCCTCCAGGCCAGGCTCATAGATCGGCACCTCGCCTCGCGAAAGCATCGCGACGCGCTGCGGATCTCGCTCGACGCAGACCACCTGATTGCCCATCTCGGCAAAACAGGTGGCCGTCACCAAACCTACGTATCCCGCTCCAATCACGCATATCTGCATCGCAGCATCCTCCTGGCCTATGCTGCGATTGCAACCAATCGCGGTGGCAGCGATATGACGGAGCGGCGAAGGAATGATGACAAGCGCCTCCGCCGTTGTCGGCGGGTATTGGCCAATATGGCTGTATCTTCGGCATTGCAGGTAAGGAGTACGGCTTGACCGTGCCAGACGAACAACCATTCAAGCTAATTGCCTCAAGGGAGCGACGATGCCAGACGACAAACGCCAGCAACTACGCAATGAGTTGCTGGCCGGTGCCGAATCCAAGCCAGCAAAAGCCGCTAACCAACGATATTTCGCTAGTCTGCGCGAATGTATGCGACGTTCCAGGCAATCACCTGCTCCATCGAATTGAAGCGAGCGCTTGGCTGATTAGCGTCTTGCGCCGAGAGAAGAGCGACAAGCAGAAAGCAAAAAGCAAAAAGCCCCGAAAACTTCTCAGTTCTCAGGGCTTTAGGTATTGCGAAAGTGGCGGTGAAGAAGAGATTCGAACTCTTGATACGGTTTCCCGTATACACACTTTCCAGGCGTGCTCCTTCAACCACTCGGACACTTCACCGGATCTCGACGTTTTGGCGTTTACCCCGTCGAGGCGCGCTAATGTAGTCGAATGTTTTCTCGATGGCAAATTTTTTTTAAAGGATTCATGCGCTTAAGAGCGAAGCGGGTTTTCGTCGTGCTTCTCGCAGGGCTGCTCGTCGAAGCGAATGTGGCCGAACAGCAGAAAACCCAGGGACATGAACAGGCCCAAGCCGAATAGCAGCAGCACGCCGGATGGGCTGCGCAGGTAGAAGGTTTCGCTGAGCACGACCGATGCCAGCAGCAGGCCGATCACGGCGACCATATAAAGGATGGAGTTGAGGGTGTTCATGGGGCAGCTCCTTCGGTTCGCTGCACACCTTAAAGGCCTGGCTTTGCGTTCGACCAATTGCCATCCGGCATCGCCGCGATAGGCAAAAACACTGACCAGCCAGTCAGCCGCGGCGCTTTACCAGAGCGCTTCGGCTGAGTACCTTCTGCCCACATTCGCCCCCAAGGCTCTAACAAGGAAAACCGCCATGAGCGACCTGATCAGCTATCAACTCGAAGACGGCATCGCCACCCTCACCCTGAGCAATGGCAAGGTCAATGCCATCTCGCCTGACGTGATCGCTGCGTTCAATGCCGCCCTCGACCGCGCCGAGCAGGATCGCGCCATCGTCGTCATCACCGGCCAGCCGGGGATTCTTTCCGGCGGCTATGACCTGAAGGTGATGACCTCGGGCCCGCAGAATGCAATCAACCTGGTGGCTGCTGGCTCCACGCTGGCGCGACGCATGCTCGCCCATCCCTACCCGATCATCGTCGCCTGCCCGGGTCATGCCGTGGCCAAGGGTGCGTTCATCCTGCTGTCGGCCGATTACCGTATCGGCGTGGATGGTCCGTTCAATATCGGCCTGAATGAAGTGCAGATCGGCATGACCATGCACCACGTCGGCATCGAACTGGCACGTGACCGCCTGCGCAAGTCGGCGTTCCACCGTTCGGTGATCAATGGCGAGATGTTCGACCCGGCTGGCGCGGTAGAGGCCGGCTTCCTCGACAAGGTGGTGCCGGCCGAACAATTGCTGGCCACCACTCAGGCGGTGGCGCAGCAGATGAAGAAGATCAACATGACCGCGCACAAGAACACCAAGCTGAAGGTGCGCAAGGCGCTGCTGGAAACCCTCGATGCCGCCATCGAAATGGACAAGCAACACCTGCTGTAAGCATTCGGTAACCCATAAATGAAAAGCGCCGCTTCCGTTGAGGTCGCGGCGCTTTTTTCTTTGCGCGTCTAGCCAATTAACCCGCCGGCGAATGTCGGTGCGCGCGGCGCACCCTAGGGGTCAGCCGGAATAATCCAGGGCCGTCCAGGCTCGGCTCAGGCCTTGCGCGAGCACGCAGCCGGGCTTGCTCAGTTGCTCGTTGAAGGCAGCCGGCAGCAGTGTGGTTTCACCCTCTGCAGCGCCATGACGCTCGGTCAGCCACTGCAGCTTGCCGCAGTTGGGCGTTTCGATCACGTAACTGGCGGCAATGTTGGAGTGATGGCTGGGTAGTCGAATCACGTCGAGCACTATGCCCGTCTCCTCGACACGCTGGCCATCGGAGACCAGCACGGCCCAGGCCTGTTCGCCCTCGATCACCAGATAGGCACCGTTGGCCTGTGGTCGATCAATCTGCGGTTGCGCGCAGCCGCTCAGCAGGGCCAATAGCACAATCGTCATCAGCATCTGTTGCATTGCCAATACCCCCTCGCAAGGCGCCCACCTTCAGGTGGTGGACGGGTTGTTGTCGCCTAAGTGAGGCCAATATCACTCAATACTGTTTATTTGTACAGTATTTTTCGATTAGGCTATATCGCAGGTAAATGATCGATTGCACAGGAGCGCCATCATGCTGGACGTACTGCAGCTAAAACACCGAGTGAACCGCATGCCGCTGGAGCGGGTACGCGAGATGGTCGAGGAACTGCAGCTCGAGGGCATCGTCACCGAGAGCCGCACCCCTTTCAATCGTCAGCACTTCAATACCTGCTTCGCCGAGATCGAGGCGCTGCTGCAGCGCGCCGGCTACCATCGGCAACTGGATGTGGTCGGCTATCAGGGGCTGGCCTATGCGCTGTTCGATCCAGCTCGCTGGGAAGCCGTCGAAGTGCTGCGCTGGCTGCGCGACTTTGTCGAGGAAGCGCGCGTTCAACCGGCATCCTGAGCCTGCGCTACGAACCAAAAAGGCTCAGCGACGCCCGTTCATGCACGGCATTGGCTCAGAAGCATGCGGGGTGAGCCAAGCCTGCGCTCGCTCCACACACTTCAAAATCTTCTCAGAACATAGCTGCAACTTATTGATCATAAACAGCTAGCCTCTGGAAAGCCGGCATCCGGCCCCTACCTGTCAGGTGCCACATGCCGCTGCTCGGCCGCTGTGCACGAAAGCTGGCAAGCCCCTTGCTAAGTCCCTGTCAACCATCCTGCGTAGCACGCCAACGGCGGCGGGCCGAGGATCACGGACAACGGCGTCCGTCAGGTCACCTTCCTCTCATCGAGGTGGCCTGGCGTACGCCGTTTTTTGTTTATGCGCCTGACAAGGATTAGACCCATGACCGATCGTGATTCGAACAAGCCCCTGGCCACCAGCCGCCGTAACTTTCTCAAGCAATCCATCGCCCTGGCCGGCGCCGTGAGCGGCATCGCCGCACTCGGCCTGTCGGCGCCGGCTTCGCTGCGCAGTGCAGCCTGGGCGGCCGGCTCCGACGCGCCGGAAAAAGCCGCGCTAAACGTCGGCTTCATTCCCCTGACCGATTGCGCTTCGGTGGTGGTCGCCGCCACCCAGGGTTTCGGCGAGAAGTACGGGCTGACCATCAATCCGAGCAAGGAGGCCTCCTGGGCCGGCGTGCGCGACAAGCTCAACACTGGCGAACTGGATGCTGCTCATGTGCTCTACGGCATGATGTACGGCGCTCAGCTCGGCCTGGCGGGGCCACAGCGGGACATGGCAGTGCTGATGGGGCTGAACCAGAATGGCCAGGCCATCACCCTGTCCAAGCAACTGCGTGAGGCCGGTGTGACCAACGGCGCGCAACTGGCCGAACACGTGAAGAAAGGCGGCAATCCGCTGACCTTCGCCCAGACATTCCCAACTGGTACCCACGCCATGTGGCTGTATTACTGGCTGGCCAGTGTCGGCATCAACCCCATGAGCGATGTGAAGACCATCGTCGTGCCGCCGCCGCAGATGGTCGCCAATATGCGTGTCGGCAACATGGACGGCTTCTGCGTCGGCGAGCCCTGGGGCGCGCGGGCGATCTTCGACAAGATCGGTTTCACCGCCACCACCACCCAGCAGATCTGGCCGGACCACCCGGAGAAGGTGCTCGGCACCACCCGCGCCTTTATCGAGCAGTATCCCAATGCCGCCCGTGCACTGATCATGGCGATTCTCGATGCCAGCCGCTTCATCGAGGCCAGCGAGGAGAACCGCAAGAGCACCGCCAAGCTGATTTCCGGCAAGGCCTACGTCAACGCGCCGGTGCAGGTGATCGAGCCGCGCTTTCTCGCCCAGTACGAGGACGGCCTCGGCAACAGCTGGAAGGACGAACATGCCATGGCCTTCTGCAAGGACGGCAGCGTCAACTTTCCCTATCACTCCGACGGCATGTGGTTCCTCACCCAATTCAAGCGCTGGGGCCTGCTCAAGGATGCGCCGGATTACGCCGCCGTGGCCGCGCAGATCAACCAGACCGCGCTCTACGCCGAGGCTGCCAGCGCCCTCAAGCTGGCCGTGCCGAGCAGCCCGCTGCTGCGCAGCAGCACGTTGATCGACGGCGTGGTCTGGGACGGCAGCAATCCGGCCGCCTACGCCGACTCCTTCGCAATCAAAGCCTGACCGGAGGTGACCATGAATGCGCCCCTGAAAACACCACTGCCGCCAATCGCCAAGCCGCGCCTCTCTGCGCAGGCCTTGCTGCCCAGTGCCGCCGCACTGGGTAGCCTGCTCAAGGCCGGCATCGCCCCGCTGCTGGGCATCATCGCCTTCATCGGCTTCTGGTCGTTGCTGGCGCAATACAGCGAGGGCCTGCCCGGCCCCTTGAGCACCTGGCAAGCCGCGCTGGTGCTGTTCGCTGATCCTTTCTACGACAACGGCCCCAACGACATGGGCATTGGCTGGAACATCCTCAACTCGCTCGGCCGCGTCGGGGTCGGCTTTGGCCTGGCGGCGCTGGTGGGCATTCCCCTGGGGTTCGCCATCGGCCGCTTCGCCTTTCTCGCCGGCATGCTGGCGCCGATCATCAGCTTGCTGCGGCCGGTCTCGCCGCTAGCCTGGCTGCCGATCGGCCTGCTGGTGTTCGAGGCGGCCGGCCCGGCGTCGATCTGGGTGATCTTCATCAGCTCGATCTGGCCAATCATCCTCAACACCGCCGCCGGCGTGGCCAGCGTGCCGCAGGACTACCTGAACGTGGCCCGCGTGCTCAAGCTGTCAGAGTTCAAGGTGCTGACGCGCATCCTGTTTCCCGCCGTGCTGCCGCACCTGATGACCGGCATCCGCCTGGCCATCGGCGTGGCCTGGCTGGTGATCGTCGCCGCGGAGATGCTCACCGGCGGCATCGGTCTGGGCTTCTGGGTGTGGGACGAATGGAACAACCTCAACGTCGAGCACATTCTCATCGCCATCATCATCGTCGGCCTGGTCGGCCTGGCGCTGGAGCAGATGCTGCTGTTGATCGCCAAACGCTTTGACTACGCGAGCTGAAGAGGCGCGTTCGGCCAACTCGTAGCCCAGATGCAATCCGGGAACGCGATCTCCGTTTCCCCGGATTGCACCCGGGCTACGCAAGCTTACAAATCAGCTCAATAGTAGACGCCAAGTCTTTGTTTTAAATGAAAGTGTCACTGATTAAATTCGGGGCACAGCGCCAGAACGGGAGAACTCCGATGGACAAATTCGTGGAGCTGACCGCTGTCAGCAAGCACTTCGACACCAAGAAAGGCCGCTTCCAGGCACTGGCAGACGTCAACCTGAGCATCGCCCGCGGCGAGTTCGTCGCACTGATCGGCCACTCCGGCTGCGGCAAATCCACCGTGCTCAACCTGATCGCCGGCCTGCTCGACGCCAACGAAGGCGGGCTGATCTGCAATGGCCGCGAGATCGACGGCCCCGGCCCCGAACGCGCCGTGGTGTTCCAGAACCACAGCCTGCTGCCCTGGATGACCTGCTTCGGCAACGTCCACCTGGCCGTGGAAAAGGTCTTCGGCGCGCGCGAAAGCAAGGCCCAGCTCAAGGCTCGCACCGAGCAGGCGCTGAACATGGTCGGCCTCAGCCATGCCATGCACAAGCATCCCAATGAGATCTCTGGCGGCATGAAGCAGCGCGTCGGCATCGCCCGTGCCCTGGCCATGGAGCCCAAGGTGCTGCTGATGGACGAGCCGTTCGGCGCCCTCGATGCCCTGACCCGTGCACATCTGCAGGACGAGCTGCTGCGCATCGTCGGGCAGACCCAGAGCACCGTGGTGATGGTCACCCATGACGTCGACGAAGCCGTGCTCCTGTCCGATCGTATCGTGATGATGACCAACGGCCCGGCCGCCACCGTCGGCGAAATCCTCGCCGTCGACCTGCCGCGCCCGCGCGACCGCCTGGCGCTGGCCAATGACTCGCAGTACCACGCCTACCGTACCGCCGTGCTGGAGTTTCTCTACCAGCGCCAGCAGCGCCCGGCCGCCTGAGGGTCAAAACCGCTCTGGCTCAAGGGCTGGGGCGGCGGAACCTCTGACCCTTTGCAGGGACGAACAAGGGCCCTCAACCGGCAAGCAGAGAACCCCGTGCTCGACCTCACCACCTGGAATCTGTCGATTCCCACCGAACCAGCGCCGACCACTATCACCACCGAACGGCTGAATAACAGCTATACAAGCCGTTACTTTCGGCGCAATGCCGACGGCAGCGTGACCTTCTGGGTGCCGGTCACCGGCTCGACCACAGCCGATGCCCGCTATCCACGCAGCGAGCTACGCGAAACCCAGCACGACGGCAGACTCGACAACTGGCTACATGCCAGTTCGGACAGCTACCTCAGCGCCGTGCTGCAGGTTGACCAGGTGCCCAGTCGCAACAAGGTGGTGATCGGCCAGATCCACAGTACCGACGTGCCGGGCAGCCAGAACGACCCGCTGCTCAAGCTGCAATATCACTATCGACGTGGCGTTGGCCGGGTGGAGCTGCTGCTGCGCGCTCGCCCAGGCGACAGCGACGTGCAAAACATTCTGCTGGCCGAGAACATCCAGCTTGGCGAGCGCTTCGGCTACGACCTGCGCGTCACGCCCAGCGGACGCATCGGCGTCAGCGTGGCCAGCACCGATGGCGACAATGGCTCGCTCTACCGCCAGTTGAGCAGCAGCTGGAGCAAGCTGTACCTGTACTTCAAGGCGGGCGCCTATATCCAGGACAATTCCGGAGCGGATAGCGAAGGTGGTCGTGTCACGTTCTATCACCTCAACAGCCTGCACCGCTGAGGAACGCGGCGGTTTACAATCGCCGCCCTCCTAGACGAAGGCTCGACCATGGCACGCCTGACCCTCGATTTTCCCGAAGACCAGTACTGCTACAGCACTCACCTGACCGTGCGCGTTACCGACATCAACGGTGCCAACCATCTGGGCAATGACTCGATGATCTCGATGATTTCCGAGGCACGCGCCCGTTTCCTCTTCGAGTTCGGCATTCGCGAAACCGACGGCAAAGGCACTGGCATCATCGTCACCGACCTGGCCACCACCTACAGGGCCGAGGCCCATGCCCGCGACCAGCTGCTGTTCGAAGTCGGTGTGATGGATTTCAACCGATATGGCGGTGATATCACCTTCCGCATCACCCGTCCGGCTGACGGCACGCTGGTGGCCATGGCCAAGTCCGGCTTCGTGTTCTTCGATTATCGTCAGTCGAAGGTGGTGCCAATGCCGGAATCCTTCAGCGCCAAGTTCCCCAAGGTCAATCGGCTCGACTGACTCAGCGATTCCACTGCTTCAGGGCCCCGGGCGAACAGGCGTCTGCAAACGTGCACAGTTATTGCTGCTAATAACGTGACACATTGTCATTCGTCTGCTACGCCTAGGTCAGAACAGAAAAAAGGGGGGATCGAGGATGACCGACACCTACCGCCGTGCCCGTCAGGCGGGGCTGCTCAGCAATCTGCTGGCACTCGCCCTGCTGACCGCGCCGCTACCCACTCACGCAACCAGCGTTGCCCAACTTTCCAGCGTCCAGTCTCAAGCCACTCTCAGTACGCAGCGATCGCCCCATTCGGGGGCATAGACGGCGCAAACGCCTCGTTTTACGGCAGTACTGCGCGTATTGAAGGTGCGTAGCGCCTGATCCCAGGGCCTCTGCCCGGTTGGCTCGGCTCTTGCTTATTCCCTCGCACCAGGTAGCCAACGGCGGCCACCTCCCTCACGACAAAGACGTCGCCTCACCTCGCCTTCATGGCCTGTGGTGAAGCGGCGTTTTTTTTCGTGTTCGCCCCAGTGACCGGGGCCGGCGCAGGCATCGCGATCCGAGCCTGCACCGCAATCGCTCAAACCTGCTGTGGCTTCGGCCGCAGGGCTCTGCACCACAAGTGCACGGCCTTCCCGGCAGACGCGGCCGCCGTGTCCACGACCACGGTTCGCCGCGCCTGACCGGGCTCCTTCTCGCTGATGAGGTGATCGATGAATACAAGTTTCTGGAAAGCCGGCCACGCCCCCACCCTGTTTGCCGCCTTCCTCTATTTCGACCTGAGCTTCATGGTCTGGTACCTGCTCGGCCCACTGGCGGTGCAGATCGCTACCGACCTCGACCTCAACGCCCAGCAACGCGGCCTGATGGTGGCCACGCCGATTCTCGCCGGCGCCGTGCTGCGTCTGCTGATGGGCTTTCTCGCCGATCGCCTGTCGCCGAAGACCGCCGGCCTGCTCGGCCAGGTGGTGGTGATAGTCGCGCTGTTCTGCGCCTGGCAGATCGGCATCGGCAGCTACGAGCAGGCGCTGCTGCTCGGCCTGTTCCTCGGCTTTGCCGGCGCGGCGTTCGCCGTGGCCCTGCCGCTGGCCTCACAGTGGTACCCGCCGCAGCATCAGGGCAAGGCCATGGGCATTGCCGGCGCCGGTAACTCCGGTACCGTGCTGGCGGCGTTGTTCGCCCCCGGCCTGGCCGCGCTGTCCGGCTGGCAGAACGTGTTCGGCTGGGCGCTGATCCCGCTGCTGGCGACCCTGGTGATCTTCGCCCTGGTGGCCAAGAATGCGCCGGAACGACCCAAGCCCAAGGCCTTCGGCGACTACCTCAAGGCCCTCGGCGATCGCGACAGCTGGTGGTTCATGTTCTTCTACAGCGTCACCTTCGGCGGCTTCATCGGCCTGGCCAGCGCCCTGCCCGGCTACTTCAGCGACCAGTACGGGCTGAACCCGGTGACCGCCGGTTACTACACCGCCGCCTGCGTCTGCGCCGGCAGCCTGCTGCGCCCGCTGGGCGGCGCTCTGGCCGACCGCATCGGCGGCATTCGCACGTTGCTGATGATGTACAGCATCGCCTCGCTGTGTATCACCGTGGTGGGCTTCAACCTGCCCAGCGCGACCGCTGCCCTGGCCTTTTTCGTCGCCGCCATGCTCGGCCTTGGTGCTGGCAATGGCGCGGTGTTCCAGCTGGTACCGCAGCGTTTTCGCAGGGAAATCGGCGTGATGACCGGGTTGATCGGCATGGCCGGCGGTATCGGTGGTTTCTTCCTCGCTGCAGGCCTGGGCACCATCAAGCAACATACCGGCGACTACCAGCTGGGCCTCTGGCTGTTCGCCAGCCTCGGCGTGCTGGCCTGGATCGGTCTGCATGGGGTCAAGCAGCGCTGGCGCACCACCTGGGGTAGCGCCGCGGTGACCGCCGCACGGGTGTGAGCGAGTTCTCGACGACCGGCCACACTCCGTAGGGTGCGCCGCGCGCACCAGCGATTTGCGTCGAATCTGGTGCGCACGGCGCACTCTACGGTCCAAAGATCTACGGAAACCGCATCATGGCCCTGCAACTGAGCATCGGCGAAACCAGCGCCACCGGCCCGCGCAGCGAGAACCAGGACGCCCTGCGTGTGGTCACCCCGGCGCCAGCCCTGGCTGCCAGCAAGGGCTACCTGCTCGGTCTGGCCGATGGCGTCAGCCAGTGCGCCGACGGCGGCCTGGCCGCACGTGCGACCCTGCAGGCGCTGGCTCTGGACTACTACTCCACCCCGGAAACCTGGCCGGTGCAGCACAGCCTGGACCGCCTGCTCATTGCGCATAACCGCTGGCTACAGGCCAACGGCGGCGGCCAGCCGCTGCTCACCACCCTCACCGCCCTGGTGCTGCGCGGGCGGTGCTACACCCTGGCGCACATCGGCGACAGCCGCGCCTACCTGTGGCGCAACGGCCAGCTGCTGCGCCTGACCGAGGACCATGTGTGGGAACAGCCGGGCATGCAGCACGTGCTCAAGCGCGCCATGGGGCTGGATCAACACCTGGTGGTGGACTACCGCGACGGCGAGCTGCAGGCCGGCGACCGTTTCCTGCTGGTCAGCGACGGGGTCTGGGCCTGCCTCAGCGACAAGCGCATCGGCGAGCTGCTGCAACAGGGCGACGACGCCGAAGCGATCTGCCAGGCACTGGTCGACGTGGCGCATCACGCCGGCAGCCAGGACAACGCCAGCGCCCTGCTGGTGCACGTCGAGCAGCTCCCAGAAGCCGCGCTGGCCGACACCCTGGCCCAGCTCGAACATTGGCCTCTGCCGCCGCGCCTGCGTGAAGGCCAGGAGTTCGAAGGCTGGCAGGTCGAAGGCCTGCTCGGCGAATCGCGCCAGTCGCTGATCTACCGGGTGCGCGATGCTGACAACCTGCCCTGGCTGCTCAAGACCCTGCCGCCCAGCCGCGCCGGCGAGGAGCAGGCCGGCCCGGCGCTGCTGCAGGAGGAATGGTTCCTGCGCCGCGTCGCCGGTCGCCACTTCCCCGAGTTGCATGCTCTACCGCAGCGCCAGCATCTGTATTACGTGCAGCGCGAATATGCCGGCCAGACCCTGGCCACGCGCCTACGCCAGCACGGCCCGCTGAGCCTGGCCGACTGGCAGGACCTGGCCCCGCGCCTGATCAAGGCGCTCGGCCTGTTGCACAGGCGCAATATCATCCACCGCGACATCAAGCCGGAGAACCTGCTGCTCGGCGACGACGGCGAGCTGCGTGTGCTGGACTTCGGTCTGGCCTACTGTCCGGGCCTGACCCGCGACGAGGCGCATGCCCTGCCCGGCACGCCCAGCTATATCGCCCCGGAAGCCTTCGCCGGCAGCCCGCCCAGCGCCCAGCAGGATCTCTACGCCGCCGGCGTGACCCTCTATCACCTGCTTACCGGTCACTATCCCCATGGCGAAGTCGAAGCCTTCCAGCACCCGCGCTTCGGTCAGCCGGTGCCGGCCAGCCGCTACCGCCCGGACTTGCCTGCCTGGCTCGATGAGGTGTTGAACCGCGCGGTAGCCGCCGCCCCAGCGCAGCGCTTCGAGACTGCCGAGGAGTGGCTGCTGGCACTGGAAAGTGGCGAGCGCCAGTCCCTGAACAACCGCCCACGACCGCTGCTGGAGCGCGAGCCGCTGCTGGTCTGGAGCACGGTGGCGCTGGTGTCGCTGCTGCTCAACCTGCTGCTGGCGTTCCTGCTGCTCAAATAGCCCACCCCGCACCAAAGCAGCGCAAAACGCATCTCAACGGTGCATAAACCCAACCTACAGCGCCAGCCAAGTGACTGAAAAGCCTGAAAAACCGTGACCTGATCGAGTTGGCACAAGGGCTGCATTCACAACTACCACAAACCACATAAAGCGCGACCTTCAACGACGAAGGCTGCACTTCCCGATAGAACGGGACCTGGACAAAGGCGTCCTCGCTAGGTGACTAGCGGGACGCCTTTTTTGTTTTTTTATGGCCTGCCATCCCTGGCGGCCACTCTTCGAGCCGTCGCGGAGCGACGTTAAAAATTGCTCCCGACAATTTTTTCGACCGTGATTTTTCTTCAGGAGATGGCCGGCATGCAAAAACTCAAGCTGGTGATGATCGGCAACGGCATGGCGGGTGTACGCACCCTCGAGGAGCTGCTCAAGCTCGCCCCCGATCTCTACGACATCACCGTGTTCGGCGCCGAGCCGCACCCCAACTACAACCGCATCCTGCTCTCGCCGGTACTGGCCGGCGAGCAGACCTTCGAGGAGATCGTGCTCAACGATCTCAACTGGTACGCGGAAAACGACATCAAGCTGCTGCTCGGGCGCAAGGTGGTCAAGATCGACCGCAAGAAGCGCTTGGTCATCGCCGACGATGGCAGCGAAGCCGAGTACGACCGCCTGCTCATCGCCACCGGCTCCAACCCCTTTATCCTGCCGATTCCGGGTAAGGACCTGCAGGGCGTGATCGGCTATCGCGACATCGCCGACACCCAGATGATGATGGACACCGCCAAGACTCATAAGCACGCAGTGGTCATCGGCGGCGGCCTGCTCGGCCTGGAAGCGGCCAACGGCCTCAAGCTGCGCGGCATGGACGTGACCGTGGTGCATATCGGCGACTGGCTGCTGGAGCGCCAGCTCGATAGCACCGCAGGCCGTTTGCTGCAGAAATCCCTGGAAGACCGTGGCCTGAAGTTCCTCCTGCCCAAGCACACCGCCGAGTTGCTGGACAACGGCGAAGGCCGCGTCTGTGCGGTGAAGTTCAAGGATGGCGAAGTGATTCCCGCCGACCTGGTGGTGATGGCCGCCGGCATCCGCCCCAACAGCGAGCTGGCCGAGAGCGCTGGTATCGCCTGCAACCGCGGCATCCTGGTCAACGACACCATGCAGACCTATGACCCGCGCATCTACGCCATCGGCGAGTGCGCCAGTCACCGCGGCATCGCCTACGGCCTGGTGGCGCCGCTGTTCGAGCAGGCCAAGGTCTGCGCCAACCACCTGGCCCAGCTCGGTTTCTCCCGCTATCAGGGCTCGGTGACCTCGACCAAGCTCAAGGTCACCGGTATCGACCTGTTCTCCGCCGGTGAATTTATGGGCGGTGAAGGCACCGAGACCATCACCCTTTCCGACCCCATCGGCGGCGTGTACAAGAAGCTGGTGATCAAGGACGACGTGCTGGTCGGCGCCTGCCTGTATGGTGACACCGCCGACGGCGGCTGGTACTTCCGCCAGATCCGTGAGAATCACAACGTCAGCGAGATCCGCGACCACCTGATGTTCGGCGAAGGCGCCATCGGCGACGTCGGCCACCAGGGCGCCGACAAGACCGCCAACATGCCCGACAGCATGGAAATCTGCGGCTGCAACGGCGTGTGCAAGGGCACCATCGTCAAGGCGATCCAGGAGAACGGCCTGTTCTCGGTCGACGAGGTGAAGAAGCACACCAAGGCTGCCAGTTCCTGCGGCTCCTGCGCCGGCCTGGTGGAGCAGATCCTGATCAGCACCGTTGGCGGCGCAGCGGACGTCAAGCCCAAGAGCGAGAAGGCCATCTGCGGCTGCAGCGACCTCAACCACGGGCAGATCCGCAAGGCCATCCGCGAGCAGCACCTGACGTCCATGGCGCAGACCATGGCCTTTCTCAACTGGAGCACGCCCAACGGCTGCGCCACCTGCCGTCCGGCGCTGAACTACTACCTGATCTCCACCTGGCCGGGCGAGGCCAAGGACGACCCGCAGTCGCGCCTGATCAACGAACGCGCCCACGCCAATATCCAGAAGGACGGGACGTATTCCGTTGTTCCGCGTATGTGGGGCGGCGTGACCAATCCCTCCGAGCTGCGCCGCATCGCCGATGTGGCCGACAAGTACAACGTACCCATGGTCAAGGTCACCGGCGGCCAACGCATCGACCTACTGGGCATCAAGAAAGACGACCTGCCAGCGGTGTGGAAGGACCTGGACATGCCCTCCGGCCACGCCTACGGCAAGTCCATCCGCACGGTGAAGACCTGCGTCGGCAGCGAGTTCTGCCGCTTCGGCACGCAGAACTCCACCCAGCTGGGCATCGACCTGGAGCACGACCTGTTCAACATGTGGTCACCGCACAAGGTCAAGCTGGCGGTCTCCGGCTGCCCGCGCAACTGCTCCGAGGCCGGCATCAAGGACGTCGGCATCATTGGTGTGGACTCCGGCTTCGAGATGTATATCGGCGGTAACGGCGGGATCAAGACCGAGGTGGCCGAGTTCTTCGTCAAGGTCAAGACCGCCGAGGAAGTGCGCGAGTACAACGCCGCCTTCCTCCAGCTGTACCGCGAGGAGGCCTTCTACCTCGAGCGCACCGTGCACTACCTGCAGCGCGTCGGCATGGAGCACATCAAGAAGGCGGTGCTGGAAGACGAGGCCAACCGCAAGGCCCTGGCTGCGCGCCTGCACTACGCCCTGTCGTTCGAACAGGATCCCTGGAAGCAGCGCATCGAAACGCCGCAACTGAAGAAAGAGTTCGACACCATCAAGGTCGTGCAAATCGAGGAGGCCACCGTATGAACTGGCTGGATATCTGCGCCCTGGAAGAGATCAACGTGCTCGGCTCGCGCATCATCGCCGGGCCGAAAGGCGATATCGCCATCTTCCGCACCAGTAACGATGAAGTATTCGCCCTCGACGACCGCTGCCCGCACAAGGGCGGGCCGCTGTCCCAGGGGCTGATCTACGGCAAGCGCGTGGCCTGCCCGCTGCATAACTGGCAGATCGAGCTGGAGTCCGGCGAGGCCGTGGCGCCGGATGTCGGTTGCGCTCACCGGCACCACGCCCGGGTCGAGAACGGCCGCGTGTTGCTGGCATTCGCTCACAGCAGCTAGCCCTGTGGGAGGCGCTTCAGCGGCGACGGTCGCGGCTGAAGCCCCTCCACCAGAACTTCCCCGCGCCTCAGGAGCTCCGAACATGGCCAGCCCCACTCAAGTCACCGCCTCCACCTGCTGCTACTGCGGCGTGGGCTGCGGCGTGCTGATCGAGCACGACGGCGAGAAGATCCTCGGCGTTGCCGGCGACCCCAGCCACCCGGCCAACTTCGGCAAACTGTGCAGCAAGGGTTCGACCCTGCACCTGACCGGCGACCTCGACGCCCGCGCCCTCTATCCCGAGCTGCGCCTGGGCAAGGGCCTGGCCCGTTCGCGCACGGACTGGGACAGCGCCCTGGATCACACCGCCGCGGTGTTCGCCGAAACCATCCGCGAACACGGTCCGGACAGCGTTGCCTTCTATATTTCCGGCCAGTTGCTGACCGAGGACTACTACGCCTTCAACAAGCTGGCCAGAGCATTGGTGGGAACCAACAATATCGACAGCAACTCGCGCCTGTGCATGAGTTCGGCGGTGGTCGGCTACAAGCGTAGCCTCGGTGCCGACGCCCCGCCCTGCAGTTACGAGGACATCGAGCAGAGCGACTGCCTGCTGATCGCCGGCTCCAACATGGCCTACGCCCATCCGGTGCTGTTCCGCCGCCTGGAAGAAGCCAAGGCCCGCCGCCCGGAAATGAAGGTGATCGTCATCGACCCACGGCGCACCGATACCTGCGAGCTGGCCGATCTACACCTGGCGATCCTGCCCGGTACCGATGTCGCGCTGTTCCATGGCATCCTGCATATCCTGCTCTGGGAAGGCTGGATCGACCGCACCTATATCGATGCACACACCGAGGGCTTCGAGTCGCTGAAGGATCTGGTGCGCGACTACACCCCCGCCGCGGTCGCCGACATCTGCGGCATCGACCGTGAAGCGCTGCAGACCTGCGCGCAATGGATCGGCCAGGCACCCAGCTTTCTCTCGCTGTGGTGCATGGGCCTGAACCAGTCCAGTGCCGGCTCGGCGAAGAACAGTGCGCTGATCAATCTGCACCTGGCCACCGGGCAGATCGGCAAGCCCGGCGCCGGCCCCTTCTCGCTGACTGGCCAGCCCAACGCCATGGGCGGCCGCGAGACCGGCAGCCTGAGCAATCTGCTGCCCGGCCACCGCGAAGCCGCCAACGCCGAGCACCGCGCCGAAGTCGCCGCCTACTGGGGAGTCGATGCCCTGCCGGAGACGCCCGGCCTGTCCGCCATCGAGTTGTTCGATGCGGTGCACGACGGCCGCATCAAGGCGCTGTGGATCGCCTGCACCAACCCGGCGCAGTCGCTGCCGAACCAGAACAAGGTGCACGAGGCCCTGGCCGCCTGCCCCTTCGTCGTGGTGCAGGAAGCCTTCTTCACCACCGAGACCTGCCGCTACGCTGACCTGCTGCTGCCCGCCGCCAGCTGGGGCGAGAAGGAAGGCACGGTGACCAACTCCGAGCGCCGCGTCAGCCATGTGCGCCGCGCCGTGCCAGCGCCCGCAGAGGCGCGGCCCGATTGGTCGATCACCTGCGACTTCGCCCGTCGCCTGGAACCCCTGCTCCGCCCCGGCCTGCCCAGCCTGTTCGATTTCACCGACAGCGAAGCGCTGTTCGAGGAATACAAGCACCTGACCGCCCAGCGCGACCTCGACCTCTCGGGGCTGAGCTACGCGCTGCTCGATGACCGAGGTCCCCAGCAATGGCCGTTCCCGTCCGGCGCACGCCACGGCACCGCGCGGCTCTATGCCAATGGCCGCTTCCCCACGGCCAGCGGGCGCGCGCAGTTTCATGCCGACCCCTACCGTGCGCCGAAGGAAAAGCGCGAGGCGCGTTACTCGCTGACCCTCAATACCGGTCGCCTGCGCGATCAGTGGCACGGCATGAGCCGCACCGGCACCGCCGCGCGCCTGTTCGGCCATGTCGAGGCCGCCGTGCTCGGCCTGCACCCGGACGAGCTGCGTCGTCGTCGCCTGCAGGACGGCGATCTGATCAAGCTGCGCAGCCGTCGCGGCAGCCTGATCCTGCCGGTACAAACCGACGAATCGGTGCGCCCCGGTCAGGCCTGGCTTCCGATGCACTGGGGCGATCGCTTCCTCAAGGGTTTGGGCACCAACGTGCTGACCCAGCCGGCTTTCGATCCGTTATCCAAACAACCGGAGCTCAAGCATGCTGGTGTCGAGGTGGACAAGGTCGAGCTGCCCTGGCAGCTGTTCGCCCTGGTTGAGGGCGAGGTGCAGAGCCGCTTCGAGGCCCTGCGCCCGCTGCTCGAGGAGTTCGCCTACGCCAGCCTCACCCCCACCGGCCGCGAGCGCCCCGCTCTGCTGATCCGCGCCGCCAGCGCCGTGGCGCCGCAGCCAGAGCTGCTGGCGCAGATCGACCGCCTGCTGCGCCTGAATGAAGGTCCGGTGCTGGCCTACGACGACCCGCGCCGTGCAGTAGGCAAGCGTGTGCGTATCGAGGATGGCCGCATCGTCAGCATCCGCCTGGCCGGCGAAACCGCCGCCAGCGAATGGCTCAGGAGCCTGTGGCTGGACGGCCAGGCCGACGCCGAGCTGCGTCGCTGGCTGCTCGCCCCGGTCTCCGCGCCGCCAGGCAATGCAGCCGCCAACACGCGCGGCAAGACCCTGTGCAACTGCCTGAACGTCAGCGAAGGCGCGGTGTGCGCCGGCATCGCACGCGGCCTGGATCTGGACGGCCTCAGGCAGGAGCTCAAGTGCGGCACCAGCTGCGGCTCCTGCGTCCCCGAAATCAAACGTCTGCTGGCTCAACAGCCCACTGCAGTGAACGCATGAGTTGATCGTACCCACGCTCTGCGTGGGTACGCAGCCCGAGACGCTCGCGTCTCATGGGGCGCAGCGCGTCCCCCGAATCCTTTCCACGCCGGAGCGTGGGAACCAGCGGCAAACGCCGGCACGTGACACGAGAGAGGTGGTGAACATGAGTGCAAAAGTCTGGCTGGTAGGTGCGGGCCCAGGTGATCCCGAGCTGCTGACCCTCAAGGCGGTCAAGGCGCTGAACCAGGCCGAGATCGTGATGATCGACGATCTGGTCAACCCGGCCGTGCTCGAGCACTGCCCCGGCGCGCGTATCGTCTCGGTGGGCAAGCGCGGCGGTTGTCGCTCCACCCCGCAGGCTTTCATCCATCGCCTGATGCTGCGCTATGCACGCCAGGGCAAGTGCGTGGTGCGCCTGAAAGGCGGTGATCCTTGCATCTTCGGCCGCGGCAGCGAGGAAGCAGACTGGCTCGGCGAGCACGGCATCGAAGTGGAGATGGTCAACGGCATCACCGCCGGGCTGGCCGGCGCCACCAACTGCGGCATCCCCCTGACCCTGCGCGGTGTGGCCCGTGGCGTGACCCTGGTCACCGCCCACACCCAGGACGACAGCAGCCTGAACTGGGCGGCACTGGCGCAGAGCGGCACCACCTTGGTGGTCTATATGGGTGTCGCCAAACTGGCGGATATTCGCGACGGCCTGCTCGCCGGCGGCATGAGCGCCGAGATGCCGGTGGCCATGATCGAGAACGCCTCGTTGCCCGCACAGCGTGAGTGCCGCAGCCAGTTGGGCGCGATGCAAGACGATGCCGCAGCCTTCGCCCTGAAGAGCCCGGCCATTCTGGTGATCGGCGAAGTCGCCCGCGCCAGCACACAGATCAGCATGCCCCAGCTCCTGCATGCCTGACCGCTTCGCGCTCCTGCGAAGACGTTGTTTGCCCGTCGCCCCCTCGGCGGGCTTTTTTATTCCAGAAAAGAAAAAACCCGGCCGAGCAGACTGTGTGAAAACGTTCTGAACTGAACCGGTTCAATACAAACGCCTCGATTGATTCGGGGCGTTTGTGTTTTTACTGGTGCAATGATGCAAAGTGCAGCGCTC